>NZ_LT670818.1:3000000-3300000 GCF_900129505.1 Bradyrhizobium erythrophlei | reverse complement strand
GGAACGCGAAGCGTTGCACGGCCTCGCGTTCGCGCAGAAGGCGCGGTTCGGGTTTGTCATTAACTCCATCGCCCCCCAGCTCGGGCTGATCCGGACGCTGCGCGGTTTGACGCCGACATTCGGCTCCTTCGACGATGATCAGTTTGATGAGCGTCGGATCGAGCGCCATTTTTCAGAAAATCCGGATTTGGCGTTTGTCGAGTGCTGGTACTGGGTCCGCAAGCTGCAAGCGCGCTTCTTTGCCGGTGACTATGCGTCGGCCATTGAGGCCTCGTCTCGGGCGCAACGGCTGATGTGGACATCGCCATCCTACTTCGAAAAGGCCGAATATCAGTTTTACAGCGCGCTGACTTGCGCTGCATCCTGCGACACCGCGCCGGCGGACCAGCGGCGGCAACATGTCGACGAATTGGCCGTTCGCCACCGGCAGCTCCTGCTCTGGGCGGCGAACTGCCCGGATAATTTCGAAAACCGCGCCGCGCTGGTCGGCGCGGAGATTGCTCGCATCGACGGCCGCGACATCGACGCCATGTCTCTCTACGAACAGGCCATCCGCTCGGCTCGCGCAAACGGCTTTGTTCACAATGAGGCGCTCGCCAACGAACTCGCGTCCCGCTTCTATGCGGCGCGCGGCTTCGAGAAGATTGCCCGTGTGTATTTGCAGGACGCCCGTCAAGGCTATCTGCGCTGGGGCGCCGACGGCAAGGTGCGACAACTCGAGCATCTTCATCCCGACCTCCGTGACGCGCAGGTCTCTGCATTTCCCACCGCAACCATCGGCGCGCGCGTCGAACAGCTGGATGTCGGGACGGTGCTCAAGGCCGCGCAGGCGGTGTGCGGCGAAATCGTCCTCGGTGAGCTCATCAAGACGCTGTTGCGGATCGCAATCGAGGACGCCGGCGCAGAGCGTGGTTTGCTGATTCTGTTCCCGGACGATGAGCCACGGATCGCGGCAGAAGCCACGACCGGCCGCGGCCGGGTTGAGGTCACGCTGCGCCAGACGGCCGCCTCGCCAGCCGAGCTTCCCGAATCCGTCCTCCATTACGTGATCCGGACGCGGGAAAGCGTGATCCTTGATGACGCACTGGTCCAGAATGAGTTCTCGGCGGATCCGTATATCTGCCAGAGCCATGCCAGGTCGGTTCTCTGTTTGCCTCTGGTGAAGCAATCCAAACTGATCGGGGTGCTCTATCTCGAGAACAATCTGGCATCGCACGTGTTCACGCCCGCCCGGATCTCGGTGCTGGAACTGCTGGCGTCACAAGCGGCGATATCCCTCGAGAACGCCCGTCTGTACAACGATCTACGGGAACGGGAGGCCAGGATCCGCCGCCTGGTCGATTCGAACATCATCGGGATCATGATCTGGGATTTTCAGGGCCGAATCATCGAGGCCAACGAAGCCATTCTCGACATGCTTGGCTACAGCCATGAAGACCTTATCTCGGGTCCAACGGGGTGGGCAGAGCTGACTCCCGCCGAGTGGCTCGCCGCCGACCAGGATGCGCTGGCCCAGGTCAACGCCACTGGGAGCTGCAGGCCCTACGAGAAGGAATATTTCCGCAAAGACGGCAGCCGCGTGCCGGTTCTGATCGCCGGCGCACTTTTCGAGTGGAAACGAGACGAAGGTGTTGCCTTTGTCCTCGACATGACCGACCGCAAGCGGGCGGAAGAGAAGCTGCGCGCCAGTGAACAGCTCCTCCTCGACGCCCAAATGGAGCTTGCGCACGTGAATCGCGTCACGACGATGGGGGAGCTGGTGGCCTCGATCGCCCATGAAGTGAACCAGCCGCTCGCCGGTGTCATAACCAACGCTGAAGCTTGTCTCCTTTGGCTCGACCGCGGAATCCCCGACCTGAACGCAGTGCGCCGCTCGTTGGAATGGGTAATAGACGACGGCAATCGGGCGAGTAAGGTGATCGGCCGGGTCCGGGCGCTGGCGAAACAATCCCACATTGAAATGGTACCACTCGATGTCAACAACGTCGTCGGGGAGACCATCGCGCTGGTGCAGCGTGAATTGATCAGCCACCAGGTGTCGTTACGAACGGAGTTGGCGTCCGCTCTCCCCACGGTCCTGGGCGATCGGGTTCAACTGCAGCAGGTGATTATCAACCTAGTGATGAATGGCATTGAAGCGATGCAATCGGTCACGGATCGGTCGCGCGAATTAGTGATCCGATCAGGCCAGGACGCGACAGGCCAAGTGATCGTAAGCGTGACGGATTGCGGCGCAGGGATCTCCGGCGAGAATGCAGGCCAGTTGTTCAACCCCTTCTTCACCACCAAATCCGGCGGCATGGGGATGGGACTCTCGATCTGCCGTTCGATCATGGAAGGCCACAGTGGCCGGCTTTGGGCCACGGCAAACGTAGCCCACGGAGCCACGTTTCAGTTCACACTACCGGTGAACGCAGACACTACTGGGTGAGGTTGCTGATCAATAAACCGGCCTTCACTCGAACTTTTTGCGTGGCTGTAAAGGCCAAGTTGCCTTGCAGCTTTCTGGCTCACGACCAAATCGAATACGGTTGGCGCTTGAACAGGCAATTCCGCAGCATAGGCACCGCGCAAGATTCGATCAACATAGGATGCAGCGCCAAACAGGCACTCAGTCTTTCGGAACGAGAGGAGATTCTCTCGATGGCTCAGCATGCGCTGCTCGTTGCGGTCGATTGCGCGCCACTTGGGACGATCTGCATCGACCGTCAGCCGCGAGGTCAGTCGCAATGGAGGAGCGGACCGCTATCGGGCTGCTGGGTCCGATCAGGCCGCCTGGGATCGGGCGCGGCGTCCCAAACTTTGCAAGCTGGCTTGCCGTCCGTTCTTGAGGCAGACAGTATCGATCGGGCTGCGGCGGCAATGGTCACCGGAGCAAATTGCTGGCTGGCTCAAGCGCACATATCCGGGTGAGCCTCAAAAGCAGGTGTCACACGAGACGATCTATCGGAGCCTGTTCGTTCAAGCGCGCGGCGTACTGAAAAAGGAGTTTCTTGAGCACCTGAGAGCGAGGCGCACGATCCGCCGCTCCAGGCACGCCAGCCTGAAACGGAACGGGCTCGGCCAGATCAAGAACGCTGTATCCATCAGCGAACGACCACCGTCTGTTGAAGATCGTGCGGTCCCAGGCCATTGGGAGGGCGACCTGATCGGCGGATCGAGGAACAGCTACGTCGGAACACTTGTCGAGCGCCATTCGCGCTACGTGATGCTGGTCAGGGTTGCGAACAAGGACACCGAAAGCGTTGTCTCGGCGGTGATCAAGCAATCGCAGCGACTGCCAAGCGAACTTTACCGGTCGCTGACCTGGGACAGAGGTAAGGAGCTTGCCGACCATCAGCGCCTGACATTGGCCACCGAGGTCGACGTCTATTTTGTGACCCTCGCTGTCCCTGGCAGCGCGGGTCAAACGAAAACACCAACAGATTGCTGCGCCAATATCTTTCCGCGTGGCACCGATCTGTCCTTGCACAGCCAGGCCAAGCTCAGTGCCATCGCAAGACAGTTCAATCAAAGGTCACGAAAGACCTTGCTCTATCTGACTCCAGCTGCGAAGTTCGCAGAATGTGTTGCAGCGATCGGTTGAACTCGCCGCGCCAACAGCGGTCTTTGGAGCGCGCATGAGGCCATTGGATGAAAAGGCTGTCATTCTGACGGCAATGGTTGAATCGCGGCTTTCGGCTTGAACGCCTTGGTCCTGGTCGTAGCCATGAAGCTGGCGATCCGTTCCATGTAGAGATAGACCACCGGCGTTGTGTACAGCGTCAACAGTTGCGAGACGCAGAGACCGCCGACGATCGCGATGCCGAGCGGACGCCGCAGTTCCGATCCGACACCCGTGCCGAGCGCCAGAGGTAGTGCGCCCAATAGCGCGCAGAGCGTGGTCATGGTGATGGGCCTGAACCGCAGGATGCAGGCCTGGATGATGGCTTGCCTCGGCGACATCCCACCTCGCTCCGCCGTTAGCGCGAAATCGATCATCATGATGGCATTCTTCTTGACGATGCCGATCAAGAGAATGATGCCGACAAGGCCCATGACATCGAGTTGCCCACCCGTCAGCATAAGGGCAACCAAGGCGCCGACGCCGGCCGACGGGAGCGTCGATAGGATCGTGATTGGATGCACCATGCTCTCATAGAGCACGCCGAGCACGATGTAGACCGCGACCAAGGCGGCCACAATCAGCACGGGCTGCGTGGCCAACGAGGCCTGAAACGCCTGGGCGGTCCCCTGGAATCCGGTCTGAATAGTCGCGGGCACGCCGATCCGGGTCTTCAGGGTGTTCACGGCCGTTACCGCGTCTCCAAGCGCTACGTTGGGAGCGAGATTGAAGCTGAGCGTGACCGATGGGAACAGGCCCTGATGATTGATCGCGAGCGGCGCAACGGACGTGCCCACCTTGGCGAACGTGCTGAGCGGGATCTGCTTGCCGGCGTTGTTCCCGATATAGAGATTATCAAGCGCGCCGGTATCGACCCTGAACTTGGGATCGACCTCCATCACGATCTTGTGCTGATCGAGTTGAGTAAAGATGGTCGCAACTTGCCGCTGACCGAACGCATCGTACAGCGTATCGTCGATTGCCTGGGGGGTGACGCCGAGACGGGTGGCCGTATCACGGTCGATCACGATACTGGCGTGCGGGGCGGCTGACTGAAGATCGCTCGCGATATCGCGGATCTCAGACAGCTTACGCAGCTCGGCCACCATGGTGTCGGCCCATTTATACAATTCGGGAAGATTGGGGTCCTGGAGCGTGTATTGAAACTGGGTCTGGGAGATCCGTCCACCCACGTTTATGCCCTGCACAGCCTGCATGGCGAGGCTCACCCCGGTCATCACTGACATCTGCTTGCGGATGCGTGCGATAACCTGGTCGGCGGTTACCGAACGGTCCGATTGCGGCTTCAGGATGATCTGCAAATTGCCGGTGTTCATGAGTCCCGAGCCGCCGAGGTTCGAGCGGACGGTCTCGACCGCCGGTTCTTTCATGATGAGGTCGACCACGGCCTGTTGTCTGGCAGCCATCGCCTCGAACGAGATGTCCTGCGCCGCCTGCGTGGAGGCGGAGATCAACCCGATATCCTGCTGCGGGAAAAACCCTTTCGGGATGACGATGAAGAGATACGCCGTCAACGCGAGTGTCGCCGCGAAGGACAGCATCACCAGGCGCGGATGGGCGATGATACTGAGCAAGGACCGCTTGTATCCGGCTTCGAACAGGGCGAACCCTCGTTCGAGGGCGCGAGACGCCAGGCCGCGGCGGGATTCGGGCTGGTGCCCTCGAATCATGAGCGCGCACATCATCGGCGTCAGCGTCAGCGAGACGATGGCCGAGATGATCAGCGCCACCGATACTGTGACCGAGAACTCGCGGAAAAGCCGACCAACCATTCCGCTCATCTGGAGAAGCGGGATGAATACTGCGATGAGCGACACCGTCATTGACACGACCGTGAAGCCAATCTCGCTCGCGCCCTTGAGTGTCGCAGCTATAGGTGAAGCGCCATCTTCGACATGGCGCACAATGTTCTCGATCACGACGATGGCGTCATCGACCACGAAGCCAACGACAATGGTCAGCCCCATGAGCGAGATGTTGTCGAGACTGTAGCCGAGCAGGTACATAATTCCGAACGTCCCGATCAAGGACACAGGAATGGTCACGGCTGGAATAATCGTAGCACTAAGGCTCTTCAAGAACACATAGATCGTCAGCACCACGAGGCCAATCGTGATCAACAGCGTTCTCTGCACGTCGCTGACCGCTGCTCGCACGGCAACGGTAGAATCGCCGGCTGTGGTCAACTGAACGGAAGGAGGAAGCCGTAGCCGAAGCGCGGGCAGCGCCGCCTTCACCCCCTTGACCACTTCAACCGCGTTGGCGCCGGGCTGCAGGTGGACGTCGATCGTGACGGCCTTTCGGTTGTTGTACCAGGCGCCCATCGTGGTGTTCTCGACGCTGTCGATAGCGCGTCCGATGTCGCTGATCCGCACCGGCGAGCCGTTGCGGTAGGCGACGATGGCCGCGTTTGTATTTGTCGAGCTGAGAAGCTGATCGTTGGCGTCCAGCGTAACCGAACGCTGGCTGCCATTAAGGGTGCCCTTCGGGCCGTTCGTGGTGGCAACCACGAGAGCCGCGCGGATATCTTCGAGGCTCAGACCCATGGACGCGATCTTCATCGGGTCAAGCTGGATCCGAATCGCCGATTTAGACGAGCCGGGCATGTCGACAAAGCCCGCGCCAGGGATTTGGGACAGGGTTTGGGCGACCAGATTCGTCGCGTCATCCATTACTTTCGGCAGCGGGATGGTGTCTGACTGCATCACAATTGAGATCGCCGTGAACTGTGCGGGATTGACTTTATGGTAGGTCGGCGGATTGGGCATCGTCTTCGGCAGCAGCCCGCTTGCCGCATTAATGGCGGTCTGCACATCCTGAGCAGCGCCATCGATGTTCCGATTGAGGTCGAACTGCAGCGTCAGGTTCGACATGCCGAGCGTGCTCGTGGACGTCATCTGCGTAACACCAGGGATGTTGGCGAACTGCTGCTCGAGTGGACTGGCAACCGTGGCCGCCATGGTTTCGGCATCCGCACCTGGCAGGCTCGCCTGAACCGCGATGGTCGGAAAATCGACCTGGGGCAGAGAGGAAATCGGGAGCAGCAGATAGGCGACTATGCCCACCAGAACGACGCCGAGGGTCAGCAGGGCCGTGGCAACGGGACGCTCGACGAAACGCTTCGAGATGTTCACAGGATTGACCTCAGACAGGGAGACGACAGATTTACTGTGTCGCGTTGTTCCGATCGGCGACCTTCTGGGGAGCGGAATCGCTCGGCAAAATGGACACTTTCAGGCCCGGCTTCATGCTGTACTGGCCGTCTGTGACCACCGTGTCGCCTGCGTTCAATCCGGGCGCGATTACGGTCGTGTCGCCGGCCACGCGCACGACCGTCACTGGGCGCTGTGCCAGAGTCATGTCGGGCTGCACGAGGTAGACGTAAGAACCACTTGTCGACTGCTGAACGGCGCTGGACGGCACAGTGACAACGTTCGACAGTAGCGCGCTCTGGATCGAAGCGTTGACGAATTGGCCGGGCTTGAGCAGATGATCCTTGTTCGGGAACGTCGCCTTGAGCCTGATGGTCGCGGTGGTGGGATCGATGTGATTATCGACGAGGCTCAAATCACCGGTGCCGAGCATTCGAGCATTGTCGGGCGATCGCGCCGTGACCGGGACGATAGATGTCGGTCGGCCCACCGCCCAATGACTGATCGCTTCCGACGGTACCGTGAAAACCACCGAGATCGGCTCGAGCTGATTGATGACCACAAGTCCCGGATCGGACGGAGTAATCATGTTGCCCGCATCGATCATCCGGATTCCGGCGACGCCGCTTAGGGGAGAGGTGATCGTGGAAAAGTCGAGCTGGGTCCTGGCAGTTTCGATCGCGGCCTGATCGGCCAAGATCGTGGCTTGCAATCCGGCAAGCTGCGATTTTTGCGTGTCGAGAGACTGGCCCGTCGCAAAGCCCTTTTGAGCGAGGCTCGTGATGCGCTGGAGATCAATATTCGTATTATTGAGTTGCGCCTGGTCCTTGGCCAGGATGGCCTCCGCCTGATGCAGCGGCGACAGGAATGGCCGCGGGTCGATGTGCGCCAGCTCGTCGCCGGCGTGGACTAACTGCCCTTCCGTGAAGACAATGTCGCTGATCTGGCCGCTGACGCGCGGCTTGACGGTCACGCTGTTGAATGGCTGAACCGTGCCGAGCCCGGTCACATAGATCGGTACGTTTTCGATTTTGGCTTGCGCAGTTCCTACGCCGATAACGGCAGTGGCGGAGGCCGAAGGCGCCGACGCCCCGGCGGCGGTTGCCTCATGGTGGATGTTGGCGTAAGCGCCATACGCGGTGCCGCCAAGAAGTATTAGAATAACGATTGCCCGCAACCGATGATGCTTTCGTCGCGGCGGCTCAACGGCGGGCCCGCGAGCCTCGACGACGAGGTCCTGGGCAAATGGTCGGTTGGTCATCGTTTTCTAATCCACCCAATTGATGAGACATCGACGGCCCGACAAGGCAGCCTGGAGCTGGTTCAACGCTTCGGTACTCTGACGGATCGGTCGTAGAGCGCGCATCGCTCGATGATGAAATCGATTTTAATCAGGCCGGTTGGTCCGGTTGCGTCGGGGTACCGCTAGGCTCGCGGATCGTGTAGCCGGCACTTGGGACCGTTTGGATCAACGGATGGGAGAAGCCCTCGTCCACTTTTTTACGTAGCCGGTGGATATGCATGTCGACGATGTTGCCGCGCGCCTCGAAATCATAGTCCCAGGTGGCCTCCAGCAGCATGGATCGCGTGACGACTTGGCCGGCGTGGCGGACCAACTGTTCCAACAGGAGGAATTCGCGACGTTGAAGGCGGATCGGCCGTCCTGCCCGCGACACTGTCCGGCCGACCGTGTCGAGTTCGAGGTCGCCAACCCGCAGCACCGAGAGGCGCCGCGAGCGGTCGGTCCGGCGGCCAAGCGCCTCAAGGCGCGCCAGAAGCTCCGCGAACATGTAGGGCTTGGCGAGGTAGTCGTCGCACCCGGCGCGCATACCCTCGACGCGATCGACCGTGCTTGCGACGGCGCTCAGCATCAGCACCGGAGTGCGAGGATCGTGCTCGCGCAGGCGCCGAACTAAGGTGACGCCATCCATCGCCGGCAGCATGCGGTCGAGGACGAGTGCCTCGTAGATGCCTTCGAGCGCCATGGCCAGCGCGGTTTCGCCATCCGCGACGCGATCCACGATATGACCGCTCTCGGTCAGGCCCCGCACCAGATAATTCGCCGTGCGATCATCGTCTTCGGCAACCAGGATGCGCACCGCGTTCCTTTCTTAAACTAGATTTCATGTGTGGTAGATGGGCACTTTGCTCGCTATATGGCAGACAGGCTCCAGGTCCTTTTGGAGGAGAAGCATGGCTAGGGTGCTGGTAGTGGAGGACGATGTCCAGACCGCCGCGGAGATTGCGGCTGCACTCGGCGATTCCGGCTTCGACGTCGATTGCGCCCATACCGGCCGCGAGGGGTTGCTGAAAGCGGGCGCGGACGCGTACGAGGCCATCGTGCTGGACCGCATGCTGCCTGGCGGAGTGGACGGGCTTACCGTTCTATCGACCCTCCGCACGGTCGGCGTCGAAGCGCCAGTGCTCATCCTTAGCGCCTTGTCTGCGGTGGACGAGCGGGTGCGAGGACTCCGCGCCGGTGGCGACGATTACCTGACCAAGCCCTTCGAATTTCTAGAGCTGACTGCCCGGATCGAGGTTTTGGTACGGCGGCAGGCGGTCCCTCGGCGGGATACGATGCTCCATGTCGGCGACCTGGAGATCGACCTCCTGAGCCGCGAGGTGCGCCGAGCCGGTCGGCTCGTCGAGCTGTTGCCGCGAGAGTACCATCTGCTCGAGTATCTCATGCGGCAACCGAACCAGGTAGTGACGCGGACGATGCTGTTCGAAGAGGTCTGGGGTTATCACTACGACGAACGGACGAACGTGATCGACGTGCACATTGGCAAGCTCCGCCGGAAGCTCGACGAAGGCGGGTTGCCCACGCTGATCTACACCGTGCGCAGCTCGGGGTATGTGCTCCGTGCGGCTGAGTGATCTCCGGCGCACCACGAGCTTTCGGCTCGCCCTGCTGTTTCTTGCGCTCTTTGGGGCGGCCTCCTTGACGCTCTTCGGTTTCCTCTACTGGCAAACCGCTGGTTACTTACAGAGCGGCACGGACGAATGGCTGACTAGGGAACTTGCGGGCCTGGTCGCTGCAAGCCCCTCCCAGCTCATCGAACATCTGAACGAGCACGCGGCGCGCGATCCCGAGGGCGACCGCCCGTTTGCCTTGTTCGATGCCGCCGGGCACGGAGTCGCGGGCAAGGTGGCGAACCTGCCGACGCCCTCGCCGTCGGACCGTCCCTTCGAGTTCAGGTTGAACCGGCGCGGTGAGGCGGTGACGTTCCGGGGCTTGGCGCACCGGTTGCCCTCCGGCGACGTCGTCCTCGTCAGTCAGAATGTGCACGAGATGCACGAATTCCGCGAATTGCTGGTCGGCGCCATGGCTTGGGGCGGCCTGCTGGTTCTGATCATGGGGCTGGCGGGCGCGGCTGTGATTGGCGCTGGGTCGGTCCGCCGCATCGATGAGGTCGCCCATGCCATCGAACGCATCGTCAATGGCAATTTGGCCGAGCGCCTGCCGACCCGTGGGACGGCAGGTGATCTCGACCGGCTGGTGGATGTCGTCAATGGAATGCTGGACGACATTGAGCGGCTGATGCACGAAGTGAAGGGCGTGAGCGATGGGATCGCGCACGATTTGCGCACGCCGTTGACGCGGCTGCTCGCCGGCCTCGAGCGGGCGGCCCGCCGCGCGGCCTCGGTTGACGAATTTGCCACCGCCGTTGATGAGGCGATTGTCGAAACCAAGGCCGTTCTCTCGACATTTGGTGCAATGCTGCGCATCTCCGAAGTTGAGGACGGCGCGCGGCGCACTGGGTTCACGACGCTCGATCTTGCCGCGATCGCAGCTGATGTGAGGGATTTCTACGAGCCGCTGGCTGAGGGCAAGGGCGTCTCGTTCTCGCTGAAAGACGAGAGCGGCGGGTCGGCCAAGATGGCCGGTGATCCAAGTCTGCTGTTCGAGGCGATCGGGAACCTGGTGGACAATGCGATCAAGTTCACGCCGCCGGGGAGGCGGGTTGCATTGCGCATCTTTCGTGCAAATGAAAATCTCGGCATCATCGTGACCGATACTGGACCTGGCATTCCCGCAGAGGAGCGCGAGGCTGTCCTGCGGCGCTTCTATCGCGCAGAGAGGAGCCGCCACACCCCTGGGACTGGACTGGGGCTCAGCCTCGTCGCGGCCGTGGCCAGGCTGCACGGCCTCGATCTCGTCATCGAAGATGCCAAGCCGGGCTGCCGCGTGACACTGCGGCGAGAGGGTGCCTCGACTTGGCCGACGCTCGCTGCGGCGATAACGCGGGACACTCGGCCCGCAGCCCTCGGCAGGTGAGCGGTGGTCTCCGCTGCATGCTGCCGTCCCTCTCAATCCGTAATCCGTTCGAACGCGAGCAGGCGGCTGAAAGAGGCGATGTCAGGTTATGCGCCGTCCGGAGTGATACATCCGTTCCGCGTCTAAGCCAAAGTTTTTTGTCGCCTCAAAGCGATGACCGCTTTGCGCCAGAAACGGCCATTCAACAACTGATAAGCTTTCTATGATTTGTTTATCAGTCGTGACTGACTCCATTCTATGCCTTTCCTTATCAGTTCCGGACCCAGCTTTGCGCCATGGCACGCGAGAATTTTTGGCGTACACGTCATCTGGTTGCCGCAGATCATTCGCCGCCAAACTTGGATGGGTCATCGTAGGCTGGAGGGTCGTCGTGGTCGGTCCGCAGACCACCCATAACGGAGTCGTCGCGATAGATCCGCACACCACCTGGGGTGACGTAGCTTGGGATCACAGCCTGGCTGGGACGAACGATGACATGTCGCGATTTGGCATGATGCGCTCTTGCGGCGGCGTTCGCAGAAGCACAGAGGGCGATCAAAAGGCATAATGCCAAGCCAGAACGCATTGCATTTTCTCCAATCAATTGGCCCCGTTCTTACATGGTGCGCGGGCCGCACCGTTGTAACCGGTAACGGCCTCTATCGGGTGATCGTGGGGCTGCCGCAGACGATCCTGCACCTATCAGGCGCGCCGCGCGCGGCGTCACGCTGGGCTTATTGGCGGGACGAGATCCAAGGAACGTCAACACGGTTCGTTCCTGGAACGAACTTGCAGTGCCATATGTCTGTGATGGCCCAGGTCCACGCCACCCTGGGCGGGGGCGGCTTAGCGCTATTCGCTTTTATGTCGCGAAAAGTGGCAACCAACATCACGAGGGTACGCCGTGCCGTCGAGGCTGCTCACGGAGATCGATGCGCCCGCGGTCTTTATTCATGGCGTAATCGACCTTATGTTTGCTGCATGACCATTGAACCCCAACAACTTCCCGCTGATTGCCGCCGGGCCAGAGACATCCTGGCGCGGGTCGGTGACAAATGGACAATCCTGCTTCTGATGGTGCTCGGCGACCGGCGGATGCGCTTCACGGAATTGCACCGGGCGGTCAATGGCATCTCCGAGCGCATGTTGACCGTTACGCTGCGAAATCTCGTGCACGAAGGGATCCTGATCCGGACAGTCCACCTCACGATTCCGCCGCGGGTCGAATACGAACTTTCCGACCGCGGGCGCTCGCTCAAGCTTGCGCTGGCCCCGATCGGTAGGTGGGTGATGGAGAACCAGACCGACATCGACGAGGCGCGCGAGCGACTTCGAGAGCAATCTCACGAGGATAGCGCCGTCGTCGACGATTAAAGCCGCGACCTCACTTACTGGCGGGTAAGTCACTGCGGAAAAAGTGCGATCTTGCGCCCACCGGGGTTACCACAACATGGTGGCTTACCAATCGTGAGTGTCTAGGAAAGCGACTATGCAAAAACGACCCAAAATCGGCGTCATCATCAGCACGACCCGTCCCGGGCGGTTCGGCGAAGTCCCGACGAACTGGCTGTTCAATATCGCCAAGGAGCGCAATGACGCCGATTTCGAGATTGTCGATCTCCGCGATTATCCCATGCCGTTCTTCGAGGAAAAGGTGCCGCTGCACGTTGCGCCGCCGCAGAACGAAGTCGCCCTGCGCTGGGGTGAGAAGATCGCCAGCCTTGACGGCTACATCTTCGTCACCGCGGAATACAACCACAGCATTCCGGCCGTGCTGAAGAATGCCCTCGACTATCTTTGGTCCGAGATCCACCGCAAGCCGGCGACCTTCCTGGGCTATGGCGGGGGCGGCGCAGCCCGCGCCGTCGAGCATTTGCGGAATATCCTCGCCACGGCGCAAGTGGCCTCGCTCCCGCGCGCCGTTCATATCGGCATGATCGAGATGATGGGCATGATGCGTGAGGGCAAGTCCATGGCGGACTATCCCTACCTCGACGACTGCGCCAAGCCGATGCTGGACGAACTCGTCTGGTGGGCCAACACGCTCAAGGAAGGCCGCTCCGGCGACAGGGTCGCCGAGGCAGCCTGAGTTCTGGTCAGCACGGGATCGGCAAAAGTGGCCTACTGCTGTGCCGATGGGAAGAAGGGGAATCCCGCAAAACTTGACCTCAGCGCAGGACCACGCTGAGGTCATCTCATGGCAATCGACGCTTAAGCAGTCAGTTGACGTTTTAGACCGCGATCAACATCGATGCGCGACGGTCGATCAACCGCATACCTGGCGGGGTTGCAGACGCCGACCATGCGCGGTGTCCACCCGTCGCTGAAGAACGTAGCAACTGCCGTCGTCGTAGTAGGAATCGTAGTACGGATAGTCGTAAGCGTAGTCGTTCCAGTAGCCATACGGCCGGTAGCCGTAGCGGTGGTCCCCGTAGTCGTGGCCACGAAATCCTCGAACGACGGGACCGGGGCCAAAACCGTGGAAGCCGCCATTGTTGGATCCTCGAACGACGGGGCCGGGGCCACCGTGAAATCCTCCAGCGAAAGCGCCACTGTAGAAGCCGCCGCCGCCAAAGCCGGCCATGCTGCCTCCGTGAAAGCCACCGCCACCACCAAAGCCGCCGCTGCTAAAGCCGCCGCCCCCGTGTCCGCCGCCACCGCCACCTCCGCCTCCGCCGCCGCCTCCACCGCCGCGTGCCTGTGCACCCGTCGCGAGCAGAGAGCCGGCAAGGAGGGCGGTTGCCAATACCATCATCGTTTTTCGTCCAGTCATGAATCGTTCCTTTCGACGGGCAGAGCCATCAGTGATCATCGAACTTCTCGCCCGGCCCTCATGTGGTCGCCCGGCTCCGAATAGCTAACGGGAAATTTCGAAGGCATTAATCGGAGCAGCCGATGGCGCCCGGCCAGCACCCAGGTATCGCCACAATGGATGCCGGCCTGGCACGCTGTCAGCGCGCTGTCAGTGCTTCAATGTCATGGTCAGGCGCAAATGCTCTCTTGGTACCCGTCAGACACTCTCGGATAAGATTTCCGAGCATCCTGAATTCGGCGCCGCGCGAGGTGGTCGGCCGCCAGGCTAGGACCAGGGTGCGGAACGGCTTGTCTGGAGAGAGCGGGCGAATCACAACATTGCGAGTTGAAGCGAGTTCCGAATCCACCGCCATCTGGGGCATTAGTGTGATGCCAAGCTCTGCGGCCACCATCTGGACAAGCGTTCGCAGGCTGGTCGCCTGGAAGACCTCATTGCGCACCGGATCCACGATCCGACATGCCTGCAGCGATTGGCTGCGCAGGCAATGCCCGTCCTCGATCAGGAGCAGTTGCTCACGCGCCAGGTCATCACGGGTTACCACTTTGTGATTGCGAAGAGGATGGTTGCGCGGCATCGCAACGACGATTGGATCTTCCGCCATTTCCATCGCCTCGACATCGCCAAGTCCGTAAGGAATGGCCACCAGCAAAATGTCGAGTTCTCCGCTCGCGAGCTTGTCCAGCAGGACTGTGGTCGGAGCCTCCCGCACGTACAGCTTGAGCTTCGGCAGCGCAGTGCCCAGATGCGACAGCAGCGAGGGCAGGACATACGGCCCGACTGTCGGGATTACCCCGAACCGGAGCGGCCCGGACAATGGCTCCTGCGCGTTGCGGGCCAACCCGACCATCTCCTCGGCGTCGACCAGCAGGCGCTGGGCGCGCGTCGCGATCTCTTTCCCCAAGGGCGTCAGCATCACCTGGCGCTGGCTGCGCTCGAACAGCGTTATGCCCAGCCTTGCCTCGAGTTCCTTGATCCCACCGCTCAGCGTAGATTGGGTGACGGCACAATTTTCCGCAGCACGACCGAAATGGCGTTGCTCGGCCAGAGCACACAGAAAGCGGAGTTGTTGAAGACTGGGCAGAATGGCCATCGGAATGTCCAATGAAGCTGTGCGTTTTTATCCATTGGACCAATGGCCAGGAATGGCGGACCCTCCACACACACTAGATAAGAGCCGGCAGCTGATCTTTCCATCGCCGGCTACTTATAAATCAGTCGCTTGCGAACATCTCACCATTTGGTGAAGCACCATGAAATACCGCCAACATTTCGAATCCACCATCGTGGCAATTCGCCGCGAGGGTCGTGCGTCTACACGGATATGGGACCTCAAAAGATGGAGTTTACTTCTTTGTCGGATGCCTTGATTAGCTTAATCCCAACTTACGGCCCGTGGATCATCTTTGGTGTTGTTGCGCTCGAAAGTGCCGGCGTGCCTCTCCCCGGAGAGACAATCCTAGTTGCTGCTGCACTCCTTGCCGCCACCACTGCTCAGATCAACATCGTTGTCGTTGTATTAGCAGCTGCAACAGGTGCGATTGTCGGGGACGGTTTGGGATACATGGTCGGGCGTCGGCTTGGCTTGCCGTTTCTTCGCAGATACGGTCGGTACATCCGCCTCGATGAGGATCGATTGCTGATCGGCCGATATCTTTTTTTTCGGTACGGGAACGGCGTCGTGTTCTTTGGCCGTTTCATTGCAGTGCTACGAATGTTTGCGGCTTTGCTTGCGGGCGCCAATAGCATGCCGGCACGGCGTTTTTTCTTCTTCAATATAGCCGGTGGGGTCTGCTGGGCGTGTCTGTTCGGCTTCGGTGCTTACGCAGTGGGCGCCGAAGTTTACAAGATTTCCGGAACACTGAGCGTGATCTCATTGGGCCTATTTATTGCGGCGGGATATGCACTCTCAATTTACATTCGACGAAATGAAGTGACGCTACGCGGTCGAGCGGAGGTAGCTCTGTCAGATCATTCGTGCGGATGACCAACACGCGTTAATGTGCAATGCCACTTAGCCGACGACGATATTTTGGCAAATGTCCGCTTCTCTAATCGGCCGTTTGGGGTCAAGCGCTTTCAGACTATCCTGTGTGTACCGAAAGCCTAAACGCGAGCGTATTGGTGATGAAGTCCGCCAAGGATACCACGTGAACTTATGACACCGATCCGCTGAACCGGGTGAGAAACTGGCGTATCCTTGTTCAAGGATTGATGCGTTCTGACGCAATTGTACAACACGACAACGGAACGCCCACGGGATCGCGGAGTACGAGCTTCTTTATCCGCCGACGCGCGCATTGGTGTTGAGCGCCATACTCGCAGCCGAATCTGTGTGTCACTTCGCGCGCAAGTCTGGGTTTCCACGCCGCCAGGATTTTCGACCTGTTCGGTCGAGAATTCTCGAATTCCGGCGTGACCTGCCTCGTGCGGCGTATTCAGACAACGCCTGGAATATAATGGCTTATCTGTGCGCTTTCGTAAGCGAACGCGCCAACTCATAGGAGAACCCTATAAGAGTCCGCGGAAGTATATATTTCCTCTAATAATCATCGCCTCCTATGGTCGTGTTCGGCACCACCGAACCTCGATGGCGCCAGCCCAGGACCATCAAAGGAGGCCAGACAATGAGTAATAAACTGACGACCGCATTCGGCGCCCCTGTCGTTGACGACAACAACATTATGACCGCCGGCCCGCGCGGACCCGCGCTACTGCAGGATGTGTGGTTCCTGGAGAAGCTCGCCCACTTCGACCGCGAAGTGATTCCAGAGCGGCGCATGCACGCAAAGGGCGCCGGCGCCTTCGGCACCTTCACGGTGACACACGACATCACCCGCTACACCAAGGCCAAGATCTTCGCCGAGGTCGGCAAGCAGACCCAGATGTTCGCTCGCTTCTCGAGCGTCGCCGGCGAGCGCGGCGCGGCCGATGCCGAACGTGACATTCGGGGCTTCGCCCTGAAATTCTACACCGACGAAGGCAACTGGGATCTCGTCGGGAACAACACGCCGGTCTTCTTCATCAAAGACCCGCTGAAGTTCCCCGATCTGAACCATGCCATTAAGCGCGATCCGCGCACCGGAATGCGCAGCGCCGACAACAACTGGGATTTCTGGACGCTGCTGCCGGAAGCGCTGCATCAGATCACGATCGTGATGAGCGAGCGCGGCATCCCGAGGACCTGGCGCCATATGCACGGCTTCGGCAGCCATACCTACAGCTTCTTCAACGCTCAGAATGAGCGCTTCTGGGTAAAGTTCCACTTCCGCACGCAGCAGGGCATCCAGAACATGACGGATGCCGAAGCGGTGGCGGCGATCGGCGGCGATCGCGAGAGTCACATGCGCGATCTCTTCGAGGCCATCGAAGGCGGCGATTTCCCGCGGTGGACGCTCTATGTGCAGATCATGACGGAGGAGGAAGCCGACAACTATCCGATCAATCCGTTCGATCTGACCAAGGTCTGGCCGAAAAAGGACCATCCGCTGATCGAAGTCGGGGTCATGGAACTCAATCGCAACCCGGAAAACTTCTTCCAGGATGTCGAACAGGCCGCGTTCGCCCCGACAAACATCGTCCCTGGCATCAGCTTCTCTCCGGACAAGATGCTCCAGGGCCGCCTATTCTCCTACGGAGACACCCAGCGCTATCGGCTCGGCGTCAATCACTCGCAGATTCCGGTGAACGCCCCGAAATGCCCGGTCCATAGCTACCACCGCGACGGCGCGATGCGCGTCGATGGCAATGGCGGCCGCGGCACCCATTATGAGCCGAACAGCCGTGGTGCGCTCCAGGCGCAACCCGATTTCTCGGAGCCGCCGTTGAAGAACGAAGGCGCGGTGGCGCGCTGGAACCACCGGGAGGATACCGACTACTTCTCGCAGCCGGGCAACCTCTTCCGCATGATGTCGCCCGCCCAGCGGCAGGTGCTGTTCGATAACACGGCTCGCGCGATCAATGGCGCTTCCCAGCCGGTGGTCGAGCGTCACGTTGCCAACTGCACGCAGGCCGATCCGGCCTACGGCAAGGGCGTGGCCGATGCGATCGACAAGCTCGCGCGGTCGAGGATCGTTCCCAACCCCGTGACCGAGGCAGCCGAATAACATCTGAAACCTCGCCCGTCGGGTAGATCGGCAACACCTGCAATGCCGTCTCCCTTGGCACCCTGTCCGCGCTGACCCCTTTCGGTGCGGACAGGTCTTCCCACCAAAGCGACGAAAGGACACGCTGACCATGGTCGATTACCTGGCTCATTTCGGGATCTGCGATCTGGCCGAGCGCCACAACGCCATGACCTGCATTGATGAGGTCCATGCGGTCGGCATGTATGGCCCGCGCGGGGCCGGCATTGCTGAGCGCGACGACGTGATGCACGGCATCGACCTGATCGAAGGCACCCTCCCCAAGGCGAAGCGCCGGCCGTCCCCGCAACGGCAGGCCAATCTCGCTCGGTGCCCAATCATGGCGATTACTGCGAGGCACACATGACCTTCCACAGCACGAACCTTGCAAGCCTGACAAAGGAGGTGTGTTCGCAACCTCCGCAAGTCAACTTCATCACGCCCCGCAAAATCGGCATCCTGCTCAGCAACCTCGGCACGCCCGACGCAACCGATTACTGGTCGGTGCGGCGATATCTCTCGGAGTTTCTTTCGGATCGAAGGGTCATCGAAGCGCCGCGGCTGATCTGGTTTTTCATTCTCAACGGGTTGATCCTCACGTCCCGCCCGGCCAGCAAGGGGAAAGACTATCAGACGATCTGGAATCGCGAATTGAACGAGAGCCCGCTGAAGACGATCACGCGCGCGCAGGCCGAGAAACTGCAGGCAGCGATTGACGCCGGCCTGCTGGGTCCAAACTCGGTTGACGTCGTCGTCGACTGGGGCATGCGATATGGAAATCCATCGCTCAAATCGGCTATCGACCGATTGTCAGATCAGGGATGCGACCGGCTCCTGCTCCTGCCGCTCTATCCGCAGTATTCCGCTGCCACGAGCGCAACGGCCTGTGATAAGGTGTTCGAGGCGCTGGCCAAGATGCGGCGGCAACCCGTCCTTCGCGTGGCCGCTCCCTATTACGACGAGACCTCCTACATCGAGGAGATATCGCGCTCGATCACGGAGGGGCGGGATGGTCTGGGTTTCGAGCCGGAGGTGGTTGTCGCCTCGTTCCACGGCATGCCGGCTGAGACGCTGGCCAAGGGCGATCCCTATTACGAGCACTGCCAGCGAACCGGGGAGCTGATCCGCCTGCGCCTGAGACTGCCCGTGGACAAGTTCATCGTCACGTTCCAGTCGCGCTTTGGATCGGCCGAATGGCTTAAGCCCTACACCGATGAAACAGTGAAAGCGCTTGCGGCCAGCGGCGTGAAGCGCATCGCTGTCCTGACCCCGGGGTTCTCAGCGGACTGCCTGGAGACGATCGAGGAGATCGGCGAGGAGAACGCCGGGTATTTCTTTGAGGGCGGCGGCGAAGAATTTGCTCGGATTCAATGCCTCAACGCCAGTGACGGCGGTATGCGCGTCATCGAGACCATCGTCCGCCGCGAATTGCAGGGATGGATTTAGCGTGGCGGAAGGCCCCCGCGTATGACCTCCTCACAAATAGGATTATCACAACCTTCCTTGATTATTAATAGTGGTATCCTATATCGCGGCATATGAATGTCTCGGGTCTCTCTCTTCGCGATCTTGAATACGCCGTCGCCGTTGCGGAGCTTGGCAGCTTCGTCAAGGCGGCCGAGCGGTGTCACGTCGCCCAACCCTCCCTCTCCGTGCAAGTGAGCAAGCTCGAAGCCCGACTCAAGACGGTCATTTTCGAGCGCACGACCCGGCGTTTGATCGTAACCGCTGAAGGTCGGCAACTCGTCGATCAAATGCGGAAGATATTGCTTGAGACCCGCAACCTCCTCGACCTCGCCAGCCGCTCCGATGAACCCTTCGGTGGCAAGCTCCGGCTGTCCGCGATAGCGACGCTCGGACCCTATTATTTCCCCCACGTCCTCCACGATCTGCGCGCACGCTATCCCGCTCTCTCCCTCGTCCTCGGCGAAGGCAGAACCGACGATTTAATTGCCGCGCTGATCCGCGGTGACCTCGATGCCGTCGTCATCTCGGCCCCCGTCATCGAACCGGGGTTGAGCGAAGCCGCTCTGTTCCGGGAACCCTTCGTGATGGCGTGTCCACGCGGCCATTCGGCCACATCGCCGCGCGGCATGGGATGGGTGGGCCTGGAGGCCAACGAGCGCCTGTTGCTTGAAGAAGGCCATTGCCTCCGCGAGCAGGCGATCGCGGCATGCTCCGAGATAGATGCCTCAAACCGCCACGCGACCAGTCTAGAGACCCTGAAATACATGGTCGCAGCGAGCGAAGGATGCACCTTGATGCCGGCACTGGCGGTCACCGAAATCAACGGCATCGAATATGTGCCTTTGCCGCTGGCCGGTTACTCGCGGACGATTGAGCTGGTCTGGCGCCGCAGCGACCCGCGCGCCGATGATTTCGCCAATCTCGCCGCCCATCTTCGGAATATTCGTCACCCCGGCATCGAGCCTTGCGACAGCGCCTCACAGACAGGCTCGGATCGTTCCAAAAAACGCGCTTGATATTGATGAGCCAATGACGGAGTTCACCTGCGCGTAAGCCATTTCTGCAACGAATTGCCATGGTGTTCTAGTCGACGAAGTTGTCCCGTGGTTTTCCTTGCGTAGATTGAGCGTCAAAGGCTTGCTCGTGCGCGTGGCTAGAAGAGCCAAAGGGCTAGTGGAGCGCCCGCAAGCGCTTCGACAAGATCGTCGAGAGTTAAAGCAGTTCGACCGCGGAAATTCGAACCTTCGGGTGGTCTATTGCCATTACTTCGCGCCGGATCCGAATCCGGAGGAAGTATGGGCCATCGACGAGACCGTTCATGGATCTCCGTCGCGCCGGGGGAAAAGCCACTGGAAGCCGGCTTCGTTCTTATTCCCGGCCAAAACCAACGCAGCGGTGTGCATTTTTGGAGACGACGCCGCAAGCGAATTGATTGGTCGCCGGGAGACGAATGTCGGCTTTGCGCTTTTACTGACGTCCGCGTATGGCACTGGCTGACGCCCGTGGTTCGTCGGACGTCCGCTTCGCGCCAAAAAGCGGACGTCCGAAACTATAGAGATTTGCTAAACCTCAAATCGGTTCGCACCTCGTCATTCCCGACTCCCGGCTTCGCCTTTGTCAGACAGCACCTGCGCGGCGCCACCGATGCCGCGCCGGAAGGCTTCATCAAACGTGACGCCGCGAAGCCGCCAGCGGTGCGGCCGACCGGCCCGGTCGATCTGCCATTGCGTGGCCCATCCAAGGTCCTGATCATTCCAGACCAGGCGTCCGACCAAGGCAACTTCCCCGCCCTGCCCGGCCGCGAGCGAGACCAGCGTCGAGGACGGCGTCTTGCTCAGCTCCGTACCGTTGATGTTCGCCTTCGCCAATGCCGCCGCGGTCGGCAGCACAATGTTCATCCCGCGCCTGGCAGCCGCCGCGAGCAGCGCGTCGCGTTGTAAATCGGATTGCGTTCCATCCGACGTGACGATGAATTTCCGCTCGCCTTGCTCCATCTCGACAAAGGCAGCAAGCACCGGACGACGTGAAAGCCACGGCTTCAAGCCAAGTGCCTTGAGCACGCCGTCGATTTTCTCCTTGTCGAAGTCGACGGTCAGGTCGAATGGCCGATCGCGTGTGCCCTGCTCGTCGCGTTCGGGCTTGCCGGAGAACTGATCGCGATAATCGAACGCTGTGACGAAATCCTTTGCCTTCGATTTGTACGCCGCTAACCGGCGGTCACCCGCGAGCCTCTCGGCTCCTGATACTTTGATGAGGACGTCCTCCATGCACGACGCAAAGCCGATCATGCGATTTGCCTCGCCCTGGCCCGTCACGACGGTTTGTGCGCGATAGAGGTCCTCTGCCGCCGTCGCGGGGATCGCGGTGCAACAAGCCAACGCGGCCGCAAGAAATATCCCGATGATGGCGCGTGCCGTACCAAACCATATCAAGCCGCGCCGGCGTTTTGTGCCGTGAATGGCAATCATGAGGATCTCCCGGTTCCGCGATTCCCCGGAGAAGACTCTTACCTTCAAGCATTTGCCAGATTTCGCGCAAATGCAACCTGTCCGGGAGCCGGTCGCCACCGGCGAGGCAAATCGGGCTTACCATTGTGCCATCGCCGCTCGGCCGCGCCAACGAGGTGATCGAATGCAGTTCGTCATTTCCGTTGTTGGCCACTTTTGAGACATGCCGACCGGCTCTAAAAATGTCCGTTCATCGGGAGATCGGAGGTGACCGTCGGGCGATCAGAACGACGCGATTGGCACTGTTCGGGACCTCGTCGTCTGGACGAATGTCTGCTTCGCGCCACCATAAGCGGCCGTTCCATAACCGCTCATTACGCGAACGACGAGGCGGAGCCGAAAGACCGGCCCCGCCCTTGAATTCACCTCAAGCTGCTCTTTAAGAGTTCCGGGCTCCAATCGGCAGACCGTTGATTGACTCTTTTTTCGAGGCTGAATCGTCCTAGCTTCATAGAAATACTGGAGCAGAACCGATGAACCTCAAAGATAAGAATGTCGTCGTCACCGGCGGAAGCCGCGGCTTGGGCCTCGGGCTGGTCGAGGCGCTCGTGGAGCACGGCGCCAGGGTCACGGTGGTCGCGCGCCAATCCGATGCCCTTGAGGCCGTCCGGGCCCGACTGGACGTTTCCACGGTCGCGGCGGACATTAGGGACGAGGCCGCCGCCCACCGCATCCTTGCCGACGTTCGGCCGGACATTCTCACGCTGAACGCCGGGGCGAAGCCACCGATGGGGCGATTGGACCAAATGAGCTGGGCGGATTTCACCGCACCCTGGGAGCACGATGTCAAAGCGGGGTTCCATTGGCTGCAGAGCGCGCTGAACCTGCCACTCAAGCCCGGGAGCCGCGTCCTGGTGGTGTCGAGCGGCGCGGCTGTGGAGGGATCGCCGATGTCGGGCGGGTATGGTGGCGCCAAGCGCATGCTCTGGTTCATGGCCAAATACGCCAATCGCGTTTCCGAGCAGAGGAAACTTGGCATCCGCTTCCAGACGATCCTCCCGCGGCAGATGATTCTGGGTACCGGAATCGGCGACACGGCCGCCGGCGCCTACGCACGAGCCATGGATATCGAGCCCGAGGCGTTCGTGGCCCGCTTTGGGGCGCCGATGCCGCCAAGGGTCTTCGGCGAGAACGTGGTGGCCGTGCTGCACGACCCGGCGCATGCTGAGGGCTTTGCCTTTGGGCTGACGGGCGACAAAGGCGTCACGATGATGGAGGGGTTCGCGGATTGAGCGTAGAACGGATCTCAGCGCACGGCGATCACCGGGCGCGGCTCCTCGCCTTGGCCGACGAGCTGCGGCCCGAGCTACATCGCTATTGCGCGCGTCTCATGGGATCGGTCATCGAAGGCGAGGACGTCGTGCAGGACACGCTCGTCCGTGCGTTCGTGGCACTGCCAGATCTGCAGGAGGCGCCGCCGCTTCGAGCGTGGTTGTTTCGGATCGCGCACAACCGCGCCCTCGACCTGCTGCGGAGCCGAGCGGCGCGGAAGGCTGAACCGATCGACGCGGCCTCGGACGTCGCCGACTCGGCCAGCCCTGACCCCGTGGAGATGCTGATGCGCCGGGAAGCGGTCAACACTGCAGTGTCGCGCTTCGCGGAGCTTCCCACCCTCCAGCGGAGTGTCGTTATTCTTAAGGACGTGCTCGATGAGTCATTGATCGAGATTGCCGGTTTGCTCGACCTGACCGTCGATGCGGTGAAGGGGCATCTGGCGCGGGGCCGCGCGCGTCTTCGTCAGATCAATGAGCAAGCTGGTCCGCCTCCGGAAGCGCGGCCGGCGTCCGCTGCGGTGACGCGCTATGCCGAGCTCTTCAATCAGCGGGACTGGGATAGCCTGCGGGCGCTTCTGGCCGACGATGTGAAACTCAATCAGTCCTCGCATCCGCCTCGCATCGGTCGTGCGGACGCCGGTTTGTTTTTCACCATCTATGCCAAGAGTGAGGGCGTGTGGCTCGCCCCAGCCTGGCTTGAGGGCCGGGAGGTGATTGCAGTCTTCGAAGATCGCGCCGATCCGAAGCCCAGCTATATGATGTGGCTCGAGTGGCGCGACGGCCGGATCAGTTTCATCCGCGACTACCGCCATGTCCGTTATGTCGCCGCCGACGCAGAGTTGGTGCTGGCGCCGGAAGCCAAGCCCACGGACGACCGCGCCGCGCACTGACAGCGCCCGCCTGCGGTTCTCGCAGCGTCGTCGTCGCGGGCCGAGGTCTCGTTCAGCATCAGCCCAGTGGCCAGATTCTTGCTCTCTGGTCGATGCCGTTCGCGATGATTATCGCATGTCCTGAACCCCACCACGCCCATCGCGGACGCGGATATATCGGGTCGGGAAGCCACGCACTCGCGATCGCACGGGGCGCCAAAGCGATAAGCGCCTTTGTGATCTTTCGCGTCAGCGATCCCTTCCGCAGACTTCCCACCAGCATTGCAACCTGTACAGCCATCAATCTCTTCTGCGAAATATGCGTCGAATGCTAACTCGGAGAGCCGGCACTTGGGTCGACGTCCGCTTTGCGCCAGAAGCGGTCATACCCTCCTAGTTAGCTCTTGGGTCAGACTCGGACGTCGGCTCGTTTCAAAATGATGTCTGCTTTGCCCCAATGATCGGACGTCGCGCTGCCCGAACGCGAGGTCCGAAAAGTGCCGCCATAACCGGAAATCCGCCATCTTAGCGCGGGCATCGTCGCCGTCCCTGCGCGGATGCGCGGAATGGGGAGTGAACGCGCTGCCCGGCGACCATCGGGAGGGCATGACCGCGTTGCAGCATAAGTGAGTTTGCGCCGCCGCAATCACGACGAACAATCGATACGGCCGGTCCGCCAGGCCGCATGGGATGCTCCAGCTGCCGGTCTCGATTGAAAGGGGATTGCGAACCGTAAAACGATTTGGCAGACCTCTGTGGTCCACCGATGGGATGCACGTCCATGTCGAAACCGAACGGGGACGATCGACACAGACACGACCTGCTGCAAACCATTTTGAAAGGCCACTTCGCCTCGGACGACGCCGAGCTGATCGCAAGCATCAAGGCCGCAGCCGAATTCATCGACCTGCCGTCGGGCGGCGTCCTGTTTCACCAGGGCGAGCACAGTGACGACGTCTATTTCGTGCTGTCGGGCCGATTGCTGGCGCTGGCGGAAGCCAACGGCGAAAGCAAAATACTCGGCGAAATCGGCCGCGGCGAAACCGTCGGTGAGCTTGCCCTGTTCACTGGCGAACCACGCTCCGCTTCCATCGTCGCCTTGCGCGATTCATCGGTCGTCAAAGTGACGCGGCAGATCGTCGAACGGGCGCTCGCCAAATCCCCGCAGGTCGCGCTGCAGATGACGAGAATCGTCATCGATCGGTTTCGACGGTCGGAACGAGAGCGTCAGGCCCCGACTGTTCCTGTCAATATCTGCATTCTTGCCGTCTCGCCTGGCGTCGACGCAGCGGCTTTGGCGGGACGCTTGCGGGCCGCGGGGCGGGACAGCGCAGCCACGAGGATCGTGGGTCCCAATGACATCGGCCAGCAGTTCGGCACGGATGCCGCAAGCGCAGTCCGCCAAAATCATGACGCGATCGCTCATCACATCGACGGGATCGAGGCCGCGAGCAAGGCGGTTTATCTCGTCGCCGACCCATGCGAGTCCGCCTGGACGCAGTTCTGTCTGCAGAACTGCGACGAAATCTTACTGGTCGGGGATGGCCGCCAGGACCCGGGCCTTTCAAGCGTGGAAAGCCGCTGTCTCGCGGGCGAGACGCCGGTCTCGATCGCGCGGCGGACACTCGTCCTTCTGCATGGCCTCGAGACCAAAAGCCCGACCGGCACCGCGCAATGGCTGAAAAACCGACGCATCTCGAGGCATTTCCACATCCGGCCGGAACTTGCGCGCGACATGCGCAGGTTGGCGCGGATCATATCGGGCAACGGTGTCGGCCTCGTGCTGGCGGGCGGTGGGGCGCGCGGATTCGCCCATGTCGGCGTCATGAAGGCATTGGAGGAGGCGGGCATCGAAGCCGATTTTGTCGGAGGCACATCGATCGGCGCCATCATGGGGACCTGCCTCGCGCTCGATCTGCCGGCGGAGCGGATTTCCACCGCCGTCCACAAGGCTTTTCTGCTTCATCCAAAGGGCAACATCACCGGCGACTATAATTTCATTCCACTGGTGTCGCTGATCAAGGGCAAGCGCACCCACGAGGCGATGGCCCAGGCCATCGAGAACGCGACTGGTGCCAGTATCGACGCGGAGGACACCTGGAAGACGTTCTTCGTCATTGCCTCCGATTTTTCCACCAACAGCGAGGTCGTTCTCGACAAAGGAAATCTCGCGCGAAATGTGATCGCGAGCTATGCCGTTCCCGGTGCGCTGCCGCCGATGTTTATCGGCGGACACCTGATGTTCGACGGTGGCATGTTCAATAATTTTCCCGTCGACGTGATGGCGCGGCGCGGCGCCCGGCAGATCATCGGTGTCGACCTCTTGATCGAGGATGGCCGGGTGTTCGAGATCGATCAGATACCGGGCACCATTGCGCATCTTCGTGACAAACTCCGGTCGTGGGACATGCAGCGCTACCGCCTGCCGACGGTGCCTGAAACAATGCTGAATTCGTCCTTCATCAGTTCGGTCTCGAAGCAGAAGGCGATGCGAAAATTCGTCGATCTTCTGTTTCAGCCGCGCATCGAACAGGTCGGACTGCTGCAATGGAAGCGATACGACGAAGTTGTCGCGGCGGGATACAATCACGCCAAGCAAGTGCTCGCGGCGGAATCCGAGGACAAGCTGAGAGCGTTCCGGTAGCAGCCTGATGTGTATCCATCAGCAAAGTGCTTTATCCGGCAACACTCACGCCAAGTTTGAAGCGAGCGTCCGCTTGGTCGAGCCTGCGATTTTGCGACGCAGGGTGACGGGTGCGCATAAGCCGCCGGCGGGACTATTCCGGCCGAGGTGCTCAAGCGCGCCGACCATGTCATCCAGCGTGACTCACTCCCGAGGCCCGCGCCTCACTTGTGGGTTTGCGCTTACGGCGAATGACTGCTCAGGGTCAAAAGCGCCGTTTTGACCGTCTGCCGCTCACTTCCGATCTACCCCTGTAAACAGACATGCTCAGATGCGGCTGGCTTGTCTCAAAGGCGCCAGCAGCGGACTCATGCACCGCAGCAATAATAGCCTTATTTAATCACGGCATTGGCACTTATGTTAAGCTTGATACCACGATGGCCGGCCGTTGCCGGCGGGCTCGCCGGTCGATCCGAGCCGGGTGAAAGGGACTGCTGCGACCGGCAAGCGGAGGCAAGACATTCCCGCGTAGGCTCTCGTTCTCTGCTAGACTTCACTGCGGGGGACCCGGCTGGCGGAGCGTCGCGGAATGGACGTCGCGCAGTGGCTTCAGGATCTCGGCCTTCCCGATTACGCGGCGCTTTTCCGCGAGCAGGCTATCGATGCCGACGTACTGTCGTCGCTCACGGACGCTGACTTCGAGAAGCTTGGTCTGCCGCTCGGGCACCGAAAAAAGCTGCTAACGGCGATGGCTGCTCTGGGGGCTGCATCGTCGTCCACCGCCTCAATCCGGCGGCCGTCCCACGCAGAACGCCGCCAGCTCACGGTGATGTTCGTCGACCTTGTCGGCTCGACGTCCCTTTCCACGCGGCTCGATCCTGAGGACATGCGGGAGACGCTGACTGCCTACCAGAACGCAGTCGCGGGCGAGATCGCACGCTTCGAGGGGCACCTTGCCAAGTTCATGGGTGATGGCGTGCTCGCCTATTTCGGTTGGCCACGCGCGCACGAGGATGAGGCTGAGAGGGCGGTGACAGCCAGCATCGCGATTGTCGAGGCCGTGGACCGTCTGCGGTCTCCTGACGGTCGCCCACTTGCCGCGCGGGTAGGAATCGCGACAGGCCTCGTCGTCGTAGGTGATCTCCTCGGCACCGGCGCGGCGCAGGAGGAAGCGGTCGTCGGCGACACCCCGAACCTCGCCGCCCGCCTGCAGGTTGTGGCCCGGAGCGGTGAAGTCGTCATCGCTGAGCAAACACGGCGCCTGATCGGCGGGCTGTTCGAGGTCGAGGACCTCGGACCATGCGAGCTGCGGGGCTTCAAAGAGCCGATCAACGCTTGGCGGATCGCCCGCGCAGGAGCAGCGGAGAGCCGCTTCGAGGCACTCCACACAGCGGGCCTGAGCCCGCTCGTTGGGCGTGAGCAGGAACTGGGACTTCTCCTCGAGCGCGGGCACCTCGCCAAGAGCGGCGAGGGTCAGGCGATGCTACTCGCCGGAGAGGCCGGGATCGGTAAGTCGCGACTCATCGAGGCGCTCCGAAAGCGGATCGCCGACGAGCCGCACACTCGGATCTCTCACCGTGCCTCGCGCTACCACGCCAATACCGTGCTCTGGCCATTCATCGACCAGCTCGAGCGAGCGGCGGCGTTCGAGCGGGATGACACGCCTCCGATGCGGCTATCCAAGCTCGTGTCTTTGCTTGCCCAAGGGACCGACGATCTCACCGAAGCCGTCCCACTCATCGCGGCTCTCCTCGGCATACCGATGGACGGTCGATACCCGCCGCTCGACCTCTTGCCGCAGACCCAGAAGCGCAAGACACTCGAGGTGCTTCTCGCAGAGCTCGAAGGCCTGGCCCAGCGACGGCCGGTTCTGTCAGTGTTTGAGGACGCGCACTGGTACGATCCGACATCAATCGAGCTCCTCGGGCTGATCTTGGAACGGGTCCAGCGCCTGCCGGTGCTCGTAATCATCACCTTCCGGCTGGAGATGACGCCACCCTGGCCGTCCTTCCCGCATGTAACGGCCTTGACGCTCAATCGCCTCGCGCGCCGGGCAGCGGCGGCTCTTGTCGAGCAAACGTCAGGTGGGCGCCGCCTTCCTCCAGCAGTGGTGGACGAGATTGTCGCGAAGACCGAAGGCGTTCCGCTCTTCATCGAAGAACTCACCAAGACCGTGCTGGAGTCAGGCATGCTGCGCAACACGCCCCAGGGTCTCGCGCTGGTCGCATCGCGTGGCGTACTTGCCATTCCGGCGAGTCTGCAGGACTCTCTCATGGCCCGGCTCGATCACCTGGCTTCGGCCAAGGATCTGGTCCAGGTCGGCGCCGCCATTGGCCGTGAGTTCACCTACGAGCTCCTCGATGCAGTCGCTGCACGAGAACCGACTGATCTCGACCAGGCGCTCGCCCGGCTCGTGAAGTCAGAGCTCGTCTTTCAGCGCGGCACGCCGCCCGAGGCGGTCTATGCGTTCAAGCATGCGCTGGTCCAGGACGTCGCCTACGCCTCGATGCTTAAGAGCAGACGGAGCGAGCTCCACGGCCGGATTGCCGCCGTCCTCGAGGCGCGGTTCGCCGACGTCGTCGCGCGTCAGCCCGAGCTCCTTGCGCACCATCTGACCGCAGCCGGGCTCGCCGATCGGGCGATCGACTTTTGGTTACGAGCCGGACAGATGGCTGTTGGCCGATCGGCGAACAGGGAGGCGATAAGTCACCTGACCACGGCCCTCGAGATGCTCGGGAACCGCCCGCCCACCGATGAGCAGTTGCGCCGCGAGCTTGAGGTGCAGATTGCACTGGGTCCCCGCTGACCGCAACAAGGGGCTTTTGCCGCCCCAGAGGTCGAGACGGTGCACGCCAGAGCGGAGCACCTGGCGCGACGGTACGGTCACCGTCGCCAGGGCGTTACGCGGCCTGTGCTATGTGCATCACGTACGCGGTCACATCCAGCGCACGAGCGAACTGGGCTCCGAGCTCGTCGACCTGGCCGAGCAAGGCGACGATCTCGTGATGCAGGCCGACGCGCACAATGCCCTGGCGTTCAATCTATTCCATCAGGGCGAGCACCAATCGGCGCGCGAGCACTTGGAGATCAGCAGTGCAAAGATCGTGCATGCCGGCGATCCGGCCAATGCCTTGTCGCGCGGCGTCAACATTCACGTCTTCGGCCGCGCCTATAGGGCTCATGTCGACTGGCATCTTGGGTTCGCGGACACCGCGCTTCGGGCGGCGCAGGATGCGATCGATCTAGCCCATCGACTCGTCCACCCGTTTAGCTTGGCAGTGGCGCTCGCATACGCGGCGATGCTGCACCAGTTCCGTCGCGAGCCGACGGAGGTCCGTGCTCGTGCCGACGCGGCTCACTCGATCTGCACCGAACACGGGTTCAGCTATTATGACGCCTGGGCCGCGATCATGAACGGCTGGGCCGTCGCCGAGGAGGGCGATGTCGATGATGGTATCGCACGCGTTCGGGTCGGTGTGCGTGACCTGCGGGCCACCGGGGCTGAGCTGCGTTTGCCGCACTATTTGGGGATCCTTGCTGACCTTTACCGCCGAGCGCAACGGCTTGAGGACGCGATCGTCACTCTCGCCGAAGCTCGGGCTGTCGCCGAGCGCAATGAGGAGCACTGGACCGACGCCAGTCTGCACCTGCTCGAGGGATCTCGCTCTGGCAACCCGCGACCAAGCGGAGGCGGAACGCTGCCTCCGGCGCGCCATGGAGAGCGCGCAAGCCCAAAGTGCCCGCGCACTTCTCCTACGAGGCAGTGCAAAGCTCACGCGGCTTGTGGCGGAGGGCGATCGACGAGCGGAAGCCTATGATGAACTCACCAAGATCTACGGCTCGTTCACTGAGGGCTTCGAAACCGTCGATTCCCGTGAGGCCAGAGCGGTGCTCGACGGCATTTGACAGCAGTTGGAAGGTCACGCCACGGTTGTGCCTGCCGGAGATCAAACTCGGAAGTACTCATGGTGAAGTCCGCCGAGGAATGTTGCGAAGGCCCGATTTTGCCCCTGCCCGAAGATGGGAGTAACCTCAGGCTCACTAGCCGATCATTGTGTAGAACAGGAGGACGTCATGCAAGCCATGGCCACTGAAACTTTTATTGGCAACATGCGCGGTCCGGTCGTCAGGCGGATGGATGCCGATTATGACTCTGTACGGAGCCTCTACAACGGGATGATCGATAAGAGTCCCGTGATGATTGCGCGGTGTACCGACGTCGCTGATGTTGTCACTGCGGTCAATTTTGCAAGGCAGAACGATCTGAAGGTCGCGATCCGAGGAGGCGGGCACAACGGGCCGGGCCTTGGTAGTGTCGACGACGGGCTGATGATCGACCTGTCGATGATGAAAGGCGTGCGGGTCAATCCCACCGCCTGCACCGTCCGCGTCGGCCCCGGCTGCACGCAGGGCGATGTCGACCACGCTACCCATATATACGGGCTTGCCGTGCCGGCCGGCATCGTGTCCACGACGGGTATCGCCGGCCTCACGCTTGGTGGCGGCACGGGATACCTCACCCGCCAGCTTGGCCTCACCGCCGACAATCTGCTTGAGGCGGATGTCGTGCTTGCCGATAGTCGCATTGTCACCGCCAACAAGTCAGAGAACACTGACCTCTACTGGGGCCTGCGCGGTGGCGGCGGCAATTTCGGCATCGTCACGAGCTTCCTGTTCCAGGCTCATCCGGTGAATATGGTCTATGCCGGTCCAGTCTTCTGGGATCTCGAAAATGCCCGGACCATTATGCAGAGGTATAGGGATTTCCTGCCCGGTGCTCCCGCGGAGCTTGGGGCCTTTGTCGGCCTGAAGACCGTTCCACCGATGGACCCGTTCCCGGCGGAGCATCAGGGCAAGCGCGCCTGCGCCATCATCGCTTGCTACAATGGCCCGGCAGAAGATGGCCAGGCGGTCATGGCCAAGTTGCTCGGTGAGCTGCCCCCGCCGCTCTTCAACTGGATGGGCGAAATGCCCTACCCGGCCCTCCAGTCGATGTTCGATCCGTTCTTCCCGAAAGGCTTGCAATGGTACTGGCGCGGTGATTTCGTGAAAGAATTGACCGACGAGGCAATTTACGCCCATATCGCCCAAGCACAGAAACTGCCGAGCGCGCTTTCGCTCATGCATCTTTATCCGATCGACGGCGCTGTCCGTCGCATCGGCAAGAGCGACACCGCCTGGAACACGCGCGATGCCACTTGGTCGATGGTCATCGCCGGCATCGACCCCAATCCGCAAAAGGCGGGCGAGATCACGCGCTGGACCAAGGGCTATTGGGAGGCCGTGCATCCTTACTCGGCTGACGGAGGCTATGTGAACTTCATGATGGACGATGGGGACGACAACAGGCTCAAGGCCACCTATGGGGACAACTACGACCGCCTCGTCGCCTTGAAAGCCAAGTACGACCCGACAAACTTCTTCTGCATGAACCAGAACATCAGACCGCTGCACTCGTAGACGATCACGTCTGCCGCACGGTTCAAGCGCGCCCAAGGATCTTATCGGAGCGTTCTTTCGTTTCATTGAACGAAGGAACGCTCGGGTTTGCCCAGCCATCATCTGTGTCAGTCGCTCGTGTTCTGACGCGCCGAATTCATATCGGGGCAGATGCTGCCTATAGCGACATGCAAAGACCACCTGATTTCTGCAGTACCGGACCGAACGGACCCTGCGTTTTGTCGAGCGCGGGTTTGCCTTGGCCAGGAAGCGGGCCGATGTGAGCGCGCTGTCGCTGCTCCGGAGTCCTGCACGACTTCGGTTCAATCTCAGAATCGATTGCTGCTTTCGAGTCGCCGATGTCGACATCGAGCGGTGCCGAGCGGAGGTCCATCAGAATGCGTGAAACGTCTGTTTGCACTCGGTACCGGAAGCTCGCCAACAACGATCGCATTCCTGTGGACACGGGGTTCGTAGTCTTATTCTGAGTGGTGGGAATTTGGCGCGCCCGAAGAGATTCGAAGTCTTGCTCCAGATTCGTCGCTAAAATATTGAGGGGCGATTCTTCTCTTCGATCTCAATCGCAGTCTCGACGGAAAGAACGCGAGAGGGTAACTTCTAGGGATGTTCTGTCGAGAGCAGACTTGGTCACACCTCCGGTAGCTGGATCTGCCCTATCGCCCGGCCCCTACGTTCTTCAGAAACGCTCAATCCGTCTCGGCGGTTAGACTGGGACGGTGAGCGAGTTATAACAAAAGTGGTTGCGGGGATATACCTATGACCTTCAGGTTATGAGTTTGAATGGCGCTTGTACACCGGAAGTTGCCGAACGGGGCCAAGTGAGCGCGGGGACGGCGTGCTACGAGCTTACCAACAGCGCTTCCGGTCTGTCCGATTTGCACGCTACAGCGCGCAGGATTAGCCGCGGCATCAGAGAGAGCTTTGTTTGGCACCGTAGGCGATATAGATCAACGCATCCCGGCAATTGGGCTACGCGCAGATGGCGTCGAAACAAGTCAGCAGGAACCTCGTCAACTACCAAAAAAGCAGCACCTTCCTGGTAAGCCCGCGTCGACACCAAGGTCGCGCCATGGAAATGCCCATCTCGCTCAGCGGGGCTTGATCCGATTGTGGCGGAGATCATCGAAGCACATGCAGGAACCATGGTTGACAATGATAACAACAAGCGGCGCCGGCTCGTCGAGTTCAAGCACGGTTGCCGCTATGGCAAATTCGGAAAGACCAAGGCTTATAAGCTGATCGCCCGCGAGAGGATCAGGGCCTACAAGATGGGAGGCAAGACCATGATCGACCTCGACAGCGTGGATGAATATCACGCTTCGCTGCCGAGGGTCGAAACGAGAGCAAGCTAGGCCGCCGATCCGCGCAGCGAGACGGCGGCCGCACCGTCGCGTAGGCTGTCGAGGCTCTGACCAATGCTGCATTAAAACGCACGCGTTCGGCCCAATAGGCGCCGGACGGTTATAAATGCCGCGGATCTTGTTCTTGTCGCCCTTGCCAAGCTGACACCGCACCACCTCGTCGCGCCGCTGGCGCCTTTTTTCTCCGCGCCGTGGGCGAGTTGGGCTTCCACTACATCGCCGTCGAAGCGCCCTCTTTGTTGAGAAGGGTCGACGCGGTCGAGCGGAAGCCGTGCGCGCAGTGGTCGCCGCCGGGGCCAGTATCGTAGCCCATGTCCGCAGCGCCTTGTTCAGCGTGTTGTCGGACATTGGCACGCCATCGTCATTGGACGTCCAGCAGATCGCGGATCGGCGTCGCGCGATCAGCGCTTTCGGCGTCGGTCTCGCGCCAAGCCCAACCGAATCGACCCCGAAGTCGTCCAGCGCGAGGTAAGTGTCTCGCCCGGCATCGTGGGGTACGATGGATGGGGTACGCATAACAAGATCCTCGCTTGACCTCGCGATATAATGTTCGGTCGATTCCGACGGGAGTTCGAACCAGAGCCGGGTTCGATTCCGGTCGAGACGATTGTGGAGATCAGAACGGCATGGGGCGTGCCTGCTGCCGTGGAGCCTGCTGTTTTATTTTTGCCAGCTATTACCGCGCGTCATCTTGCTGGTATTTCCGTTGGTATCGGCCGCCATCAACGATGAAAACTACTTCAAATTCAAATAGTTATGGCATTAGGCAGTTACCGGCCAGGGGCACCAGTCTAGAAAATCACGCAATATCAATAACTTAATTGACTATTTCGATTCCTAATTTCGCCCCCCGTTGAAACGCATGAATGTCCATCTCCAACAAATCGAAAACGCGAATACTGTTTGCGAGTACAAAACGTGCTCGTCATTGTGCACTCACATTCGCTTTCTTGACACGAGTGCAGTCTGCAAGCGGGTTTGTTGTGCGTTGCTCGCTCAACGCCAACACTGGGTTAGCCGGCAAATTTGTTGGTATCTTTGTTGGTAGATGGCGGGAGTGTTGGTATCGCGATTTTTGGGGGAATCGAACCCACGCCGGCCAAAAACGACACCTAATTTTTCGACACCCGAAACCTGGCGCAAACTAGAGGAAATTCTCCTTCACCATTTCCCAAACATCGCCTCCCCGGCCGTGCAGGATGGCGCGGGTCGAATAAAGCGCCATCCCGATCGCCGGCTCTACCTGCGTGAATGGCGGCATGACGAGTTGCATCGGGTTGACGTGCACGTGCAGAAGCGCTGGCCCTGGTTGCGCCAACCAGTCCTTCACCGCGGTCTCCAGCTGGTCCGCGCTTGAAACCGTCTCGCCCCAGAGACCTAACGCGCGGGCAACCCCTGCAAAATTCGGATTCTTCAGCTTCGTGAAGGTGTCGAGCATGCCCTCGGCCTTTTGCTCAATTTCCACAAAGCCGAGCTTGCCGTTGTCATAGACGGCGATCTTGATTGGTAACCCCTGTGCGACGACCGTCATCAGGTCTCCGAACAGCATCGAAATCCCGCCATCGCCTGCCATGCAGACCACCTGCCGAGTGGGCTCTGCCTTCTGCAGTCCGATAGCCCCCGGCATGCCGTTGGCCATTGTGCCATGAAGCAGACTGGCAAAATGCGGCGCTGACCGTTCGCATCGATATGGCGATAGGCCCAGGCGGCCGGGGTACCGTCGTCAGCCGTGAACCACGCGTCTTTTGCCGCGTGGCGGTTGATCACCTTTGTCAGGTAGTCTCCAGGAATACTGCCATCGTGGCCGCCAGCAGCTTTAGCCCGTTCCGTCTCGCGATATTTCGCGTAGCGCTTCAGGTACGCGCTTCGGAACGAGGCGTCGGTGCGCTCAACCAGCTTCGGCAGCAACGCCGCCATCGTCGCCTTCACATCGCCGATAACGCCCTTCGTGACCGGATGACGCCGCCCCAGATGGGTCGGGTCAATATCGACCTGCACGATCTTTGCCTTGTCGGGATAAAATTGACGCCAGGCAAAGTCTGCGCCCAGCATCAACAACGCGTCGCAATCGAGCATGGCGTTATAGCCGGCCTCGTTGCCGAGCATCCCGGTCATTCCGATGTTGTAGGGATTGTCGTATTCGAGGAAGTCCTTTGCCCGCGACGTATGCGCGATCGGCGCCTTCAGCCTGTCGGCGACCGCGAGAATCTCCTGATGCGCGCCCTGGCAACCCGATCCGCCGTACAGCACTACATTTTCGCTGTTGTTGAGAATCTCTGCGATCTCGGCGAGATCCGCATCGTTCGGTCGCGTGACGGGCCTTGTGACGTGCACCGCGTAAGGGATTTTATCATCCGCGACCGAGGCGGAGATATCCGCCGGCACGATCAGAACGGCAACGCCCCGTTTCGCCAAGGCCGTCTGGCAGGCGATCACGGTCTTCCGTCGCGCCTGTTCCGGCGTATGGATCATGTCGCAGAAGACGCTGCAGTCCCTGTAGACCTGCTTTAAGTCGACCTCCTGGATGAAATCGAAGCCCAATTCGTCGCGAATGATCTGACTTGCGATCAGGATGACGGGCGCCCGATTGCGATTGGCCTCGTATATCCCGTTGATGAAATGCAGACTTCCCGGGCCGCAGCTGCCGGCAACTGCCGTTAGGCGGTCCGCGACCTGCGCCTCCGTCTGCGCGGCAAACGCTCCGGCTTCCTCGTGCCTCATCGACACCCACTCGATTTGGCTTTTTTCGAGCGAGCGGGCGATCAAGTTGAGCGTATCGCCCACCACGCCGTAACAATGCTTGACGCCTGCACTCTGCAGGGTTTCGACAATGATGTCCGCGACCAGCTTGCCCATAGCATTCAAGCCCTGCTGTGATCATTCCTGCCACAACATGCGCCCAACTTGCAGGCGTGGGCTTGTATCGGAATGCGAAGACTTGAACCCGACTGCGCAGACGGCGCACAATCGCCGAAGGTGCTGCTTTAGCCGACGGGCTCGGTGCCGGATTGGAGCTGGCTGAGGACTTGCAGGGCGCGCTTGTGATCGGGGGATACAATCCCGGCTGGTGTTCGATCGAAAGCCGCCCTTAGGTATTTGCGGGCTTCGGGCACGCGATCCTGTTTCAGCAACAGCTCGGCAAGGTCTGTCGCAGCCTTCAATTCGAACAGGGTGGCGGACTGGCGCTTCGCCCAGTCGATTGCGGACAGAAGGCTTTCTTCGGCTTCAAAATAATCCTCGGCCGATCGAGACGCCAAGATGAGCCCTTTCATCCTGAACAGAGCGGGCATGTAGACAAACTTTCCGCCGCGCTGCTGCACATCAATTGCGTTCACAGTCAGCGTCAGCGCCTCCTGGTGCTCGCCCATGGCAATAAGACCCGCACCCAGATCGCAGAGAAATTCCATATTGAGCGAGTCGTGACGTTGGGTGTGAAGCTCTTCCAAAGCTCTCTTCAGCAGTGGAATCCCCTCGCGAAGATCATTTTGAAGGAGCAGCCACTGACCTCGCAGGCCAGTCGCTACGGCACGGTAGGGCTTCAAGGAGTAGGCCGCCGCGAGCTCGGTCAACTGCACGATGTACTGTTCCGACCGGAGAGAGTCCGCCAGGGCCAAATAGACCGGAAGAACGAAGCTCAGAGATCGACACAGCGTGGCTGGATGATTGGATTTCTCTCCTTCCTCTATGGCGCGCTTTGCGTAGTCAAGTGACTGATCCAGCAAACCTCTGTACATCAGACTACGTGCCATCCCAACGAGCAAGAGGCTGTTGTTATGAAACAAGTGTTGCCCCGCGCGGAAGCGCCAGCCGGACGCCGAGTGGCTCAGCCCTGATTCGAAATGCCGTATTGCGACGAGGTGATTTCCGGCCAAAAAATGGACGGCGCCCAACATCGATTCAGCGAGCGCCATGTCGTCGTGATCCCCGGTTTTTAAGGCCGCCTCTTTGCTTCGAGAGGCGATATCGAGCGCAGCATTAATGTCGGTGTTCCAACGGTAATACATGAAGAGCCCGCTCAGGAGCCGCAGCTCGTAGGCAAAGTCTCCTTGTATGACCGCAACGTCCAGCGCCCTGGAAAATGCCTCGCGGACCCGCTCGCTGCTCCCTTCGGAGTGCATCAGGGCCAAGGACAATGACGTGTAGATTTCCATCTCCCGGCGAGAGTTTTTGTGCTGATCTCCGAGACGGGCGATCGCTCGCTCCGCCCAGACTCGGCATTCGATCAACAGGGACAATTCGAGAAACCGCTGCGTTGACGCGGCCGCAAGCCTTGTCGCGATCTCGTTGTCTCCATTCGGCCCAAAGCTCCATTCCAGCGCCGCGCGGACGTTACCCAATTGGCTGGAACGCATTGAAGCGGCCGAGAGTCCCGTCGCGATCTGGCCATTGCCGCGCGGCCCAAAGCTCCGCTCCGGCGCTGGACGAATATTTCCCGATTGACTGGGATCGGCGGCGCCGCTTTCAGCCTTTGCCAGAGCCAACTGCGCCACCCTTTGTGCTTCGAGGTATCCGGCGGCGTACTCTGCATGCCGGCGGAAGACCAACTCGACTTCGGCATGCTCCTCCAGTTTTTCGAGTGCATACGCCCGGGTCGTGTCCAGCAACCGATACTGCGCCTGCGTTTCGTCGATGCGAGTTGCTATCAATGACTTCTCGACCAGGCCGGCGATCGCGTCAAAAATTTCTCCGGTGCCTGCGCCGAGTTCGCCTGCGACATACCGCGCGCCCTCAAGGGTGAAATGGCCGACGAAAGGAGCAATGCGCCGAAGAACAATCCTCTCTGCATCAGACAGCAGATTGTAGCTCCAATCCAATGCCGCCTTAAGCGTCCGATGTCTGGGAACGGCCGTCCGATGGCTTAGTTTCAGCAATTCCAGCCGGGACGCCAGGCGAGCGACCGTGTTCTTGAGGCCGAGTACGGCCACCTGGCCCGCCGCCAACTCAATTGCCAAGGGTATGCCGTCGAGCTTTCGGCACATTTCCGCGACAAGGGGCGCCTCTTCGTCGGTGAGAACGACGCTTCCCGCCCTCGCCGCCACGCGCCGTACAAACAACTGCACTGCCGGATATCGAAGCACGGCATTTGCCGTTTGCTTTGAGCCGTCGGGTGGAAAATCAAGGGGGAGAACCCGGCAACAATGCTCGCCCTCTACTTTCAGCAATTCTCGACTCGTGGTCAGAACATGGATCTCTTCGGTTTGCTGGTAGAGTTGCTCGGCTAGCGAGGCGACCGCCTCGATCACGTGCTCACAGCTATCGAGGATAATAAGAAGCTTTCGCGAACGAACGAGGTCGACCAGCTCCAAGCCGAGATCTTTCGATTTGAGTGCAAGTCCCAGGGATGTCGCGACAGCCTCCGCAACGTGCCGTGGGTCGGTAAGGCTTTCCAGGTCGACAAAATGGACATTCCCGCCAAACTCCTCGGCAGCGGCGCGGCCAACAGCCAAGGCGATGGTCGTCTTGCCGATGCCGCCGGGACCGAGCAGTGTTACGAACCGCTCATTTCGAAGCTTTTCGCTAACCTCGCTGACGACCGTTTCGCGGCCAATCATCATGATCGGTCGCACGGGGAGCCTGCCTTGGTGCCGGAACCTGGCGTTCCTGCTTTCCGTGCCGCCCCCGAGGGGGACAACGGTGCCGACGAACGAATAGCCCCGTCCTTTGATGTTCGCGATGTAGCGGTTGCCAAATTGGCCGTCAGCAAGTGCCTTGCGGATCGCGGCCACGTGGACCCGGATGCTCCCCTCCTCGACCGTTACATCCGACCACACGTGATCGATCAGCTCCTGCTTTGCGATCACCTCGCCCGGACGCTCGGCAAGGTAGATCAGGAGGTCCAGGGCCCTGCTACCAAGGGGCAACACCACACCCTCACGCCGCAGCACCCTCTCCCTGCTCGAAAGCTCAAAGGGGCCAAACTGCAGATTTCTTTGAAGATCATCGTCAGCCATGGCTCTTCGCCTGGAGTTAGTCTGTTTGTCCGGGTGTTCAATTATCCCTGCGAAACCCAAGCGTGCGTTCCTGATAGACATGAGCTTGCTTCGGCGACCGGCGTCGGGACGCTTGCAGCCAATGATGCCCTGCGCTTCCCTCTCGCTTACAGAGGTCGTACACTTTCGTCACTGTGGGTATCCCCCGGATGGGGGAATGACCGACGTGGGTAGGGGGAGCCCTTGATCCAGCCGCGCTCAGGCAATCTTGCTATTGGAACGGGCACCCTGCCTGCCATGGGACAGCTGCCATTCCTCGCGACCAAAACCGTGCCGGCACGGTTCAAGGGGCTGGTCGCGCGCCCCCGTCTCGTCGCTATCCTGTCCGAACTCCCGGCTAAGCGACTTGCCGTCATCAAGGCGCCAGCGGGATTCGGCAAGACCTCGATGGCGGCCGCCTGCGCCGAGGAGCTTGAGCAAAGCGGCAATGGCGTTGGGTGGCTGACCATCGATTCAGATGACGACGAGGCCACACGGTTTCTGTTTTACGTATCTCAGGCCCTGCACCATGCCTGTCCGGACGTCGGCGCCGGCGCGATTGGGCTGATCCTCGAGAACAACCTGATCGACCCGACAGCGATCCTGTCGAGCCTGATCAACGATCTGGCAGAGATAGAAGATGATGTTTATCTGTTTCTGGAAGATTATCACTGGCTCAGCGCTTCTCGCATCCATCAGGCGGTCGCCTATTTTCTGAAGCACGCACCGTCTCACTGTCATGTGGTGCTTACGACGCGCGCCGAACCTCCCCTGCCGATTGCGACGTTGCGAGCCCAGAATCAGCTGATCGAGATTGATGCCGTAGCCCTGCGATTCGACATGCAGGAGACAAAAGCCTTTCTGGACAGCACCAAGCCTGGCGTTCTGGAAGTCCCCGACGTCCAACTCTTGCAACGCAAGACTGAAGGGTGGCCCGCGGCCCTGCGAATTATCTCGTCCATGCCCTCGCAGTCCGGATTCGGCCTTAAGGCGTATGTACATAATCTCTCGGGTTCGCAGCGTCCAATTGCCGCCTATCTGGCGGAGATGCTGGATGGGCTTCCGGTGGAATTGGTCGACTTCATGCTGCGAACGGCCATTCTTGACCGGCTCTCCGGTCCTCTATGCGAAGCCGTAACCGGTTCGAGCTCGAGCCGCACAATCCTGGCATCGCTTGCCCAGCGCCAAATGCTGCTCACGCCGCTCGATAATGATGGCGTCTGGTTTCGTTATCATGCGCTGCTCGCCGAATATTTGAGACAGAGGCTGGAGGCGGACCGGGGCATCGAGACTCCCGAGTTGCACCGGCGTGCGGCGCTTTGGTATGCCTCTCGAGAATTATGGACTGAGGCGGTTCAGCACGCGATCGCAGCCGGCGACTCTGATCGTGCGATTAGCTGGATCAAGAATTGCGCCATGGCTTTGATAAAGAGAGGCGATCTCTTCACCTTGCTCGAATGGCAGCGCCAGTTTCCCGAGGAACTCATGCGCGGTCAGAGCGAGGTCAGATTGGCCATCGCCTGGGGGCTGGGACTCGCGCTTCGTTTTGATGAGGCCCTGAAGCTCGCAACTGACATAGAGGGCGATATCGCTGCAATGGCTCTGCCAGATAGCAACTTGCTGTGCGAATGCCAGGCGATCCGCTCTGTTGCTATCGCGCTGAAGGATGACAGCGAGCGGGCGCTGCCTCTGGCACAGGCCTGCATGAAAGGTTCGTCTGATCCGTGGACTGCGAACGTTGCCTCAAATGTCGTTCGCTTCGGTCATATGAAAGCGGGCAACCTCAAGCAATTCCATGCGACGCCCTGGATCCCATATTCAGTCGAGGAGGATCACAGGAACCTATTTGCATCGGTCTATCGCCACTGCCTTAAAGGACTTGCGGAGGAACGGCAAATACGCCTCGCGGCGGCAGATGGGCACTATTGCGAGGCCTTGCGGATCGCCGAGCAAGATGTCGGGCCGAACTCGATTGCCGCAGCTTTGCCCGCGAGTTTGATTGCGCGAATTAAATACGAACAAGGTCAGCTCGATGAGGCGGAGGCGTGGGTCATCGATCGCACGTCTCTGATCAGCTCTGCGACGATGCTCGACTGCGTGTGGAGCACGTATTTCGTGATCGCAAGAGTCGCTGCAGCCCGTATGAATTTCGAGCGTGCCCGCACTCTCCTGGAGCGAGCTGAAAATCAGGGCGTCGCGCGGGACTGGGGAAGGCTCTCGGCTGGCGCGATAGCAGAGCAAGCGCGACTCTACCTGAACGATGGCCGACTGGATGAAGCCACCGCATGCGTCGATCGCCTGGAGCGCCTTGCGGGGAAGCATCCGGCACCAAGGCCTTGCGCCTGGTCGGAAATTGAATGGCACCACAAGTTGGCGCGCGCTCATTTGTTGGGGGAGCAAGCTCGGCCCGACGAAGCCATTGCGATCCTGCAACAGCTACAACGCGAAGCCGAAGCAATGCAGCATCGTCAGTTCCTGATCTGCATTTCGATCCGTCTGTCGGCAGTTCAGCTCACTTCGGGCAAAGTCGCGGAAGCGGTGAGCCGTTTTCGGCGCGTGCTTACTGCGTGCGCTGCAGCCGGTCTCTATCAGACCGTTTTGGACGAGGGCCCAGTCATTTCCAGGCTTCTCCAGGCGACTCAGGAGAGCGGCAATGTCAGGACAGACTTGATTCCCTATGTCGATCGGCTGGTGGCAGGTCTGCAGCGAGGAGGACAGGATGGTTTGGCGCCGACCTCCGGTGCACGGATTCTCAGCGCATTGAGTCCTCGCGAGACCGACATTCTCACACTGATCGCGGACGGACTGTCCAACAAGGAAATCGCTCGGAGCCTTGATATCGGTCCTGAGACCGTGAAGTCGCACCTCAAGAGCGTTTTCACCAAGCTGGGTGTGGAAAAGCGCGCGCAAGCGGTATCACGCGCGCAGACCTTGGGTCTTGTCACCACGCAGTGAAGCTAGGCCCAGGTACCATGGCGTCTGCCAGAGATCGTCGAGGCTTCCAGGTCGAAGGGATTGCCCCGGTTGTTTTCCGACAATTGGCTCAAATGGCTCGCGTGGCGCGCCGCTATCGAATGATGTTCGCCGCTCGCGGCGAGTTTCTCCAAGGCATAACAGCGCGTCGTATTGAGCAATCGGTAAAGCATCCCCCGGTGGCTGGGCCACACTAGTATGAGCGATTTGTTGACAAGATTTTCTACTGCGCTTTCGATTTCGAGCTGGCCAATTTCCTCTTCCTTCCCCACGGCGAGCGCCGCCTCCAGTGTGAAGTGCCCGATGAAGATCGCGACCCGCCGCAGCACCACTCGTTCGACCTCGGAAAGATGGTCGTGACTCCAGTCCAGCGTCGCGATGAGCGTTTGATGTCGTGGATTCGCAGTTCGTCGGCCGAATTTCAAGAGATCGAGGCGCGATCCCAGCTTTGTCACCGTGTTCCTGACGCCAAAGATAGCGGCCCTTCCGGCGGCAAGCTCGATTGCCAATGGAATTCCATCAAGCTTGCGGCAAATCTCGGAAACCATGGGGGCTTCGTCGTCACCGAGCAAAAAGTTGCCGCGGCGAGCGCTGACACGCTCGGCAAACAACCGTGCGGCCGGATAGGCAAGCGCCTCTGACGCAGTCGGCCCCGGCTGCTCTGGCGGGCAATCCAGTGGACAAAGACGAAGTATGCGTTCACCAGGGACGCGCAATGCCTCTCTGCTGGTCGCAAGTATGTAGATGTCGGGGGCATCTTGAAATATAAAGGCGGCGATCTCCGCGGTTTTCTCAATCAGATGCTCGCAACCATCAAGGATGATCAGAGCCCTTCGAGGGTGCAGAAAATCAACTAACGCATCCCCGCCATCGACAAACCGAGGGTCAAGCCCGAGCGCGGAAGCGATGGCGCCAATGAGATGCTCCTTGTCGTTTACGGTCGAAAGATCGACGAAGAATACCGCGCCAGCGAAGCCGGCCAACGCCCCGTGCCCGACTGACAGGGCAACCGTCGTCTTGCCTATACCGCCAGCACCCAGAATTGTGATCAGGCGTTGGTCCGTCTGGAGCCGACCTTGAATCTCACGTACAACATTTTCGCGACCGACCATGCGGCCCAGCGCGGGCGGCAGGTTGGACAATCCCTCAGATGCGCCACCCTTGTCGTAATCCGCGGCAAGGCGTGTGATCGGCGCGATGAATCTATAGCCGCGGCCCTGGATATTCGTGATATATTTGTCGCCGAACTGACCGTCGCCTAGTGCCTTGCGCAGCGCCGATAGATGGACGCGAAGGCTGCCTTCCTCGACCGTTACGTCAGGCCATGCCCTCGCGATCAGTTCGGCTTTCCCGACAACCTCACCGGCGTTTTCGAGAAGTGCGATCAGGATGTCGTAAGCCCTGCCACCAAGTGGGATGACCTGGTTCGCCTTCTTGAGAGAGCGCTCAGCGACATTCAGCTCGAATGGGCCAAACCGAAGCCGGATTGCACGCGGTGAGCCAATATGTTGAATCGACATGAGTAATTCCGCAAGATCCTCGACGATTCGGTCGTTGCACCGTTCGTCGTCAGTCTTGTGCAAATACCCCCAGCCCCATCAAAATGGTAACCGAAACCCCCTTCAGCAACAAGCTGTCACTGTGCCAAATTGATCGCGCTGTCGCGCCAGTATGAGCCATTCAACACCTGCTTGGCCAGGCGTAGATCGGCGGTCTCAAGGCCTTCTCGAAATTTCGTGTGAGTGGCTTGTAAAGTCCGCCACGCGGCCTCCTTTCGCTCGGCTGACGTTTCGGCGATAGCAAGGCTGGTCGCGGCCCTGAGCGCCCACGACAAGCTTGCCTGTCTCTCCGATAGTTCGAGCGCACTGAGAAAATACTGCCTGCCAATCGCGAGTCCCTCGTCGTTGCCAAGGGCCAGTTCGCCCCTGATACGACGCAGTTCCGGAGCGTACCATTGGATCTCGTCAAGATTGATCTTCGCTCGTTCGAAGACAGCAAGTCCTTGCCGGGGCCGACCGGCGACGGCCGTACATCTTGCAAACTCTGCCTGCAGGATCCAATTGAAGACCCCATATCGCGCCGCTGACAACTTCTCCAACCCGCGGTAGAGCGACGCCGAAGCCGCATCGCCTTCGCCCCGCCTCACTCTGCAGAGAGCCTGCATGCTGAGGCCGAAGCCGAGATAGCTCTCCACAGCGTATTTTGCGGCGAGGTCGACAAGCTCGTTGGCAAGCGCTTCGGTCTCGAGATCCTCCGGACTTGTCAGGTACGTGTTGAAGCTTGCCCAGGCGAGCGCTACGCAGAGCGGTACCGCGTGATCCAGTTGGCGTGCCTCGGCGATCGACATCAGGTTGAGACGCCGTGTCTGATCAGGGCTGCCCCGCAGCCAGGCCAGGTTGGCCAGTACAGCCAGGGCGTCGACTTTCCGATCGTAGCCAAACCGCTTGATGAGAGATTGTCGGGCCGCTTCATCATCGCGATGCAGGGACAATTCGAAATGAGCTTCGGCCTGCAGCATTTGCCCGATGTGGTGGTGGGTTACGCCGCGCATGTAATTGGCCGTTGCGATCGCGCCGTGATTGCCGCTCGCCTCAGCGACATCGCCGCACCGATCCGCCAATTCTGTCGCCTCGGCATAGTTGGGAAGCCGTATCTGGTGAGCCCAGAGAACAAGCAGAGAATCGAGCTGGCATTCGGTGTCGTTGAGGCACTCGGCAAGAAGGCGCGCTTTCTCCCAGCCCGCGTACGACTCTTCAGTCATACCATCCGTGAACATCATGCAACTGGCGAGTGCGGACTGAATGATCATTTCCTGCCGTGAGCCGGTGCTCGTATCGTCGAGCCGACTGATGGCTGTCGTCATCCACTCTCGGCATTCGGCAAGAAGGGCCATTGCCATCCAGGTGCCTGCCGAGGCGGCAGCAAGCTCAACGCCAATTTTCGCATCACCCCCGGCCGAGAAAGCCCAGTTCAGAGCGGCTCTGAGATTGTCGACCTCGCCCCCATGCGCCCCGAGCCTTTCAGGCATATCCATCGAAGCGCCTTGTTTGAACAAGTCGCAGAAGTAGAGAGCGTGGCGCCGGCGACAACGCCCCTCCTCATCGCCTTCGGCAAGTCGTCGTGAAGCAAACGCACGAGTGGTGTCCAGTAAACGCAGCCGCCCGTCCTGTCCCTGAGCGGCAATCATCGATTTCGAACGGAGTTCCCAAACGCAATCCGAGACCTTTGCTTCATCCACCGTCTCATCGGCGATGACGGCGACCGCCGCTTCAAATGTAAATCCGCCGGCAAAAACACTGAGGCCGCTCAATACGCGCTTCTCCGCCTCATCAAGCAGGTCATAGCTCCACTCCAGCGTGGCGTTCAGGGTCTGGTGCCTCGGCAGCGCGGTTCTCCGCCCTGCCCATGACAAGTTTAGCCGGTCGTCGAGCAAGCTTGCGGTCTTGCCGAGGCCAAATATGTCAACCCTGCAGGCTGCGAGTTCGATTGCCAGTGGAATTCCATCAAGCCGCCGGCAGATTCTCGCGGCAATCGGCGCATCCGCATCGGCCAATTCGAAGTCACTTCGCACGGCCCGCACGCGGTCGACCAGAAGTTGAACGGAGGGATATTGCAAGACGTCCAGCGCCGACAAGCTGCTATCTTCCGAAGGGCATTCGAGCGCGCAGAGTTCATAGACATGTTCACCTTCAACACGCATCGCCTCCCGACTGGTCGCGAGCAAATGCAGTGTCGGGACATGGCGAACCAGTTCTTCTGCGACAGCAGACGCTCCATCGATAAGGTGTTCGCAACAATCTAGAATGATGAGCGTTGGCCTTTCCAGCAAACGATCGATCAAGGCTGGTACGACATTGTTTGTTTGTACCGACACGCCGAGTGCTGCGGCCACGGCTGGCGCGACGAGCGAAGCGCCGCCGAGAGCACTCAGGTCGACGAAATAAATTTGGCTGTTGAAAGCGGTGCTCATCTCATAAGCAACTGCCACCGCTATCGTGGTCTTGCCGATGCCGCCCGGCCCGACGATCGTCACGAACTTCTGCTCGGCCAGCTTCAACTGGATCGCGGCCACGGCGTCTCTTCGTCCAAGCATCCGCATCAAGCGCGCAGGCATTCGGGTCCTCGAAGATGGATTGATATCGCTCGATGTTTGCGAGGAGAGTGAGGTTACTGGTACGACGAAGCTGTACCCCCGCCCGGGTACGTTCGCGATATATCGCCTGCCGGGGTCGCCCTGATCGAGAGCCTTCCGTAGCGCTGAGATGTGGACGCGCAGGCTGACGTGTTCGGCTCCTCTCGCTGGCCAAACGCGCTCGATCAGAGTTCTCCTGCCGACGACCTTGTTTGCTTGCTCCACCAGGACGATGAGGAGATCCATGGCGCGCGCGCCGAGCGGCACGACCTTTGCGCCATTTGTCAGAAGTCTGTTTCCGATCGAGAGTTCGAAAGGGCCGAAGCTCAGCACTTTGCCGGGCTGATCGCTCATGGGATATTCTCGTCCAAGCCGGTTCTTGAGATGACATCGCCAGGGATTCCGCGCTCGCGTCGCCAGTTAGCCGGACTTTGACCAAAGGCCTGTCTGAAGAGCCTGCAAAGATGTGCTTGATCCGAAAAGCCTACGCTCAAGGCTATTTCACTCAGTGATGCCGCACTGGTGATCATCAGGTGGCAGGCTCTCTCCAGACGCCGTCTCACCACGTAGGCATGTGGCGACTCGCCAACAGCCAATTTGAACTTGCGGGAGAAGTGCGCCGGGCTTCGACGCGCGACCGCACTGAGATCCCGGATGTGAATGGTGCGGTGTAAATTGCTGTCAATATAAGCTCGCACGCGAAGGATCTGCCAGGCCGCCAGACCGCCCCTTGCGGAGCCGCTAGCGCCCGAACAGCGCTCGATCTCCGCTTGCAGGATGTGAGACGCTGTGGCCAGCGACGCCTTGGCCGCCTCGTGATCACGCCCCAACTCGCGCCTTGCAGTCTCAAGCAGCTTGGCCACGCTGTTTGCAACCAGGTGGAACTGTTGATCGGCTGCAAAGGAAGCCTCTGCTGCGGTGGTTTGAAGTCCTTCCATGACCACTCCCTCGACAACCTATCCGTGCCTTCGAATCGGCGAGAGAGTGCAGTAAGGGATCCCCTTTGGCTCGTTAATCAGCGTTATGGAAGGTTAATGTTGCTCAGCCCCACAGAACGACTTTAGTGTTCAATATCAATACTTTAAATCTTGATGAGCCCGAGTTTGCAACTGTTCGGAGCACCGGGCAGTCGTGCATATCCGAAATGCTGTGAGAGACGCGAGGATACAGATGTGCAGGGCTGCCCCCACGAGTGGGGGATTCGCGAACATTGATCTCAATCCCAGACGGCCGAAATATTCCGTGCGGTTTTGCCGATCATCTTTCCTCAGCTATCACAAGAATGTCCCCGGCCGAGGGTCTCCGCGGGACCGGGGGGTCCGCAGAGACCCTCTCGGCAAAGCGAGGGATTATACGCTTCGCCGTACGGCAGGATTTTTTCAGTCAGCTACGAGCCATGGTCCTCGAGGATTTTCAGATCGCTGACTGAGTAGGAAAGTGAATAGCGGAACCCTGACTCGATCCGTTTCGGCGCGAGGGCGTGGAGCTCTTCGCCACTCGTTTCCGTAAAATTAAGCTCGCCCTTCCCGATCCAAGCGCCGGCAACGGTGAGATTGTCGGTGATCGACATCGCCAGCTCGTTGACGGCAGGCTTGTCCTGGTAGCCGGCCGCCAATCTCGGGAAGTATCGCAACAGCACCGTGGGTCGACTGAAGAGCGACAGTCCGTTTTCTACCGGCTTGTGCAGGGTGACGCAGGCTTCCGCAAGACGCTGGCCATGCGCCGAGAGGCTGGCGCCAAACCGGCTGCCGGACGCGACCGGCGCTGCGGCGGGACCTGAGGCCGCAAAGGAGCGCGTCTGAAAAATGCTGCCCATTTTCTTTGGAAACCCCTGCGTCCAACCGCGCGCCAGCGCAGCGTCATTGTCGACATAAATGTAAGGACACCACATGACCGGCACGTCGCGATACATGGCGTCGACCATAATAAACGCCTCGCGATATTGATAACGAGCCGGCTCAAGATATTCGTCGTCCTGGGCCGTGAATTGCCAATCCAGAAACATCATGACGGCGTGACCGTTTGACTTCGGATCTCGGGAAAGGCCCTTGGGCAATGTCGCCGCCGTCGCGTCGGGGTCCGTCCAGAACTCCACTCCAACAACGTCGCCGGCATAGTGCCAGGGTGGTGGCGGAGTTAGAGCAGCCTGGCCGAATGGCGATTTTGGAACTGTAAAGCCCTTCAGCATTTCCGTATCCTGATGCGTGCGTCCATCACTTTCGGTAACGAGGCTACCGGAACCAGCCACAATTGATTTGATTTAAGTGCGTCGGCTTGTTTATTCCTGCCGCGATTCACAACGCGCTTGTCGGCATCAGCCACGGCTGCAGGCGGTCAGGTCTGCCAGGACCTCGATATCGGTGACGGAATAGGAAAACGAGAATCGATATCCGCGGCCCACCTTCAGCGGCCCCAGCACTTCCAACTCTTCGCCATAGGCCTCCGGAAAACTGAGCTCTCCCTCGCCGATCCAGATGTTTGTGATCAGGAGGTGATCCGAGACGCATCGAACGAGTTCATCCACGGCTGGCGTGTCGTGCCAACCCGCGGAGAGCCGCGGAAAATATCTCCGTCCTACAATACGGCGATCGAGCAGGCCGCCAAGACACTCTGCTTTTTCGCGCAAGGTGATGCGAGCTTGCACCAGCAACCGACCATGGGCGGACATGCAGGCAGAGAACCGGCTATCGTGCGCGAGTGGCGCCGAAGCCGCACTCGCGGTGGCAAAGGTGCGGGTCTGGTGCACTGCACCGAATTTTCTCGGATAACCCTGTATCCAGCCTCTCATCAAGGCAGCGTCGTTATCAGCGTAGCAATATGGACACCATGCTATTCGTGATCCCTTCCACATCGCGTCGAGGAGGACGCTGAACCCGCGACACTGATATCTGGCGGGATCGAGATATTCGCTGTTCTGCGCGGTGAACTGATAATCCGTGAAGAGTGCAACAGAGCGGCCTGGACATATCTTATCAAGCTCGATACCCGCCGGGAGGGTCTGGACTGATATATCGGGATCATTCCAAAACTCCACCGCCAGGACGTCGCCTGCAAAATGCCAAGGTGGCGACGGGACCAATGCAGCGGCGCCCAGTGGGGACCGCGGCGCAGTGTATCCTTTCAGCATTTTTCGTCCCCACCATCCGTGGCGTATCAACCGCGCATCAATTCAATATGAAATGTTAGCGTTGGTGTTGTTCCCAGTGCTTGGACAAACGTGTGACGGCTTGGTGGTTTGTGTTGATTAGCAGCCTATATCCCTACGACGCTCTTCAGTGCTGCATTTGCAGATTCATCAGCTCAGCCGCAGGCATCATGTTGTCGTTCAGATCTGCCATGATCAAAAGCGATCCGACGACGACCAGGGTGACGATCAGCACACCGAACGCCAGTGCCATCACGTTGTTAGTGTTGTCCGGCCCCGTGGTGACGTGCAGGAAGAACACCAGGTGGATGCCCATTTGCGCGATCGCGAGGACGGTCAGGCCGAGAGAGACACCGCCGACCCAGAGCAGCGACGTGTTGGCGACCCAGAACGACATGGCCGTCAGGACCACCGCGAGAGCCAATCCGATCGTATAGACAAGCACGCCGGATGACGCTCCCTGTTCCACGTCGGGAAGTGCTGACGCGTCGCCGGGCGCGCGATCGTAATGCGTGTCGGTCATGAAAGGACTCCCATCAGATAGACCACCGTGAACAGCCATACCCAGACGATATCGAGCGCATGCCAGAACAGGGAAAAGCAGAGCAGACGGCGTTCGACGGTCGCGTGAAAGCCCTTGATCGCGACCTGAGCCATCATCACCACCAGCCAGACCAGGCCCGCGGTGACATGCAGCCCATGACAGCCGACAAGAGTAAAGAAGGCGGAGAGGAACGCGCTGCGTTGCGGACCGGCTCCGACGGCGATCATACTGGCGAACTCCCGCACCTCCAGCGCCAGGAACGAGGCCCCCAACACGAAGGTGACGAGGGCAGCCAAATAAGTGCCGGCGTAGCGCCGCGAACTAATGGCCAGGGACATCAATCCGCAGGTGTAGCTCGACGCGAGAAGGCAGCCGGTTTCGATCGCAACGCTGCGCTGGTTGAACAGCTGCGCGCCAGTCGGACCACCGGCGGTCGCATGCGTGAGCACCGCGTAAGCGGCGAAGAACGCCGAGAACATCACGATGTCGCTCAAGAGGAATATCCAGAAGCCGTAGCCAACCACGATCCGCTTTGCGGCGGGACCGGCCTCGCTTGCACTCGGACGCGCCTCGTGACGAACCTCATCATCAACTGCAACAGCGATGTTCATACCGCAATCTCCGCCTGGTGCGCCTGCTCGAACCGCGCAATCTGCTCGGCTGGGATTTCGATTTCCTCTTCGTCGCGAAACGCGAAGGTAAGCATGGTCAGAAAGACGCCGATTGCGCCAACACCGGTCATCCACCAGATGTGCCAGATCACCGCAAAGCCGGTAACGACCGCAAAAAATGCGGTGACGAAGCCGGTCGCGCTGCTCTTCGGCATCTCGATCGGCTCGAACTTGCGTTCTCTCGCCGGCTGCCCTTGCGTGCGCTCGCGCTGCTTCTTTTTCCAGAAAGCGTCGACGTCCGTGACTTGCGGCAACAGAGCGAAATTCCAGGCCGGCGGCGGCGAAGCGGTCGCCCATTCCAGCGTGCGGCCGTTCCATGGGTCCGCGGTCACCTTCAGTTGTTCGCGGTCGCGGATCGAGACCACGAGCTGGACAACCTGGCAGACGATCCCCGCGAGGATGATGACGACGCCGACTGCTGCGGCCACCAACCACGGTTGCCAGCTGGCAACGTCGTAATGCTGCATCCGGCGGGTCATGCCCATGAGGCCCAGCGCGTAAAGCGGCATGAAAGCGATGTAGAAGCCGATCAGCCAGCACCAGAACGAGGCCCTGCCCCAGCGTTCGTCGAGCTTGAAGCCGAATGCCTTGGGGAACCAGTAATTGTAGCCCGCCATCAGGCCGAACACTGTGCCGCCGATGATGACATTATGGAAATGCGCGATCAGGAACAGGCTGTTGTGAAGCTGGAAGTCGGCGGGAGGCACGGCCATCAACACGCCGGTCATGCCGCCGATCACGAAGGTCACCATGAAGCCGATCGACCACAGGATCGGAACGGTGAACCGGATGCGGCCGCCGTACATGGTGAACAGCCAGTTGAAGACTTTGACGCCCGTCGGCACGGCGATGATCATCGTCATGACCCCGAAGAAGCCGTTGACATTCGCGCTGGCGCCCATGGTGAAGAAGTGGTGCAGCCAGACAATGAACGACAGCACGCAGATCGCCATCGTCGCGGCAACCATGGAGCGATAGCCAAACAGCGGCTTGCCGGAGAACGTCGAGACAACCTCGGAAAAGATACCGAACGCCGGCAAGACCAGGATGTAGACCTCCGGATGGCCCCAAACCCAGAACAGGTTGACGTACATCATCGCGTTGCCCTGGCCATCGATCGTGAAGAAGTGAAGGCCGAGGTAGCGATCGAGCAACAGCATCGCCAAGGTCGCGGTCAGGACCGGGAAAGCCGCGACAATCAGCAGGTTCGCGGCGAGCGACGTCCAGCAAAAGACGGGCATGCGCTTATAGCTCATCCCCGGCGCCCGCGTTTTGAGGATGGTCGCGGCGAAGTTTATTCCGGTCATCAACGTGCCGACGCCGGAGATTTGCAGCGACCAGAGATAGTAGTCGACGCCGACCCCGGGCGAGAATTGCAGTTCGCTCAGCGGCGGATAGGCGACCCAGCCGGTTTTCGCGAACTCGCCGACCGCGAGCGAGATGTTGACCAGGAGAATACCCGACGCGGTCAGCCCGAGGGCTACCGAGTTCAAGGTCGGAAACGCCATGTCGCGGACGCCGAGCTGCAGCGGCACAACGAAATTCATCATTCCGATCACGAACGGCATCGCCATGAAGAAGATCATGATCGTGCCATGCGCCGAGAAGATCTGGTCGAAGTGCTCGGGCGGCAAATATCCCTGCGCACCGCCTGCTGCGACCGCCTGTTGCGCCCGCATCATGATGGCGTCAGCAAAGCCGCGCAGCAGCATAATCAGCGCGAGGATAATGTACATGATGCCGATGCGCTTGTGATCGACGGAGGTGAGCCACTCCCGCCAGAGATAAGGCACGTAGCCCTTGAGCGTGACCCACGAAAGGATGCAGACGATGGCCAGGACCACGCCGCCCGATGCCCCCATGATGATCGGCTGGTCGAAGGGGATCGCGCTCCAATTCAGCGTGCCAAGTAGATTCATCTTTCCGCCCTCATTGACGTGGGATAGCTGCGGCACATTGCATCGTCGGACTGCATTTCGGAGACCATGATGCTGTCGAACAGACCTGGCGCGACCGAGCGATAGGCGAATGGCGCCACGGCAGCACTCGGCTTCGCCAGATCCGCATAAGTCTTCGCGTCAAGCTCCGGACCGGCACTGCGGACTGAGTCAAGCCACTGCGCGAACTTTTCGTCCGGCACGGCATCGGCGTCGAAATGCATGTCGGAAAAGCCCTCGCCGCTGAACTGCGCAGAAAATCCGCGGTATGTTCCAGGATAGTCGGCCTGCAGCTGAAGACGGGTGATCATTCCCGCCATGGTGTAGATCTGGCTGCCCAGCTGCGGCACAAAGAAGCTGTTCATCACGCCTGAGGACGTCAGCTCCAGACTGACCGGCGTGCCGACCGGGATGGTCAGCCGATTGACGCTTGCGACACCCTGATCGGGATAGATGAACAGCCATTTCCAGTCGAGCGAGGCGACCTGGACCCGCAGGGGCTTCACTGTGGATGCGATCGGTTTGCGCGGGCTCACATCGTGTGCGCCGACCCACGCAACGCCGCCAACCAGGAACACCGTCATGGCGGGGATCGACCAGACGAGCATCTCGAGACGGCCGGAATAGGCGAAATTTGGCCGATAGCGCGCCCGCTCATTCGATGCACGAAACCAGAAAGCAACGCCAAGTGTGGCCAGGATTACCGGGATCACGATCGCCAGCATGATGGCAAGCGAGTTCAGTAGAATTTCTCGGTCGGCGACGGCAATCGGCCCTTGCGGATCGAGCACGCCTTCCGTGCAGCCACCAAGTGTCGCGGCACCGATCAGGACGGCGGCAAATAAGCCATATCGCATGTTAGACCTCGCTGAAGTTGACGGTGCAGCATGCGCTGCGGACGGCGCCTGACTTGAGTTCGGCATGCGCCGAGACGCCGCGGCCATGGTCAATCAGGAGGGCCGCAAACAGCACGAACAAATAGAAGATGGAGAACGCAAACAACCTGTGAGCCGCGCGGCGATCGGCCTCAATGCTTCTGTTCAGCCGGTGTGCGAGCAGCAGGAAAACAGCCCCGCAGATCGCGACGATCACGCCATAGATCGCCCCTGCAAACCCGAGCATCCAGGGCAGCTCCGAGGCGAGAACCAGCAGGCCGCTGTAGATCAGGATCTGACGCGTCGTTGCAGCGCGTCCCGCGACAACCGGCAACATCGGCACGTCCGCACGCGCGTAGTCGTCGGTACGATTGAGCGCGAGAGCCCAGAAATGGGGCGGCGTCCAGAGGAAAATAATGAGGAACAGCGTAAGCGGCTCGAGCCCGACTTCTCCGGTTCCAGCGGCCCATCCGATAACAGGCGGCAGCGCTCCTGCAGTGCCGCCGATGACGATGTTCTGTCGCGTGGACCGCTTCAACCACGCTGTGTACACGACAACATAAAAGAGGATGGTGCAGGCCAACAGTGCGGCTGCTGTGAGGTTCGTCGCCAACGCGAGAGCCATCACTGCGAAACCGCCAAGAGCGAGTCCAACGACAAGCGCCTCGAACCGGGAGATTTTGCCCCGGGGAATTGGCCGCATCGCAGTGCGGCTCATGATGGCATCGATATCTGCGTCGTACCACATATTGAGCACGCCGGCGGCTCCAGCTCCCGCGGCAATGGCAAGAACCGCGGCAAGATTGGTTAGCGGATCAAGTCGAACTGGAGCGCGGCTCAATCCGACGAGCGCGGTGAAGACAGCAAGCATCATCACACGTGGCTTTGTGAGAGCGACGAAGTCAGACACACGCCAATGGTCAGCCAGCGGCTGAGCAGAATCCGACGATAATGCAGAGCGAACTCGTCTTTCCCCAAGCTGGCCAGCAATGGATTTGACGTTCATCTCGCTGCTCCGAGTTCTTTCAAAATGAGAGCTGTGGTGTTCAGTTCGAACAGCCGCAGTGTGTGCATCCGATATGCATCCTCCCCCTCGGCGGCGATTGAACGTGGCTGCTCGATTGGGGCCAATCATGCTCAAAACTGTCAGCTGACGAATTCAGTTCTAGCGACACGCGTCGCGATCGCACGATTCAGGATGGTTCGAGCACGTTTCAACAAGCGCCCTGCGCAAGCTTTTTCCTAACGCAGATCATCGTTCGAATCGGCAACGCGCCGCTCCCAAATTCGAATATTGACGAGGTCTGTTGCGGTTGCTTGGAAGCGACCGCTTTGCCTAACGGAGAACTATCGATGAAGACGCCCTCGCTCTGGATGATTGCAGCCGCCTGCTTTATCGCCCCGGCATCTGTGGCATACGCGCGTTCCGCCTATGATGGCTCCTGGTATCTCGTCTTCGTGACGCAAACGGGCGCATGCGATCCCAGTTACAACTTCACCGTCAATATCTCCGATGGCATCGTGACTCACCCCAATCTGGTAAAATTCAGGGGATACGTCGCGAAGTCCGGTTCGGTTCGTGCGTCGGTGACGGTTCAAGACAAATTTGCATCCGGCACGGGGAGGCTTTCCGGGACATCCGGGCGCGGAAGATGGAGTGGCCGCGCGGGAGGCGCGCGATGCACGGGCTATTGGACCGCGCGACGCAATTGACCAATCTGAAAAGCGAAACAACGCGCCCCGAGCCGCTGACATGCAAGGCGGCATTGGAGACGACCGCGCTGGCCGCCACACTCCTGTTTGCTCACGGGCAGACCACAGAACGGACGGTTACCGCTGCCGAGCGGCTTGGGCGCGCTCTTGGCGTGACGGTTAAGGTGCTACCTTACTGGGGTGAGCTCACCGTCGAACTCGACGGCGCGCCCGTCTCACGAATCGTTCCCACCAAGCCGCTCGGGGTCGACATGGGCAGAGTCCTGGCCGTCATGACGGTATTGGACCAAGTCTGCCACGGCACGTTGCCGGCCGAGACTGCGCAATCCGCACTCACGTCGGCTGGCCGTCTGCCGCCAGCTTCCACGCCACGCTTCACGCTCTTTGCAGCCATTGGCGCGGCTTCGCTTGGCGTCATTTTCGGCGTACTGGATGCGACAAGCCTGCTCTTGATCGCGGCCAGCGCCGCCATCGGTGCGCTCGTCAGGCGTTGGCTGTCCCGCTTCAGCAATGATCCACTGATCCAGCCACTTTGTGCCGCGTCTATCGCGGGTATCGTGGCTGCTGCTGCCAGCCGTTTCCAGCTATCGGGGGCAATAGCGCTGGTCGGTTTCTGTCCCTGCATGGTGCTGGTTCCCGGCCCGCATATCCTCAACGGTGCCATCGACCTCGCTCGTACGCGCATCGCGCTGGGAATCGTGCGCCTGGCCCATGCCGGCGTCATCGTGCTCCTGATCTGCGCCGGCGGCCTGTTCGGGTTCACCGCGGTCGGCGCAAACCTCGCGATAGCCGGATCATCTCCACCCGTGCCCTTGGTCATCGACGTGATTGCGGCAGGATGCGCCGTCGCCTCCTTTGGCACGTTCTTCTCAATGCCGTGGCGCCTGCTCGCGCTCCCGATCGCGGCCGGCATGCTCGCGCATGCCGCGCGCTGGGCGCTGATCTCCGTCGTGGGGACAAATGCCGCGACTGGCGCGCTCGTCGCCTGCATGCTCGTCAGCGTCCTCGTGACGCCAATAGCCGATCGCCTGCATCTGCCCTTCGCGGCTCTCGCCTTTTCCGCCGTCGTCTCATTGATGCCGGGCTTTTTCCTGTTCAACGCCGCGACTGGCCTCGTCGAATTGGTCTCGATCGGGCCGAGCGCGCCAGTGGCTCTGCTGACGAGCATCGCCACGAACGGCGCCACGGCATTTCTGATCATCATGGCCATGACCTTCGGGCTGATCCTCCCGCGCATGCTGTTCGAGCGCGTATTGCCCGCGCCAGCATAAAAGCGGCATAGACGTTCTATGCACCGCACCACCGTTCAAGATTGGCCCGAAGCCCTGCTGTATCCCAGTGCTAATCGGGCGGCTGGCCCTGGAGATCGTTGGTACATCCATGACTACAGTTCTGACCAAATCGTTCCCGCAAGAAAAGCCACCTATAACAAAGGCGGTCCCGAAACGCGTCTTGATCATCGGCGGCGGTTTCGCCGGCATCGCGGCAGCACGGGCGCTCAAGCGAGCCAATGTCGAAATAACGCTGGTCGACCGGCGTAACCACCATATTTTTCAGCCGCTCCTGTATCAGGTGGCCACCGCTGTCTTGTCACCCTCCGAGATAGCAGCGCCGATCCGGCAGCTCGAGGCGAAACAGAAGAACCTCAGCGTATTGCTGGCAGAAGTTAAGGGCATCAACCTGGGAGCTCGCGCCCTCGAGGCCATTTGCCCGGGGATTGGCAGTCGAAAACTCGAGTACGACTTTCTGGTGATCGCCACCGGAATGCGTCCGAGCTATTTTGGTCATGACGAGTTCGCACGGTTCGCGCCAGGCCTCAAGAGCCTCAACGACGCTGAAACGATCCGAACCAAGATCCTGAGTGCGTTCGAATTGGCGGAATCGACCGATGACCCGAAAGAACGCGATCGCCAAATGACCTTCGTGTTGGTGGGCGCTGGCCCGACCGGCGTCGAGCTTGCCGCTTCGATCGCTCAACTGGTCTCGGTGACCCTGCGCAAAAATTTCCGCAAAATCGACCCCGCCAAGAGCCGAATTGTATTACTGGACGGCGGCGCTCGTATTCTTCCGACATTTGTGGAATCGCTGTCGCGAAAAGCGGCCAAGCGACTAACCAAGCTCGGCGTTGAAGTTTCGACGGGCGTAAAGGTCGAGAAGGTCGATGATCAGGGCGTGATCGCGGCGGGCGTCCGGATTCCCAGCGCCACTGTGCTTTGGACGGCGGGCGTCAGCGCCTCGCCGGTCGTGAAAATGCTTGGAACGCAGACAGACCGCGCCGGGCGCGCCTTCGTCGGCGCTTTCATGGACATCCCCGACGCACCCAACGTCTTTGTGGCGGGCGACGCGGCCACGATGACCCAGGATGGTCACCCAGTGCCCGGAGTGGCGCAGGCAGCCATTCAACAGGGCCGATTTGTCGGACATGTCATCGCCAACCGTGTCAGAGGCCGCAAGGATGGTCGACCGTTTCGATACCGCGACAAAGGCAATATGGCGGTGGTCGGCAAAAACTTCGCCATCCTCGAGTCCGGCCATTTGCGCAGCAGTGGCTTTGTGACCTGGCTGGTGTGGGCCGCGCTACATGTGCTCGCGCTGCCGCAGCTTCAGAACCGGTTCCGCGTTCAAACGCAATGGCTCTGGTCTTATCTGTCGGGGCAACGGAGCTCGCGGCTGATTTCCGAAGGGTCGCGGTCGTCCGCGTCATCGTCGTAGTCAGGCCCGGCAGTCATCGCTGCCGGATGCCGCAAGCTGGTTTGGAATGGCACCTGTGGATGTCTCCGTCATCTCCGCGCTCGCCGCCCTCACCGGAGCAGCCGTCGGCGGCTTGACGAGCGGAATTGCAACTTGGCTGAATCACCGAAGCCAGGTCCGCACCGAGTGGATCCTTCACGAGAAGACCCGCCGGCAGATGCTTTACAGGGATTTCATCGAGGAAGCCGCCAAATGCTACATTGATGCGCTCCAGCACGATGAAGCCGACATTCCCGGCCTGGTCGGCGTTTACGCAAAGCTGAGCAGCATGCGGGCGATGTCTTCAAAGCCGGTGGTCCATTGTGCCGAAGACGTCGCCCGGAAAATCCTGGACACCTATTTGGAGCCGGACAAGAGTTTCGTCGAACTGCGTGAAATGGCCATTAATGGCACGATCGATCTGTTGCGAGGCTTCAGCGACGCGTGCCGCGACGAATTCGAGGGCATGCGGCCAATACAATTTTGAGATTCACCTTCGATTTCAATCGGATCGGATCGTCTGGACCCAATTCGAGAACGCCTGCATGTACTCCTGCAGGAATTTACGGGTGCCGTCGCCGGCGAGCTTACCATGTTCATCGAAGAGCTTGTCGACATGGCTAACATAGGCCTCGGGCTGCTGCATGGTCCGCACGTTCAGAAACACGAGTGACTGCCTGAGATGATGATTGGCACCGAAGCCCCCGATCGCGCCCGGCGAGCTGCTGACGATCGCGCCGGGCTTGCGGTCCCAGACACTGCTCCCATACGGCCTGGAGCCGACATCGAGGGCATTCTTGAGAACGGCCGGCACCGAGCGATTATATTCCGGCGAGACGAACAGAACTGCATCCGCCGCCTTGACGCGCTGGCGGAACGCGGTCCATTGCTCGGGCGGAGCCGCGGTCTCAAGATCCTCATTGTAAAGCGGCAATTGCCCGATCTCGACGATATCGAGCTTCATCGAGGACGGCGCGAGCCAGATCAGCGCATTGGCCAGCATCCCGTTCAACGAAGCCTTCCGTAGGCTTCCAACCAATACGCACACATTCATCGGCTTATCCATGGTATTCTCCATTACAGGTCAGGCCACTCCGTCCTCGGGCGGCGTGGCGCGCGAAGCTCTGCCAGAGACACTGCACTTGCCCGGAATGTTCAATCGCGGTGATCGCATGTCCGGCGGGATCGTATGTTCGCTCTATGCAGTCGCTGGAGACTTGGTGCTCCTCGTGAAGTCAGGCTTGCGCTTTTCCAGGAAAGCCGAGAACGCCTCTTTTGCGTCTTCAGAGCGGACTTGCGCGCTGAACTCTTCGTTCTCGGCCTTCATCGCTGCCTTCATCTGCTCGCGAAATGGCTGCTTCATAAGCCTCTTGCTGGCTTGCAGCGCGTTCGCCGGCTTCGCTGCCAATTTCCGAGCCGTTTCGGTTGCTCTCGCCCGGAGATCGTTGTCGGAGACGACTTCGGTAACCAGACCCAACTCCGCGGCACGCATGGCATCAAAGGGAGCTCCCAACAAAATCAGCTCTGCCGCACGAACATGACCGATCCGCGCCGGCACGGAGCAACTCGATCCGAATTCCGGTACGACAGCAAGATTGATGAAGGGCATCTGGAATTTCGCACTCTCGCCGGCGTAGATGAAGTCGCAGTGCGTCAACATGGTGGTGCCGCCGCCGATCGCGGCGCCGTGGACCGCGGCGACCAGCGGCTTGTCGATGTTGACCAGCGCCTCCATCAGTCGGGCTTGCGGAGATTCTCCCGGCCCGGGCGGATTCTTCAGAAAATCCTCGATATCGTTGCCTGCGCAGAACGAGTCTCCCGCGCCGTGCCAAAGGACGACACGCGTGTTCTCGTCATTCGCCGCCTCGTTGAAGATGCCTGCGAGAGCCATGTACATGGCTGAAGTCATCGCGTTCCGCTTTGTCGGGCGGTTCAACTGGACGCGCAGGATGCCTTCCGCATGTTCGGTAACAATCTCTTCCATGGTCGAGGTCCTGGTCCCTTTGGTGAATTTTACTGCAAGTCGAGGTTCGGGGCGGCTCCCGCCGCCCCGGCAGTGTGCGCTAGGCCGCATGCTCCTTTGCTTTCGGAATAGCACCGCTCGCACGCAAACCATCGATTTCGGTCGCACTGAATCCGAGCTGCCGGAGAACCTCATCGTTGTGTTCTCCAATCTTTGGGGCGCGCTTGGCGGACACTTTGGCGACGCCATGCACCTGAAGCGGGCTGCTGATCGTCGACGTCAGCTTGCCGCCGGCGCCTTCGAGCGGAACGACGATGTCGTTCGCCCGGAGCTGGGGATCGTTGATCACATCCTGTGGCCCACGCACCGCTCCGAACGTCACGTGAACGCCGTTGAACACGTCATACCAATGCGCCATCGGCTCGGCACAGAAGATCTCATCGAGGATCGCCGTGAGCTGTGGCATATTCGCCATCAACTGCGTCGGATCGGAGAACCGCGGATCGGTCAGAAGGTCAGAGCGGCCAAGGGCCTTGGCGACGGCTGCCAGCTTGTCGGGCGTGATGAGGAGAACGAACCAGGTGTCATCCTTGGCGCGATAGACGTTCATTGCCGCATTCACAGGGTTCTTGCGATCGTGCAGCCCGAAGAATTTCGCCTCGCACAGCGCTGCCTGGATCGAGACGCTGGCGGACCACACGCCTTCGGCGAGCAACGAGGTCGTGACATGCGCGCCCTCCCCCGTGCGCTCGCGACGATATAAGGCGGTGACGATCGCCGAATAGAGCCCAACGGCGGTGGCATTGTCACCGCTGCCGGCCACCGGCCAGGTCGGCGGCGCGCCGGCATCGCGCGTCATCGACAGCAATCCGCTGCGTGCCCAGTACGACGTGATGTCAAAGCCGGGCAGATCTGCATCCGGTCCCTTGTCGCCGAAACCCGTGAGGTCCGCGTAGATCAAGCGCGGGTTCCACTGCACCACATCTTTATATTCAAGCTTCAGTCGCGCGCGTGCCGGATGCGGCGTATTGACGATGAGAACGTCGGCCCATTTGACGAGCTTTTCGAGAATCTGATGGGCGCTCGGCGACTTCAGATCAAGCGCCATACCCCGCTTGTTGCGATTGGCGAGGTGCCAGGGGTAGGCATCCTCGGCGACCGGCTGCGGAGGCAGGTTGTGCGCATGCCGCCATAGCTCGCCGCTCGGCGGCTCCACTTTGATGACGTCAGCGCCGAAGTCGGACAGGATCACCGCGGCGCTGGGGCCTGCGATGAAGCTCGCCAGATCTACTACTTTCAGTCCAGAGAAAATGTTGTTGCTTGCCATGACTGTCCTTTCTGAAGGCGCTGTAGGCTGCGGCTGCTTTACCGGCCTCGGAACTGCGGTGCACGTTTCTCGAGGAAGGCGGAGGTGCCTTCCTTCTTGTCTTCGGTGGCGGCGCAAATGCCGAAGTAGGAAGCTTCCAACGCAAGGCCTTCGCTTTGGCTGGTCTCCAGCCCCTTGTTCGCCGCCTCCAGGGAGAACTTCACGGCGATCGGAGCGTTGGCCGCGATCTGCTTCAGAATCGTCTCGGCACGGTCAATCAGGCTGGCTGCGGAAACGACTTCGTTGACGAGGCCGATACGATAGGCTTCCTGCGCGGAAATCGTCTCGCCCGTGAGGATCAGTTGCAACGCACGGCCCTTTCCGACCAGCCGCGGCAACCGCTGCGTTCCGCCACCGCCGGGCAGCAGGCCCAGCTTGACTTCGGGTTGCCCAAATCTGGCATGCTCCACCGCGATCCTCATCGTGCAAGCCATCGCCGTCTCGCAGCCGCCGCCGAGCGCAAAGCCATTGATCGCCGCGATCACCGGCTTGCCGAGATTTTCGATGACGTCCAGCACGCTCTGCCCGAACCGGCTGGACTCTTCCGCTTCATAGGCGTCGACATGCGCGAGTTCACCGATGTCTGCGCCGGCGATGAAAGCCTTGTCGCCCGCGCCGGTGAGGATCACGCCGTGCACAGACGCATCGACCTTTGCATCCTCGAATGCGGCCTTCAAATCGGTCCAAGTCGGCGTATTGAGCGCGTTGAGCACCTTGGGCCGATTGACCGCCACGTAGGCGATCGAACCCTTTTTCTCGTACTGGACGTTCGCAAGCGCCAACGCCGCTCTGGGCACGGAGTTGGGTACTGTTGCAGGCGAAGAGGTGAACGGTGCAGCCGAAACCATAGTCATATCTCCTGGATGGGGGGCTGCCGGCGTCGGAGCGCCGGCCGCTGGGATGTCACAGGAAGGCGCCGTGACCGGTGATGGCCTTGCCGACGATCAGATTCTGCATCTGATAAGTGCCTTCGTAGGAGTACAGCGCCTCGGCGTCCGCGAAGAAGCGTGCGACGTTGTAGTCGGCGACAATGCCGTTGCCGCCCAGGACCTCGCGACCCCATGAGACCGTCTCGCGCGATTTCGCCGTGCAGAACGCCTTCGCGAGCGCCGCATGATGGTCGCCAAGCTTGCCTTCGTCATCGAGCTGCGCCAAACGGAGCATCAGGCACTGGCACGCGGTCAGATTGCCAAGCATCTTGGCGAGCAGATCCTGAATCAACTGGAACGAAGCGATCGGCCTGCCGAATTGCAGTCGCTCCTGGGCGTATTTGAGGGTTGCTTCGAATGCGCCCATCTGGATGCCGGTTGACGCCCAACCCACCATGTATCGCGTCATCCGCAGCACGCGCGCGGTATCGCGGAACGAATTGCCGCCCTGCAGGCGGTTCGCTTCAGACACCCGCACATCCTTCAGCGTGATCTGGCCGTTCTGGACCACCTTGAGCGCGATTTTGTGCTCGATCTTCTCGACGCTGAAACCGGGCGTCGACTTGTTCTCAACGATGAATCCCTTGACCTGGTTGTCCGCGAGATCGCGCGCCCAGATGATCGAAACGTCACACCATGGCGCGTTACCGATCCACCGCTTCTGTCCATTGAGAATCCAGGTATCGCCTTCACGTTTGGCGGTTGTCGTGAGACCGCCGCTCGTTCCCGAACCGACCAGTGGCTCGGTCAACCCGAAACACCCGATCTTTTCGTAGCGCGCCATTTGCGGTAGCCATTTTTGCTTCTGCTCTTCGGATCCGTCGAGATAGATCGAGCCCATTGCCAGGCCGCTGTGTACGCCCCAGAACGTACAGATCGACGCGTCGACGCGCGCCATCTCCATCGCGACGAAGCCGAACAGCTTTTGGCTGCCACCCGCGCAGCCGTAACCCTCAAAGCCGAGCCCGCCGATGCCGAGCTCCTTGAATGAAGGCAGCAGTTCGAACGGAAACGCATCATCGGACCAGTACTTGTTGATGATCGGCTGGACCTTGCTCTCCAAGTATGTCCGCACCTTTTTGACCAGCGCTTTCTCTTCGGGGGTGAGAAGGTCGACCAGCTGATAGAAATCGCCGTTGGGTACGGGCACCGGCTTCGGCGTGGTGGTCTTGCTTGCTGCGGTTGCGGTGGGCATTTTGGACTCCTTTGGCGGCGGCTTGAAAGCCGGAAGATTTGAAGGACGTGTCGGATGCGTGATCGATATCGCCGCTGGCGCCTGGTCTCAGGCGACCGGCGCCGTCGATTTCGTTTGGCTCGCCTTGGCAACCTTGTTGCGCAGCTCAATCAGGCCGAGCAGGACTTCGTCGCGCTCCGCCGCGAGTTCGTCGATGGTGCGCGATCCGACCTCGGCGTGGACGCTGTCGATGAGCTTCTTTTGCACGTCGGGAGTCAGCACCGGCGAGCCAAGGGTCTTCCACCAGGCCGTCATTGGACCGGTGAACTGCTGGAAGAAGTGCTCGATACCGCCCGGACCGCCGCCGAGGTGGTTGAGCATCAAGTTGCCCATGATGCCCCAGCGCAGGCCCGGGCCCCAGCACAGGGCCGTGTCGACGTCGGCGGCGCTGACCACGCCCTCGCCAACGAGGTAATAGACCTCGCGCGCCAACGCAGCCTGGAGGCGGTTGGCGACATGCCCCGGCATTTCCTTGTTGAGGCGCACCGTCCGCTGCCCGATCGACGTGTAAAATTCCGCTGCGCGCTCGATCGTATCCTTCGACGTCTTCGCTCCTCCGACGATCTCGACCAGCGGGACCAGATGCGGCGGATTGAAGGGGTGGGCGATCACGCAGCGCTCCGGATGAGACGCGGCGCCCTTCTGGATTTCGCTCATGGTGAGCCCCGACGAGCTTGAGGCGATGATGACGCTGGGATGCAGCAGTTCATCCAGTTGCCGATAGAGCGTCTGCTTGAAGTCGATCTTCTCGGGTCCGTTTTCCTGGACCAGATCGGCGTCCTTGACGGCGTCCGTCAGGACCGCGGTGAATGACAGCCTGTTCTGGGAAGCACCGGATGCAAGGCCAAGCCGCTGCAGTGCGGGCCACGCCGCTGCAACAAAGCGCTTCAATGCCGCTTCCGCGCCCGGCGCGACGTCTGTCGCCACCACGTCAAGGCCGTGGGCAAGGAACAGTGCGGACCAGCTGGCGCCGATGACGCCCGTGCCAATAATGGCAACTCGGCGAATGGGATTGTTTTGCGACACGTTACTTCTCCTTCGGGATTTCGGCGTAGGCGATGCCGGTGAGGTTGCCCTGTGCGAACAGGAAATTCCGTTCACCGGATCCGTCGAGCCGGGCGGAGTAGATTGAGCCGGCGAAATCGGTCACGAACATGCGGTCGTTTGGAATATCGAGCGCGATACCGATCCCCTCCATGAGGTGGGTCACCACGATCTCCGGCTCGACAGGCTTGTTGTCTATCGAGGCGCGATTGACTGTGTTGCCGCGCGGAGGGTCGCCGCGGTCAGTCCAGTAGAGAACACGGTTCTTGTGGTCGAGCTCGATATCGATCGGTTCCGGCAGATCCTTGAAGAAGATCTCGATGTCGGACCTGGTGGCTGCAGTTTGGCCGGCGGGAATTTCGACATTGGCTCGGAACAGGCGACCGAGCCCGGCATTGTCTGGGCCTTTTTGCGTCCAGTAGATATGTCCGAATTTCGGATCGATCGTCAGCCCAACGCACCATCGCGTCGGATCCCGGCTGTCGGCTTCGCCGCGCCCCGTCTCAATGAGCGTCTCCAGTTGCGAGCCGTCCAGGTTGCAGCGCATGACGCGCATACCCTCGCGGTCGCACCAATAGAGCTTGCCGCCTTTCTTATCGAGGATGATCTGCTTCGGAGTGTGGGTGTCTCCCTGAGCGACGATGGTCTTGCGGTTCTTGCCGTCGATATCGGCGCGCTCGACGGATCCGTCGTTCAGGCTTGGGATGCCCATGTTGGTCCAGTAGATATGGCCAGCTTCGGTATCGACGACGATGCCGTCGGGCAAATTGCAATCCGACACGATGGTCTTGCGGTCGGAACCGTCCGCATTCATGGAGTGAATGCGGCCGGCATTCAACTCGAGGACAAAAAGACGAGGGACGACAGCGCTGGCGCCAGCGCTTCGATTGTTCTTCCTGACGGCTTCAGACATGTGGCACCCGTGTGGCGACCTGACGCGAAATTGGTCAGCGCTTGACCGCGACTGTGCCGCGAATACTTGCCACGATATTGGATGGGACGATCGTCGCTGGAATGGTTGTGCTTCTTCATCGCCGTCGTACGGCGCGGTTCATTCCGTACATTCGGCACGCGAGGGATATTGCGGCACCGGTCCATGACCGACAGAAGGGTTTTTGCGACTTCGAATATGCGGAGCATAGCGCCCCCTCGACTCGCCGCGGCGTCTTCTGTAGCCTCATTGCCGGCGACAGCCATGCGCGCGACGTTTTCGCTGCGCTTAAGGCTGCGAGCGACGGCGAACCGCACGAACATGCAAATCGGAGCGCATCCGGACAAGCGGCGAAATGTGCACGCTGGCTAAGTCACGGTGCCGCCGAGTCAGACACGGCGCATGGAGGTCCGGCGAGGCCTAACAACCAAGACTGTCATGAACTAAGTGGAGTCAGGCATGGACATACCGACCTCTGACGAGGAAGCTCAAGGTACGTCCGACGCGCCAAGTGACGGACAAGAGAAGAACACGCGCGCCGCGACGCGCGCTCCTTCCATTATCGTTGCCGCCATTGCGGTTGTCGTCGTCGCTCTTTCGCTCTTCTATCTGTTGCGGCCGGAGCCGTTGCTTGTCCAGGGCGAGGCCGACGCGACGCGGCTCGACATCGCCGCGCGCGTCGACGGACGCGTCAAGGAAATACCCGTCGAACGCGGCCAGAACGTCCCCGCGAACGCTGTGCTGGTAAGGATCGATAATCCCGAGACTGTCGCCAAACTCGAACAAATGCGAGCGGCGATGGTCGTTGCCCAGTCGCAGCTTGCCAACGTACTCGTCGGAACCCGGGTCGAAGTCACCGCCGCGCGGAAGGCGGAGCTGGAGCGCGCACAAGCCGCTCTCGTTCTGGCGCAGAAAAATTTCGACCGCACCAACACTTTGACCCAGCAAGGCAATGCGCCGCAAGCCCGCCTCGACCAGATGACCGATTCGCTGCACGAAAGCGAACGGGCGGTCGACCAGGCCAAGTCAGCCTACGATCAGGCGGTCAATGGCTACACAAGGGAAGAACGGGCGATTGCCAAGGCCAATGTCGAAAAGGCCAATGCCGATATCCAGAGCGTGCAATCAATCATCGATCAACTGGTTGTCTATGCTCCCGTTGCCTCGCAAATCTATCAGCGCAATGTGGAGCCTGGCGAATATGTTTCGCCGGGCGTGCCGCTCGTCACCCTGATCGATTTGGCTGATGTCTGGATCCACTTCGATCTTCGCGAGGATCTGGTGAAGGGCTTGAAAGTCGGCGATCGATTTGACGTCCACATTCCCGCTCTCGATGACCGCCTCGTCGCGGTCGAAGTCAAGCTCATTGCGACCAAGGGCGAATATGCGAGCTGGCGCGCCACGCGCGCTTCGGGCGATTTCGACCTGCGGACGTTTTCAATCCGCGCCTACCCGGTCCAGCCGGTGCCCGAACTGCGACCGGGGATGAGCGCCTATCTCGACTGGCGATCCAGGTCATGAGGCCGGCATCGAAGCCCGGATTTCTTTCGGTCGTGCGGCGCGAGTGCGATTGGCTGTTTCACGATCGCGTGGCGTTGCTTCTGATTTTCGGCGTACCCTTATTTGCGTTCGTGGTTCTCACGACTGTCTTCAGCCATCCTGTCATCCGGGGGCTCGGGGTGACCGTCGTCGACGCGGACCGATCGGACGCTTCGCGTGCCCTGGTGGAATATGTCGCGGCGTCTCCGAGCCTGAAAATCGTCAACCGCTCCGGTACGCTGTCGACGGCTGTGCAGGACATACGGGCCGGCAAGGCGATTTCGGCAATCTATATCCCGCCGGATTTCGAGCGTGACCTGAAAGCCGATCGCCGACCACAGGTTGTGGGTTTTTATAACCAGCAGTTCCTGACCCCTTCTGGCATTGCATCCTCAGGCCTGAGCGATGCGCTATCCGCTGCGGCGGCAGCGGCCGCCCCCGCCAAGCGCACCGCCCCCGCCCCAGCTTCCGTCGGAACACTGGCCAGCGAGACCATCGCGCTTGTCAATCCGCAAAAGAACTATGCGCAGTTTCTGCTACGTGCGCTGCTGCCGACGATCATCCACGTGGTGATCACGCTCGCCGCAGGCTATTCCGTCGGATCCGAATTCCGCCGTCGCGACGCACGAGCGTGGCTCGAAAGCGCCGGAGGCGATCCGATCGTCGCGCTGGTCGGTAAGCTCGCGCCGCTGTTCGGCATCTTTTTCCTGATCATGTTGGTTGAGGTGCTCTTCCTTGAGGGCGTGCTGAAAATCCCGTTTAGGGGAGACGTGCCGTTGCTGGTCGCCGCTGGCTGCCTCCTGATTATTGCCCACCTGTCGCTCGGCGCCTTGCTGCAGCTCCTGGTCGGCGACTTGGCGACGGGGCTCGGACTTGCGGGCCTCATTGCCTCTCCTGCATTCGGCTACGCGGGCGTCGGCTTTCCCACGGTCGGCATGAATACGTTTGCGCAAGTCTGGAGCACTATCCTGCCGCTGCGCTGGTACATGGCCGTCCTGCTTGGACAAGCGGCGCGGGGATTGCCGGTCTCGGATTCCGCCGTTCCCTTCGCGACGCTCGCAGGCCTTACGATGCTCTTTGCCGGTCTCGCATTGCTGCGCATGGCGAGCCTCAAGCGCAAGGGCTGGTTTGAGATGGCGCGACCTGCCGAGCAACCCGAAACAGGGGGCGCACCGCGGGGCATCGGCGGCGCCTTTACGGCGGAGTGGCGGCGCGTGCTCGGAGCGCGGAGCGCGTTCAGCCTGCTGTTCCTGGCTCCCTTGATCTACGGTATCTACTATCCGCAGCCCTATCTCAACCAGATCCTTCGCAAGCTTCCCGTCGCAGTCGTCGATAATGATCTGAGTGATCTCAGCCGCCGGATCGTGGAGACACTGGACGCGAGTGGGGCATTGAGCGTCGTGGTTCGCGCCCGAACACTTGCCGAGGCGCGCACCGCAATCGATCGCGGGCAGGCCTTTGTCGCCGTCGAGATCCCGCCCGGCACCGAGCGCGATGTGCTCAAAGGCATCACTGTTCACATCCCGGTCTACGCGGACGCCACCTACCTGTTCATATTCAGATCGACCGCCAGCGGCGTCGCCACGGCGGTCGGCGCATTGACATCCGACCTCGTTTCGCGAGGCGCCCGCTCCGATGGAAGCCTTGTGAAGGCGAAATTGGCGAGCCTGAGTCCGGCCGACGTTCTGCTGCAACCGATCTTCAACCCGGTGGGCGGCTATGCGAGCTACGTCGTCCCGGCGGCGTTTGTGCTGATCCTGCAACAAACCCTTCTGATCGGTGCGGCGATGCTGACCGGTACGGCGTTGGCGAGAGGCGGAGGAGCATTCGCCGGTGTGCTCGGCCGCGGCATAGCCCACCTGACAATCTACCTGCCAGCGCTCGCGCTGTATCTCATCGTGCTGCCGCGCATCTACGGCTTTTCGACGCTCGGCCATCTTCCGCAACTGTTCGCGCTCGCTGCGGTCTTTTTGCTGGCGACCAGCTTCATGGGGCAGGCCGTCGGGGCCTTGTTCACGCGGCCGGAAAACGCGACCATTCTCCTGCTTGCGACCAGCCTGCCTCAGTTCTTCATGGCCGGCTTCGCATGGCCGCGCGAAGCAATTCCCGACGCGGCCCTTGCGCTCGGTCGGATTTTCCCCGCCGATTCCGCGATCGATGGCCTCGTGCGCATCAACCAGCTCGGCGCCGGCATCTGGGAGGTCGCGCATGACTGGCTCGGACTGTGGTGTCTGACGCTCGCTTATTTCGCGCTCGCCGTGATCTCGGCGTTTGCCGTCAAGAGAGGACAGCGACATGCGCAAAGTTAGGCGTGCCGCGATCGGCGCAATCGTGCTCGTGCTGCTCGCGGGTGCCCTGATCTACTTCGAGCGTCGTCCCGATTCTTCGGCCGCAATTGTCGGCGTGGTGCGGGCGACCGAAGTCAGGGTGGAGCCGGAGGTGGACGGCCAGCTCGCATCAATTGCGGTCGAGAAAGGCGCCCGCGTACATGCGGGCGACGTCCTGGCGAGGCTCTCCGCAATCGAGTTGACGGCACAGGCGGATCAGGCGCGCGCCGCGCTTGCGTCGGCGACTGCAAATCGCAACAACGTCTATGCCGGCGTCCGTCGCGAGCAGGTCGACTCGCTGAAGGCTGGAATCGCCAAGGCAAGCGCCCGCCTCGAATATGTGCAAGCCCAGCTCGCAAGAACCAGTACGCTGGCACGCCAAAGCTTCGAGTCCCAGCAGGCGCTTGACCAGGCCGAAAACGATGCTGCAAGCGCGCGTGCCGATGTGGCGGAGGCGCAGGCGAACTACGATGCGGCCGTGGCGGGCCCGACCCGGGAGGAGCGCGCGATCTCCGACGCACAGATGCAGGCCGCAGCGGCCGCGGTCGCGGTGCTGGAGCGCCGTCTCGAGAAGATGATTCTGCGTGCTCCAGTCGACGGGGTGGTCAGCGTCATCGCTGCAGAGCCGGGTGAGAATGTTCACGCGGGTCAGCCGATCCTGATGGTCGAGGCGGAAGGCGAGCAATGGCTTTCGTTTAACGCGCGCGAAGATCATCTCAGTGGCTTCACGATCGGAAGAACAGTGAGCGTGATGCGGAACGGTGCCGATGGCGCAATCAATGCCGTTATCACCGAACTGCGGCCGATCGGAACGTTCGCCACCTGGCAGGCCGAGCGGGTGATTGGAGATCATGACCGCAATACGCTGCGGTTGCGCCTCGACCCGAAGGCAGAGCCGGCAGGCCTCGAGCCGGGCGTGACGGTCTGGATCGAGAACTAGCAAGAACGCGAGCGCCGAAGAATCGCTTCTGCCGCCGAAGTATCAATCAACTCGCAAGTTTGATCCCTCATCGGCATCCAGATTTTCACTCCTTTGAGCGGCGGGTTTGCTGTTTGCGAATGAACGGCAGCTTTGCGCCATTGGCGGTCCCTCCGTAACCGCTCATTCCGCGAAGGGCCTGGTGAAAAATAGCGTGCTACTCGCGTGAGCTGGCTTGGGTGCTACCATCAAGCGAACGAAATAGCAGAACATCGTAGGCTGGCGTAGGAAATAGTGGGAAGAAGTAGCAGGGGACCGACTCGCACCCTCGTACGTTCTCGGCAAAGTCGCCTCCTTGGTGCACATTCTTGGAACACCAATGTTGGCATGCATGTTGGTATCGAGGCTGGGAGCGTTGCGCGCTCTTCCCGGCCACCCCATCCCCTTAATCGATCTGGTCGCGGCGCAGGCTTAAAACATGGGTTTCGGCGGGCGCCTGGTCGATGCCGAACGGTCGCGGCCGGGTCAGCACTTCCGGCTGCAGGATCCGGTCGAGTTGCTCGCGCGTCAGGAGCTTCCTGGCCAGCACGAGATCGGCGACGCTCAGGCCCGTCAGGAGCGCTTCCTGGGCGACCTCGGTGGCGTTGGCGTAACCGATATAGGGATTGAGCGCGGTCACGATACCGATCGAATTTTCGACGCCCCGGCGCAGATGCTCGCGATTGGCGGTGATGCCGTTCACGCATCTTGTTGCCAGCGTCAGGCAGCCGGCGCGCAAATGGTTGACGCTCTTGAACAGGCTGTGCGCGATGATCGGCTCGAACGCATTCAACTGCAACTGACCGGCCTCGGCCGCAAAACTCACCGTGACGTCGTTGCCGATCACCTCGAAGGCGATCTGGTTGACGACCTCGGGAATCACCGGGTTGACCTTGCCCGGCATGATACTGGAGCCGGCCTGCATCGGCGGCAGATTGATCTCGCCGAGGCCGACGCGCGGCCCCGATGACAATAGCCGCAGATCATTGCAGGTCTTCGACAGTTTGACCGCGACCCGTTTCAGAACGCCGGAGAGTTGCACGAAGCTGCCGCAGTCCTGGGTCGCCTCGATCAGGTTCGAGGCGGTCACGACCGGAATGCCCGTGACATCGCGCAAATGCCGGCAGACCAGTCCGGCGTAGTCCGGATGCGCATTGATGCCGGTGCCGATGGCGGTGGCGCCCATGTTGATTTCGCAAACCAGAAGCACCGCTTCCTGCAGCCGCTGCTCGTCTTCTCCGAGCATCACCGCATAGGTCGAGAATTCCTGCCCCAGCGTCATCGGAACGGCGTCCTGCAGCTGGGTGCGGCCCATCTTGATGATGTCCTTGAACTCCTCGGACTTCTTCTCGAACGCCTGACGCAACACCGCCATGGCCTCAACCAACCGCATGATGCCGGAATAGGCCGCGAGCTTGAGCGCCGTCGGGTAGACGTCGTTGGTGCTCTGGCTCATGTTGACGTGTTCATTGGGATGCAGGAAATGATAGTCGCCCTTGGGCCGGCCCAGCAATTCCAGGGCGCGGTTGGCGATGACCTCGTTGGCGTTCATGTTGGTCGAGGTGCCGGCGCCGCCCTGGATCACATCGACCACGAACTCCTCATGCAGCCGGCCGGCCCTGATTTCTTCGGCGGCGGCGACAATGGCGTCGGCGCGCGTCTGGTCCAAGAGCTTCAATTCGCAATTGGTCTTGGCTGCGGCCAGCTTGATGGATGCCAGCGCCACGATCAGGTCCGGATAGATCGAGATCGGCGTTGCGCTGATCGGAAAATTCTCCACCGCGCGCAGGGTGTGGACGCCGTAATAGGCCGCCGCCGGCACATCGCGGTCGCCCAGCAAATCATGTTCGCGTCGCATCTGCATGTGAACCTCTCGCCGGAGTGCTTTGCTCGGCCGATAAGATCAGGCGGCGGCTGATCTTCCAAGGGCTGTTAGGCGTGATCGAGCTGATCCGGCGCCGCGAACCGGTGTGGCTTGGCCACGATGGCGCCTGAGGGAGCGAACAGCTCGGTTCAACCGAAGTCGCCCCGGCGTCGTGGACCGTTCAATCGCGGACAAACGCCTCAGATCTGCGCGGCGACCTTCTCCAGGCCGATCAGGCGGGCCAGCGAGCGCACTTCCTGCTTCTGGTCCTCGCGCAACTGGAACAACAGGGGCATCGCCGCGGATTTCAGCTGCTGGACTTCGGCGGCGTCGGGATCGATCGGCGGCACGCCGGCGACGTGCGTGTCGCCATGGCGGCTGGCGTGAATCTTACGGGCCACGGCGCGCAGCGCGCTTTCCACCGCCGGCCAGTAATATTCCTGGTCCGACGACAGCCTCAGGCGATCCTTGATGGTGGCGATCTGCTCGTCGCTGAGCAGCGTGTAGGCTTTCTGCGGGGCCGGCTTGGCGGCGAGCTTCGGCTTCGGCGGCGCGAGTTGCGCCGGTGTCTCGGCCGCGGGGGCCGTGATCCCGGGCATTTCGATGTCGGAGGGGGCTGCGGATGCATAGGCCTGCCGCAGCGGCTCGGTCAGGCTTGCGGTCTGCGCCGGCTCGAACGAGGCCAGCGCCAGCCGCGTGACCGCGAGTTTGTCCTGCTTGCCTTCCCGGTTCGCGACCGGGCCTTTGACGCCGGCGGAAGCCATATCCGCCCGGGCCGCCGGCACGCTGTTGCGGCCGAGAATACTGCTGACGGCCGCGCCGGCGACGAGCAAACAGGTCAGCGCGATCAGGGCGATGGCTTTGGTCAAGCTGGTCTTCCTTCCGAACCGTCAACGACAATCACTTTGCCGACAACTGGGAATTAATTAAGGCCTAACCATGCGACGGCGGTATAAATGCATCAATCTTACGCTTTTTCAATAGCTTAGGCCGGGGATAACTCGGGCGCGGCCAACAATTCGTAGGCTTCCTGGATGTCGGCGACGATATCGGACGCCTCCCAAATCCCATCCGGCGCGACCGAGCGCAGGCTGATGGTCCAGTTGCTCTTGCTGGTGCGGGGCATGCTGACGATGTCGAACTCGACATTGCGGCACAGCGGATGCCGGTCGAGCGCGCGGGCGACGCGGTATCTGATTTCGTCGATGGTGGCAGGGGTTTTCGCGAAAAGCGTGTCGAAATCCATGTCGCGGCCCTTCGAATGGCGGTCTCGAGGCGCGGCCTTGCGCCCTTAAGGCGGCGGACGGCCTTCGAAGGCAATTCTGGTGGCGGAATGGTTAATGCCGCGTTAAGGGCGAAAACGGGTTGTCCCGGGACCGGTTCGCACGCACGCCTAGTCCCGGACCACGCGCACCGCGCCGCGCGCGGCGCCGGTGGTCAGCGCCGCATAAGCCCTAAGCGCCATCGTCACCTTGCGGGTTCGCTTCGCCGGTTTCCAGGCTTCCGCCTTGCGGCCCAGCATCGCTTCCCGGCGCCGCGCCAGGGTGGCGTCATCGACCTTGAGGCTGATGGAGCGGGCGGGAATGTCGATCTCGATGCGATCGCCCTCCTCGACCAGTCCGATCAGCCCGCCTTCCGCCGCTTCCGGCGAAATATGCCCGATCGAAAGCCCCGACGATCCACCGGAGAAGCGGCCATCGGTGATCAGGGCGCATACTTTGCCGAGCCCCTTCGATTTGAGGTAGCTGGTCGGGTACAGCATCTCCTGCATGCCGGGGCCGCCGCGCGGACCCTCATAGCGCACCACGACGACGTCGCCGGGCTTGATCTTGCCGCCCAAAATGCCCTCGACCGCGGCGTCCTGGCTTTCGAAGATCCGCGCCGGCCCCGCGAATTTCAGGATGCTCTCGTCGACGCCGGCGGTCTTCACGATGCAGCCGTCCACCGCCAGGTTTCCGGTCAACACGGCAAGGCCGCCGTCTCTGGAGAACGCGTGCTCGGCGTCGCGGATGCAGCCTTTGCTGCGGTCGGTATCGACGTCCTCGAAGCGGCGGTCCTGGCTGAAGGCCTGCTGCGTCGGCACGTTGCCGGGCGCCGCCTTGAAGAAATGGCGCACGCTTTCGCTCTTGGTGCGGCTGATATCCCAGCGGTTCAGCGCGTCCTCGATCGACTTGGAATGTACCATCGGCAGCCCGCGGTTGATCAAATTGGCGCGGTCGAGTTCGCCGAGAATGGCCATGACACCGCCGGCGCGGTGAACGTCCTCCAGATGCACGTCCGGCACCGAGGGCGCCACCTTGCACAACACCGGCACCCGGCGCGACAGCCGGTCGATGTCCTGCATGGTGAAGGGGATCTCGCCTTCATAGGCGGCCGCGAGCAGATGCAGCACCGTGTTGGTCGAGCCGCCCATCGCGATATCGAGCGTCATGGCGTTCTCGAACGCCTTGAAGCTGGCGATCGCGCGCGGCAGCGCGGTCTCGTCGTCCTGCTCGTAGTAACGGCGCGCCAGATCGACGATCAGATGACCGGCTTCGACGAACAGCCCCTTGCGATCGGCATGGGTCGCCAGCAGCGAGCCGTTGCCGGGCAGCGCCAGCCCCAGCGCCTCGGTCAGGCAGTTCATGGAGTTCGCCGTGAACATCCCCGAGCAGGAGCCGCAGGTCGGGCAGGCCGATCGTTCGATGATTTCGACATCGGCGTCGCTGACCTTTTCGTCGGCGGCGGCGACCATGGCGTCGATCAGGTCGACCGAGCGGATCTTGCCCTTGACGCTGACCTTGCCGGATTCCATCGGACCGCCCGAGACGAACACGGTCGGGATGTTGATCCGCAGCGCCGCCATCAGCATGCCCGGCGTGATCTTGTCGCAATTGGAGATGCACACCATCGCGTCGGCGCAATGGGCGTTGACCATGTACTCGACGCTGTCGGCGATGATCTCGCGCGACGGCAGGCTGTAGAGCATGCCGTCATGCCCCATCGCGATGCCGTCATCGACCGCGATGGTGTTGAACTCCTTGGCGACGCCGCCGGCCTTTTCGATTTCGCGCGCGACCAATTGGCCGAGGTCCTTGAGATGGACATGCCCGGGCACGAACTGGGTGAACGAGTTGACCACGGCGATGATCGGCTTGCCGAAATCCTCGTTCTTCATGCCGGTGGCGCGCCAGAGGCCGCGGGCGCCGGCCATGTTGCGGCCGTGGGTCGTGGTCCTGGAGCGGTAGGCTGGCATGGTCTGTCCTTCGAAGGTCGGGAAAATCGGTGGTTGGACGGTGTTCTATACGGTGTGGGAGGCGCCCTGAAGCGCTTTGTCGCGGGGAAGCCATGCGGTTGCGGGCGCTAGCGCTATCCATCTCACATGGGCCAGCACATTTTTCTTCTCCCCTCCCCCCGCGAAGCGGTGGGGAGGGGTCGGGGGTGGGGGGTGGCGCAGCAAGTTCTCGCTCTCGTTCTGGCACTGAGCCGGCTGAAACACCCCCACCCCCGACCTCGAGAGCGAGCTTCGCTCGCCTCGGACCCCTCCCCGCCACGCTGCGCGTGGAGGGAGGGGAGTGAAGAGCATCGAAGCGACGCCGCTCGAAGGATGAAGCATTAGAAATGGAAAGCGCTCTGGCCGGCCCTCGCGGCGCGGTATTCGGCGAGGGTGCGCGCGACCAGCTCGTCGGCCGGCAGCACGCCGGTGACGCCTGAGGTCGAATGCCCCGCGCTCCAGATGTCGCGCCAGCGCGCCGGGCGGTTCTCGCGGGCGCCGATATCGATGTCCTTGCCGATGTCGATGGCGCCGCGCGGCGGCAGGTCTTCCGGATCGAGGCCGGCGGCCGCAATCGAGGGCCGCAGCATGTTGGTCTGCAAGCCGGTGAAGGCCGTGGTCAGCAGGATGTCGTCGGCGCTGCTTGCGACCAGCATCTCCTTGTATCGCGGATCCGCCATGCTCTCGGCGGTCGCGATGAATTTGGTGCCCATATAAGCGAGATCGCAGCCCAGCGCTTGCGCCGCCCACAGCGCGTGGCCGTCACTGATGCCGCCCGCCAGCACTACCGGCCCCTCGAAGAACGCACGCACGGCACGGACGAACACAAACGGATTGAGCCAGCCGGTCTGCCCGCCGGCGCCGGCCGTCAGCAGCACCAATCCATCGGCGCCGGCCACGACCGCGCGCTCGGCATGGCGGATGCTGGCGACGTCCGCGAACACCAGCGCGCCCGCATCGTGCAGCGGCACCAGCACGGGCGACGGCGAGCCGACCGAGGTGATGACGATCTCGGGCTTGTGCCGCAACAGCACCTGCAGATCCGCCTCGAGCCGCGCGTTGGAGCGGTGCACGATCAGGTTCGGGCAAATGGGCGCGGCAGGTTTTTCACTGTTTTCCGAATGCCGCTGCAATCGTGCTTCGATCTCGCCGAGCCAACCGTCGAGCTGTTCGGCGCTGCGGCAATTCACCGTCGGAAACGCGCCGATCACGCCGTTGCGGCACGCCGCCGCCACGAGATCGACGCCCGACACCAAAAACATCGGCGCCGCGATCAACGGCAGGCTGAGGCGGTCGCGAAAGCGGGCGAGCGGATCGGGGAAAGTCAACGCCGTGCGTTCCGGTGTCATGATGTTTGTCGTTCCTCGCCTTCACATCCGTTGTTTCCGCAATAGTGACACGACCGAAGGCCGCGCGAGAAGACCCGAAAAACCATCAGCCGTCATTGCGAGCGACGGCCAAGCGCGATGAGCGACGGTCCCTCGGCCGTCATTGCGAGCCAACGGGTCGCGCGAATGCGCGCCCGATGACAGGCTCCGCGAAGCAATCCATCGGGCAGCGGAAAGAAAGAATGGATTGCTTCGTCGCAAACGCTCCCTTGCGCAAACGCTTCACGTTTGTCGCAGGCAATGACGGGGTTTGGCAGAGGGTTTGATTTCCGATTCATTTGGCTTCCGATTCAACTTCCAAAAAGCGTGAGGACATGCCTTCGCATTGCCGCGGCGCGATGCGCCCGGGTTTTGCGAGGGTCGCCGCCCTCGCAAAACACCGAGAGGGCGCAGGGAAAGCCGGATGCGCGCTGCACCCGCGGTCTCGTGTGCAAAGGAAAACAGAAAACGCACACGAGCATACAGGTTCAGCGGAGGCAATCCGGCTTTCCCTGCGCGATGGGTTACGGCTTACTCCGCGCTCTCCCCGGTGACCGGGCTTTCTTGCCACCGTCGCCCGCGAAAAGTTTTGCTTCTCGCGAACTTGACCCAGCGTCGGGGCGCCAGGACCACACGGCTTCGCCGTCCGCGCCGCCTGCGCTCGTCGTTCGCAGGCCTCACGTCCACCGCATCCCACCGCGCGTTCGTGACGATCGCGAGCCGCCCCTCTCATCGGGTGAGACGCGCGAAGGTAAATCACTGATTTGCCCGACACGTTAAGCGGAATATTTTTGCGCGAGGGGGTGGACAGGGTTTTGGGTGATTTGCCCGGCGGGTTGTTTTGTCGCGGCCCGGCTGCAGGATTTCGCTTGCGCGCCAAGCGAAGCAGTTGGCATTTTTTCCGGCCAGCCGTTCCCCGAAAAGTCAATTAAATGCACTCTCACCGTAATTCCGTGGTTTATTTTGAGTTTAGCGCGGAACGGCAATTTCCCAGTCTGGGCTGGAACAACTTCGTTGTCGTGCTCCCGTCTTGGTGGATGGTTGCTCCACCGCCTCGCGCGTGCAGGTACCTCGCCTGGTTTCAAAGTAAGTTGAGCGATCTACCGGTAAACTTGGCGCAAAGAAGCTTCCGCTGTCAGACGTCAAGGAGATGTTTCGGCAGGTGAGGGACCACGCGTGACAACATCCGTCGACTCCACTCGCGGGCACGCCGTCATCGTTGCGAGAAGCAGAGTCTAGACATCGCCGCGACCAACGCCCTCAAGCAGCGCCTCTACCCGGCCCATTCCCTGACAGATGATGCGAGGCGGCCAGCTTTTTTCTTCGCGCGAAGCGACGCCGATTAGCCGGTGGTGCACGGCTTCGAAGCTACCGTCTTCACCCTTGCGCACGTAGACGCGCCAAAGACCGCCGCCGCTCGTGCCGCCGAAGCTGTCAGGGAGATCGGGAATATTTTGCTCGAAGCACTCCAGCGTGATGTTCAAAGCCCCGAAGTCTCGCGGGGCGCCGGACGTCAGCACGCCCTTTAGCGCCGTCGTTGCCATGCCGCCTTGCCGCGTCGTTGCGCCGGTAAACTCCTCGACGAGGCCAAAGACGGAGAACGCCGGGATCAGTGTCGAGCGATCCTCAGGCTCGGGCTTCGTGAAGTTCCTCTCGGCGTCTAGGAAAACGCAATCCTTTGCAATATTTCCAACGAGGTCCGGCGGCAGGTGAATGAAGGAAATGTCGTCGTCGCCCTTGTCCCAAGGCTCTTCGCCTGCCGCGTAGCTGAAGACCTCCTCCATATCAAGCGTTCCGAACTGCTGCGCGAGTCCGCGATTGAGCCGCACGAGCCCGACCGGCTGTTTCAATACCCGGAGGTACTGATCGACATGCGCGCAGGTCAATATCCCAAGCAATTCGCCGTGCTTGATCAGGACGCCGCTACCCTTCGCTGCTGGCGTGTCCCCGGCTCTGGCGAAGCCGATGGTGAACTGCTTTACCTTGTCGAGCACGGCGTCCGCGACATCTTGGGGCATGGAAACTTCTGCTTTCAAACGCCCACGGGGACCACTGAGGGACTGTATTCCGCTCAGTTCCCAACAAACCGGACCGCGAAAGGCGCGTTCAGGTCGGTCGGCGTTGTACTTAGGTTTTTCAATTGTTCTACAATGTCAAATATCACGGGCGTGTTTTGCGAGTTCGCGGGTACGCAATAGTATTGACCCTGATAGGTCACGTCCACAAAGCAAGCCCCTGGTGAGCTTGTGACGTTTACGAACGGTTCGCCCCTTATGAGCTCCTGGCCTAGCTGTGCTGCGTAGGGGAAGTCATGGGGCCAAGGATGTCGTAACGCCGCACCGTACAACTCATAAACGCCTAATGGCGATTTTATCAGAATTTGGGCTTCTACCGTGCCTGCTTTGCCGAAGCCGAATTTTATTACTTTGGCCTTCTTTGAGGTCTTCGGTTCAAGTAGCTTGAACACTGAGCACAGCGGTTCGCGTACACCCCGCGCGCTTTTTGTGGGATCGAAGCAGAACCGGCCTTGAACCGACTGCGTGCTGCCCCCAGCACCGTCAGCGGCTCCACCGCTACTGGTGGCGCTCCCGCTGCCTCCAGTACTAGCCGCGCCCTTCGTGCCGCCGGGACCCTTATTCGCGGCCTTGTTGCCGGTAGCTTTGTTGCCGTTTGATGAAATGATTTCCGCTGTTAGGCCTGACCCCAAAATGAAATTTGTAACGCGAAGGAAGGTTGAGTAACTGCAAGGTATTGACCGCTCGAAGAAATTCACGTCCACCTTTTCTGCGACGAATGTCGGGCAGTCTTTGTCCGGATCGTTTTTGTCTGGATTTTTTTCGTCTTCGTCTGGATTGTTATCAAGCCGATAGAGTTTTCCTGTCGAGCCAACTTTGATTATTAACGCGTCAATAGTTGAAAAGAGGACGGGGTCCCGCGGATGGGCGGCGATGAGGTAAGCGATCGTCTCTTCTGGTATGGCAGCTAACATTCCCGTTTGAAACTGGGTCGATACCAATGGGTTGGATTGATACGACCCCTGGGCTTGGCCCATCACCGAATTCGTTATCTGCCCAATGTGCTGCGCAGGCGTAATTCCGCTTCCGAATGTGATGGTCGGCAGCCCAGTTGTGACTGTTTCAGTCTGTGAGCCTGTGACTTGCGATACCGCTACGAACGTCAGGGGTCGGAAATTTTTCGCTCTAACAATATTGAGTAGCGTTTCCTGGTCGTTCGCGTGCTGCGAATTTCGATTGGCATCCTCGATGCGGCTGCCGAATTGATCGACGGCAGCGCAAGATTGGAGAATGACTCCAAATATAAAGGCCACCCCGATGGTTGAAATCTTACGGAAGTGCCCCACGTGACCCAACGACTAATCTGGTTTTTGAGGAGCAGCCTTCTCCTGCTTTGCGCGCTTAGCCGCCGCGCGCTCCGCATTCTCCTTGGATTTTTTGATTGTTTTGGGCGAACATTTACAGTCAGGGTCGCTGCAATCACACTTTGCAAATGTCAGGCCGCTTTCGGCCGCTAACGAGCGACCGCCCGACGCGGCAAGTGACATAGTTGCAACTAGTGCCAGAGAGACAATAAGTCCGGTACGCATGGAGAGCCCCCTACCGGAACAGATGCTATTGAATGCACCTCAAAGTTGTCAATTGCTATTCTCTGCAGGGAATCTTTATTTAGGCGCACTGATGGTCTGAAGGCTGATTGCCGGATAGGGGCGAACCAACAATGAGCAACCGCCACTAAACAGCCGGGCGAACGCTCAAGAGCCTCGCTGATGACGACGTAGAACACGACCAAGCCCAAGGCGACTAAGAGCCACACGATTATGATCGGGCTGAAAAAACCTGGCACCGGCAAGCCGTGTGTCCTCATCTTTGGGCAGAAAGCGAGAATTAGGGTGACAGTGCTGGACTGCACTTAATCATCCCGCTTTAGCTTCGTCATACGGTCCACACGGCATGGCAGGCAAAAGTCATTGAGTGCACTGGAATTCCAACTGTCGGCGCGCCCCAATATTCCAGAGACGCCAACGATAGACCGAGAGGCCGCGGCGTACTGGGTCCCCCGCTTTCGCGGAGGACGACAACTGAGCATATTCGTTTCTGGGCTGGCCGCGACCGGATGATGGGATAGCGGCCGGAGGCCTTCACCCCAGCAACTGATCGAGCCGGTCGCGCAGCTGGTCCTGGTGATAGGGTTTTGCCAGCCGCGGCAGATCGAGCTGGGCGCCCTCGGGCAGTTCGGCGTAGCCGGTCGCGAGCAGGATCGGCAGTTGCGGCCGCAGCGCGCGCGAGGCAGCGGCGAGTTCAATGCCGGTCATGCCGGGCATCACGTGATCGGTCATCATCAGGTCGATCGGCTGATCGCTCCTGATGATGTCGAGCGCGTGCAGGCCGGAATTGGCGCCGATCACGTGGTGGCCGAGGTCTTCCAGCATTTCCGTGGTCGACAACGCGATCAGCGGATCGTCGTCGACGAACAGGATCACCGCCGAGCGGTTGACCTTCTGCGATTTCTGCGCCGGGCTTTCGGCCTCGGGGCCTGATGTTGCGACGGGGAGGATCAGCATGGCGCTGGTGCCCTTTGCCACCGCGCTCGACAGCTGCAGCGCGCCGCCGAGCTGCACGGCGAGCCCGTGCACCATCGACAGGCCGAGGCCGGTACCCTTGCCGAGCGGCTTTGACGAGAAGAACGGTTCGACCGCACGCTTCAATATCTCCGGCGTCATGCCCTTGCCGGTATCGATCACGGACAGTTTCAAATAGCGGCCGGGCTGCAGCGCCGGATCGCTGCTGGCCTGGCATTCGCAGACCCGGACCTCGATCGAGCCGCCGTCCGGCATGGCGTCGCGCGCGTTGATCGCGAGGTTGAGAATGGCGAGCTCGAGCTGGTTGGCGTCGACGCGCGCCGGCGGCAAGCCTTCCGGCAGGTCGAGCCGCAGCGCGACACGCGGTCCCAGCGAACGTTCCAACAGATCGATCATGCCCTCGATCAGGCCGCGCAGGTCGACCGGTACCGCGCGCAAATCCTGCCGCCGCGCAAACGCCAGCAGGCGCTGCGTCAGCGACGCGCCGCGCTCGGCGCCCTGCAGCGCACCGTCGATCAGGCGGTGCAGCCGCGGATCGTCGGGGATGCGCCTGCGCAACAGGTCGAGATTGCCCATTACCGCCATCAACAGATTGTTGAAATCATGCGCGACGCCGCCGGTGAGCTGGCCGATCGTCTCCATCTTCTGCGCCTGCCGCAACTGCTCCTGGGCCTTTTCGCGCGCGGCGACTTCCTTCATCAGGTCGGCGGTGCGCTGCTCGACGCGCTGTTCCAGCGTCGCCGTCAGATTCGCCAGCGCCGTGCGCTCCGCCGCCAGCTGCGCCAGCAGGGTCTCGCGCTCGATTTCGGCAACCTTGCGCGCGGTGATGTCGGAGGACACGCCGACCAGCGATTTGATGCTGCCGTCCGGCCGGCGCACCGCGCGGGCGCGCACGTCGACCCAGTGCTGCGAGCCGTCGGGCCAGATATTGCGGTATTCGATGCTGTAATCCCCGCCGGTTCTGATAGTGCGCTCCAGCACCTCGCCGCGGCGCGCGCGGTCGTCGGGATGAACCGCGGCCTGCAGATCCGGGTATGAGAAGGCTTCGTCCGGCGCGCGACCGAAAAACCGCTTGCAGGTATCGGAGGCCTCGAGCTCGAGCTCCGGCAGATGCAGCTCCAGCGCGCCGAGGCGGCCGGCGTTCAGCGCCGTCTGCAGCAGGCTTTCGCTTTCGGTAAGATCCTGAAGGATCGCCCGGGTCTGGTACTGGCGGCGCCGGCCCCTCACCGCGGAGCCGACGATGCTGACCAGCGTGGTCGGATGGAACGGACGCTCGATGAAGGTGACGTTGCCGAGCACCTGTCCGAGCCGCATCGCGTCGGGATTGCGCTCGGGGCCGCCGCCCTGATGCGTCAACAGCACGATCGGCAAATCCGACCAGGACGGCTGGTCGTTCAGCCAGCGCGTCAGGCCGCGCAGATCCGCGGTCTTGATCGCCTCATCGGCGATCACGGCGAGCCCGGCGCCGCCCTCGACCTCATGCATCAGGCCCGCGAGATCGGTGCAGATATCGGCGTAGTAGCCGGCTTCCCTGATCAGCGCCGCAGCCACCGAGGCGTCCCGTCCTGTCGGCGCCAGGATGACGGCACGCTCGGACGATGCGCCCGGACTCACGCACTTCGCTCCTGCAGCAGCGGCTGGCCCTCGCCGACATAGACGGGAACGCCACGCAGGACTCCCTGGAAGCCGTCCAGCGGCTCGCCGATGGTGAGGCCGCGATTATCGATGCGGTACTCGCGGATGGTGGATTCGTGGACTCCCGTACGTTTCTTGATGATCGATATCGCGCGCCGTACGCTGCCAAGCGCCTCGAAATAGCGCAGCAGCACCACGGTGTCGGCGAGATAGGTCACGTCCACCGGCGCCTTCATGTCGCCGACCAGGCCGTGCTGCGCCACCGTCATGAAGGTCGCAGCCCCCCGCCGGTTCAGATATTGCAGCAATTCGTGCATATGCAGAATCAGCGAATTCTCTTCCGGCATCGCCGCCTGGTAGCCGTTGATACTGTCGATCACCACGGTCTTGATGCGGTCCTCGTCGACCCGCCTGCGAACCAGATGGGCGAATTCGCCGGGCGTCAGTTCCGCGGCGTCCACCTGTTCGATGAAGAGCTCGCCGCTGCGCTGCATCGCCTCGAGGTCGATGCCGAGGCCCTTCATGCGCGAGAACAAAAGGCCGAGCTCTTCGTCGAACACGAACAGCGCCGCCCTTTCGCCGCGCTTGACCGCCGCGACAACGAACACGATCGCGGCCAGCGATTTGCCGGTGCCCGCGGGGCCGAGAATGAGTGTGCTCGACCCGGTCTCGACGCCGCCGCCCAGCAACCGGTCCAGCTCGGCGATGCCGCTCGACACCGTACGGCGTTGAACATTGGTGCGGTATTCCGAGGCCACCAGCCGCGGAAACACGTTCAGCCCGCCGGTGGTGATGGTGACATCGTGATGGCCGCCGCGAAACTTCACGCCGCGATATTTGATGACCCGCGCCCGCCGCCGCTCCGCGCCGTAGGCCGGCGCCAGTTCCTCCAGCCGCAGCACGCCGTGGGCGACGCTGTGCACGGTCTTGTCGGCGACATCGGCGGTCAGGTCGTCCAGCAGCATCACGGTGGTGTTGAACTTGGCGAAGTAGTGCTTGATCGCGAGAATCTGCCGCCGGTAGCGCAGCGAGTTTTGCGCCAGCAGGCGAATTTCGGAAAGGCTGTCGAGCACCACGCGGTCGGGCCTCGCGCGGTCGACGGCCTCGAAGATCTGCTTGGTGGTTTCGCCGAGTTCGAGGTCCGAGGAATAAAGCAGGCTCTGCTGCTGCTCCGAATCCAGGAGGCTCTCCGGCGGCAGCAGTTCGAGCACCTCGATGCGGTCGTCCAGCGACCAGCCATGGGAAGCCGCGCCGTCACGCAGCTCGCGCTCCGTCTCCGACAAAGTGATGTAGAGACATTTTTCGCCGGCCCTGGCGCCCTCCATCAGGAACTGCAGCGCCACGGTGGTCTTGCCGGTTCCCGGCGCGCCTTCCACCAGGAAGACGTGGCCACGCGAAAACCCGCCCGACAAAATATTGTCGAGCCCCCAAATTCCGGATTTCGCCTTAGATTTCGCCTTGGTGGCGATTGGTTCGACCGAATTCATGCGACCCCTCGACGGGGGTCAAACGCCATCGGGACCAGCCGGTTCCTCGCAAATGGAACTATTTTGGCGGAAAAAAGTCTGGCCACATCGAGCGCCACACCGCGGCCAGCGGCCGGAAATCACCCGGGCCGATCTCGTGGCATTCGGCATTGGCGGCGGGCAAGACCCATGGCTGCGCGCTCTTCATGAACATATGCGCGACCGGAACCAGCCAGGTGGTATCGTCAAGCGTTCCGGCCCGGATGTTGATCGATTGCGGACGCCCCACGCGTTCGCCGTAGATTCGACCGCCACAATCGCCGCAGAACCATGAGGTGACGTCCGCGCCACTCGGGGACAGACGACGCCATCCCTTCGGGCTGCCTTGCAGAATATGAAAATCCTTTGCGACCACCGGCATGTTCAGCGCGAACGCGCTGCCGGACGTCCGCTGGCAATTGGTGCAATTGCAGGTGTAGAGCAGCAGCGGAAACGATGCGATCTCGTAGCGGATCGCGCCGCACGAGCAGCCGCCGGTCAGGGGAAGCGCGGGTGACTTTGGGCTCATGATCAACCCCGGTCGAAGCTCAATCGAATACTAGCGAAAAAATTGTCGCGCGGCGACGCTGTGTTTTCGCGCCGCTAGCGCTTCTCGATGACGAGGCTTTGCACGGCGGCCCAGGTGACCAAAGCCGCCGGTGCCGAGCCGTGCTGCATACTGCCGTCCCATGGGCCGGCGGCATGGGGGCTCGTGACGACACGATTGCCGTCGACGCGATAAATGGCTTGCATGAAATCCGATCCGCTTTTCGCCGCCAGCGCGCTACAGGGGATGCGGCGCGGCGCGCAAGCAGTGCTCCCTTAGGTCCCGGACCACAGCAGCGGGCGTCGAGCCCGTTCTGTCCGGTTGTCAGCCGGCGGCGGCGAGCGATCGTTCGAATCCGTTGGGCACTTCGATATCGACCTCGAGCGTCGATACGTGCGGGCCGCGGTCCATCTTGACGATGACCTTGTCCGGATCGAGCGTGATGTGCCGCGAGACCGCGGCGAGGATCTCGGCCCGGAGCACGCCCAACAGGTCGGGCTGCCCGCGCAAGCCGCGTTCATGCGCCAGCAGAATCTGCAGCCGTTCCCGGGCGACAGGCGCGGAAGCAGCACGGCCGTTGAAAAGCCGCAGCAGACCCTTCATGCGGCCCTCCGTCCCAGCAACCGGTTCATCAGGCCCTTGCGTTCGACGGGCACCACCATGGGAACGGTTTCGCCCATCAGCCGACGCGCGGCGTCGACATAGGCGCGAGCCGGTGCGCTGGCGGCATTGTTGAGGGTCACCGGAGAGCCGACATTGGAGGCCAGCAGCACGTCCTGGCTCTCGGGGATGATGCCGAGCAGCGGGGTCGCGAGGATTTCCAGAATGTCGTCGATGCCGAGCATCTCCCCGCGGGAGGCGCGGCCCGAATCGTAGCGGGTAATCAGCACGTGCTTCTCCACCCGCTCGCCCTTCTCGGCCTTGACGGTCTTGGAATCGAGCATGCCGATGATGCGATCGGAATCGCGCACCGAGGAGACCTCGGGATTGGTGACGACGACGGCTTCGTCGGCATAGCGCATGGCGAGCGTCGCGCCGCGCTCGATGCCGGCCGGGCTGTCGCAGAGAATCCAGTCGAACTTGGTCCGCAGGTCGGCGATGATCCTGCCGACACCCTCTTCCGTCAGCGCATCCTTGTCGCGGGTCTGCGATGCCGGCAGCAACCACAAATTCTCCAGACGCTTGTCGCGAATCAGCGCCTGCGAGAGCTTGGCAACGCCCTGCACGACGTTGATGAGGTCGAACACGACCCGGCGTTCCGCCCCCATGACGAGGTCGAGGTTGCGCAGGCCGACGTCGAAATCGACGACCACCACCCTGCCTCCCATCTGCGCGAGCGCCGCGCCGAGCGCTGCCGTGGAAGTGGTCTTTCCGACGCCACCCTTGCCGGACGTTACGACCAAGACTTTGGCCATTATTGCCTCCTTGCCGATTAATTCAGTGGTGTGATTCTCATGATGTCGCCGTCGAGCCAGGCTTGTGCCGGCCGATTGCGCAAACTGGCGTCGATGTCTTCAGCGGTCTGGTAGTAGCCGTCGATGGCCAGGAGCTCGGCCTCGATCTTCTGGCAGTAAATCCGCGCGGCCGAATTGCCGTTGACGCCAGCCATCGCGCGGCCACGCAGCGTGCCGTAGATATGGATGGAGCCGCCGGCGACGATCTCCGCGCCGGAACCGACCGAACCGAGCACCGTGACGTCGCCTTCGGCGAATATGATCGACTGGCCGGAGCGCACCGGGCTTTCGAGCAGCAGGGAATTCGGTTTCGGCTTGGCTTCGGGTTTGGCTTCGACCTTTTTCGGTTCATTCTGGATCAGCACGGTCGGGCGCCCACCGGTCAAGAGCGGCGGCATGCCGGCGGTGAGGCGATCGGCGTCCACCCCCTCGATGCCGAGGACGCGGATATGGCGCTGCTCGAGGCTTCCGAGCAGGTGCGCGATGGCGGATTGGCTGAGCTCCACGGCGGACAGGTCGAGCACGACCGGCTTGCCGACAAAGAAGCCGGGCGAGCGCGCCAGCGTGGCGTCGATTTCCTCGAGCCAGCCCACAATCGGAACGACGGGACAAAAGACGAACGCAACGTAGGAGCGGCCGCGCATACGAACCAGTTGAGGCGTTGGCTGCCTGACAGCGTGCATGGTCGTCTAGTCGCCTTTCCTATGCTTAGCGAATGGTTAAGGATCGGCGGTCTTGGTTAACAGTTGATTAATAGCGGGCGCATCAACCAAGGAGTTCTTGTGACAAGTCTGTGGCAGGATTAACCAAAAATATTGGTTAACAAAACTTAACCTCAATTCCGTCCAGTTTCGGGCTTAATAATGTCTTGGCGCGGTACCATCAAAACTTGGTTATTTTTCCGGCCGGCGAGGGTTGGGGAGATCTCATCCGTTCGTACGCGAGCGGATGGTTGCCAGGGGACAGGGCAATGGAAAAGGTGGGGACGGTAGGGCCTTGCGATCCTATTCGCAGGCCGAAGTACACGATGCACGATGCGGATTTCGCGTCGGAATCTTTGATTCAAATTCTCTCGTCAGCATTTGAATCTCGTACAGCCGGATTTCGTACACTTCCACCCGACGCTCCTCGCCGCTTCAAGTCGTCCAACCACAAGAAACGTCAACAGGTCAGTGATTGCGGCACCGACCGGTGACCGCAATACCGCGTCATGAGGAGTTGCGTATGAGTAGCCTGAGCGAGCAAGACCACCTGAATCCAAACGAACCTACCTATTATGCTCCGCGCTGGTTGCGTGAAAGACCGGAGGTACGAGTGGCTCCTTCGAACGAAAAGACAGCCGAGCCCGTCAGGAGCCCGAGCTCCCGTCCGGCTTCTGCGCTCGATAGCCAGCTCGAGAACGCCGTTTCCAGCGCGCTATGGCATCCGCTGGATCCCGAGGTCATTCAGGAACCGCCGGGGCTGGCGGAAGAAATGGATCGGGGGAGCGCACTGATTACGGTCGCCGGCCGCTTTGCTGCCGCCGTCGGCGTCTCCGCGATCGTGGCGCTGTTCTTTGTCATCATGGTGCCGGCGTCCCGGCTGCCTGACAGCGGCGGCTCCTCCGGAATCGTGAAATCGATCAAGTCCGCGCTGTTCCAGCCCGGCCAGCGCGAGGACGGATCGAAGCCGGCGATCGCCGAATTTCAACCGATCCTGGCGTCGGCGGCCCAGGGCAACCAGCCCGCGACGCGCGAGCAGTCGGGGCAGCTGCTTCAGCAGTTCATGCAATGGCGCCAGAAGCCCAACTCAACCGAAACGACGCAATAGTGTATACGCGACAATCAAACGAGGGAGAAACGAAGATGCCTGATCAAGAGTCCTTGCTGACCTTGGTGGGGAGCTTGCGATGACCCCTCGTTGGATGGCCGCTTTGTTTGGCGCCCTGCTCGCGAGTGCGGCGAGCGCGGCACCTGGTGGCAATACCGACGTCGTTCGCGATCTGGCGGGCCGCGTCGGACCGATCGTCGGTTCGGCGCTGGCCTGCACCGACATTGCGCGGCCTCGTATTCAGGCCATCGTCGACAAGTTCGCCGCCGTCATCAAGGAGGCCTCGTCCAACGAGGCCGAGCGTGACGACCTCACCCAGCAGCTCAATCGCAGCGTCGCCGACGGCCGCAACGCCGTGACCAGCGGAAAGATGGATTGCCGGCTGGCCGAGCGCCAGCTTGCCGATCTCGAACGCTCGATCGCCGGACCGGCCTCGTCGGGGCCGTCGCTGGCGGGCGTCATCGGGCCGTCCGCCGCGGTTGCGGCGACATCGATCGCACCGGTTCCGACAGGTCCGGCGGTGCGCGGCGTCACCGATCGCGAAATCCGGTTCGGCATCGCCGGACCGTTCTCGGGACCGGCCAAGGAGCTCGGCCGCCAGATGAAGCTCGGGATCGACACCGCCTTCAACCGCATCAACGATGCGGGTGGCGTCGACGGCCGGCAGCTCCGGCTGATCGCGGCCGACGACGGCTATGAGCCGGCCCGGACGCTCGACGCCATGAAGCAGCTCTACGAGAAGGACCAGGTATTCGGTTTCATCGGAAATGTCGGAACGCCCACCGCGGCGGTCGCAGTACCCTACGCGCTCGATCGGCGAACCTTGTTCTTCGGCGCCTTCACCGGTGCCAACATCCTGCGCAACGATCCTCCCGATCGTTACGTCTTCAACTATAGGGCGAGCTATGCCGAGGAAACCGATTCCGTGGTGCGCTATCTGGTGAAAATTCGCCGGATACCGCTGCGACAGATCGCGGTCTTCGCGCAGCAGGATGCCTATGGCGATGCGGGCTACGCAGGCGTCGCCAAGGCGTTTCGTTCGATGGGCGCCAACGACGGCGCGATCGTCCGGCTCAACTACAAGCGAAACACCGTGGACGTGGACGACGCGGTCAATCAGCTGAAAACGCAGAAGCCGCCGATCAAGGCCGTGGTCATGGTGGCCGCCTATCGGGCCGCCGCGAAGTTCATCGAGAGGACGCGCGACGCCTATCCCGGCATGATCTACACCAACGTGTCGTTCGTCGGCAGCACCTCGCTTGCCGAGGAACTCGGCCTGTTGGGGCCGCGCTTCGCCACCGGCGTCATCGTGACCCAGGTGGTGCCGGCGGTCTCCGGTTATTCGAGCGCGGTGCTCGAATACAAGAACGCGCTTGCCAAATATTTTCCGGGCGAGGCGCCGGACTACGTCTCGCTCGAGGGCTATGTTGCCGCCAATGTGTTGATCCAGGGCCTGAAGCGTGCGGGTTCGCAGTTCGACACCGAGCGGCTGATCGACAACCTCGAGGCCATGCGCAACATCGACCTCGGCCTCGGGACTTCCCTCAATTTCGGCCGCTCGGAACACCAGGCCTCGCACAAGATCTGGGGAACCGCGCTCGACGAAACCGGAAAGTACCAGCCGATCGAACTCGAATAGACCTCAAGCATTGGGTGTAGTTGCCAAAGCCCCGGTTCTGATAAAGCAGAACCGGGGCTCTCTATTTTTGTTCGACGGGTTTTCTTCACGCGAACCGGCAAGGCCCCCGCCCGATAGCTCTCGCCTCACAGCGCCGGATCGACCGCCTCGTCATATTCCTTCTTGAAGCGCGCGATCAGTTCGGCGGCCGGCGCGACCTTGCCGACGCTGCCGACGCCCTGGCCGCTGCCCCAGATCTCCTTCCAGGCTTTCGGCTTGGCGCGCGCGCCCGAGGCGTCGGTGCCGAAACTCATCTTCGACGGATCCGACTGCGGCAGGTTGTCGGGATCCATGCCCGCCGCCACGATCGACGGCTTCAGGTAATTGCCGTGGACGCCGGTGAACAGGTTGGAATAGACGATGTCTTCCGCCGTCGAAGCGGTGATCATCTGCTTGTAGCCCTCCACCGCATTGGCCTCTTTGGTGGCGATGAAGGCGGAGCCGATATAGGCGAAGTCGGCGCCCAGCATCCGCGTCGCGCGGACGGCGCGGCCGTTGCCGATGGCGCCCGACAGCGCGATCGGCCCGTCGAACCATTGCCTGGTCTCCGCCACGAAGGCGAACGGCGACAGCGTCCCGGCATGGCCGCCGGCGCCGGCCGAGACCAGGATCAGGCCGTCGGCGCCCTTCTCGACCGCCTTGTGGGCGAATTTCTGGTTGATCACGTCATGAAAGACGATGCCGCCCCAGCGATGCGCGGCCTGATTGAGTTCTTCGCGCGCGCCCAGCGACGTGATGATCATCGGCACCTTGTGCTTCTCGCAGAGCGCGAGATCCTGATCGAGCCGGTTGTTCGAGCGATGCACGATCTGATTGACGGCGAACGGCGCCGACGGCCGCTCGGGATGCGCCTTGTCGTGGGCCGCGAGTTCTTCCTTGATCCGCACCAGCCACTCGTCGAGCAGCGCCGCGGGGCGCGCGTTCAGCGCCGGAAACGATCCGACAACGCCCGCCTTGCACTGCGCGATCACCAGATCAGGTACGGAAATGATGAACAGCGGCGCACCGATCACGGGAATCGACAGACGGCCCTTGAACAAGGCAGGCATGGACATTCGGTAAAATCCTTTTTTGGTGTTTCCGGGATTGTCTATCCGGGCGGAGGCGGGGCGTATTGCGCCATCACGCTAAGGATGCCAGACATCATACCAACAAGGCAACCGCGCCAGGAGGCCGCTGAAAGTTACGGTTGAAACGAACGACAGACACGCGCCGTTGCCCGGCGGGCCATTACTGGCACAGCGCATTGGTGACGTAATTGTCTGTCCGGCAGTCGCCCGGTTTCCGGGCCCGGCCCGGGATCAGCACTCTGGCCGAACAGGTTTCGGCGGAATCGGTGTTGAGGCTCTTGCCCTCCTGGTAGCCTTTGGACTGGCAGAGCTTGTCGGCGCCGAGCTTGCAGTCCGGCGGGCCGTTTGCCGACGCCGGACAGATCACGCGCCCGGACACCATGGAGGCCGGCTTGGCCAGGCGTGACAGGCTGTCGGAAGCGCCCTGCGCCGCATCCTTGGCGCGCGTATTCAAGTCCTCGATGGTCTCCTGCGGACTTTTCAGCGACGGCAGCTTGTCGAACAGCTTGCCGATTTCGGAGATCAGGCCCGGGTTTTCTTCGCGCGCCGGCGCAGGGGGCGCCGGTGCCGCTTGCGGAGGCGCGGCCTGCGGTGCCTCCTCCCGAACGCCAAGCGCGGGCGCCGTGGCTTGCGGCCAGACCGTGCCGGCGGTCATTAGCCATATCGACATGACCAGCGTCGCTCTTGCGATCGCCAGCGTCGCTCTTGCGATCGCCAGCGTCGCCGTCGCGACCTGTGTCCTAGCCTGCGCGATGAGGTTGTCGGGCCGAGCCGTCATGCCATCGAGCGTAGCCGGAAGCCACCAAAGGGGCAAAGCCCTTCGCGACGGCCTTCATTCAGACCATTCGAATGGCGACGACAAAGCCGAGCACGAGGATCGCGGCGCCGAGCGCCACCCAGAGCCCGAGATGCTTCTCGATCCTGACCCGGATCCACTCGCCGTAACGGTTGAGCAGGATCGCGACCACGAAGAAGCGCCCGCCGCGGGCGATGATCGAGCAAACAACGAACAGCCAGATGTTGTAGCCGGCAAAACCCGAGGTAATGGTCACGAGCTTGTAGGGGATCGGCGTCAGGCCCTTGAGGATGATGATCCAGGCCCCCCATTCGGCGTAGGAGGCGCGGAAGGCTTCGACCTTGCCGCCAAGACCGTAAAACTGGATCAGCCAATGTCCGACGGAATCGTAGAGCAGCGCGCCGATCGCGTAGCCGAGCATGCCGCCGACCACCGACGTCGCCGTGCAGATCACGGCGTAAAGCCAGGCCCGCTGCGGCCGCGCCAGCGACATCGGGATCAGCATCACGTCCGGCGGTACCGGAAAGAACGAGCTTTCCGCGAACGCCACCGCGCCCATGATCCAGAGCGCGTAAGGCTTGTGGGCGGCGTCAATGCACCAGTCGTAGATCCGTCTCAGCATGCCGCGATGAACCACCATGGGACGGATTTGTCCATGGCGGGAATTTGCCGAATTGCGTCAAATCTCAGTGGCGCTTGCGAAGCCTGCGGCCTTCGAGCGCGACAATTGGTCGCCGCGCGATCCGGTCGGGCGAAGCCTTGGGCAATTTCATGCTTGATTTCGGCAACTTCTCGGCGATGCCGAGCAGATGCTCGCGCCGCGCCATTTCGCGCCAGACGTCGTCCGGCCGCACACCCGCCGACGCCCACAGCACCGTGAGATTGTAGAGAAGGTCGGCGCTCTCGCGGACTACCGCTTCGGAATTGCCGTTGACGGCATCGATCACGACCTCGATGGCTTCCTCGGCCAGTTTTTTGGCCATCTTGGACGGGCCGCGCTGGAACAGCCGGGCGGTTCGCGAGATTGCCGGATCGAGATCCTTGGCCGCGAGCACCGCCTGATAGAGCCGTTCGAGCGAATCACTCATTCTCTCAAGCTAATCCAAACCGGTGGCCAGCGTGTTAACAGACACTGCGCATTATTAAGAAATCCGCCGGCGGCGCGGGGCGCATCCGGCGGATCGATTGGCTGGTGCAAATTTGGTTAACAGCCCGGCGCGGGCGGATGGCCGCTGGAAAAACACGCGCTACCAATGGCCGGTGGGCTGGCCGCCAAATTCAGAACGGCTGCGGCCATAGCCATAGCCGTGATCGTAATAGCCGGGACCGCCGCCGTAGTAGACCGGGCCGCCGCCATAATAGACCGGGCCGCTATCATAATCGTCATAATAGGCGCGGCGGTTCTGGGTGGCCGCGATCGCCAGGCCGGTGCCGACAATGCCGGCAAAGGCGGCCGCCGCGGCAGCACCACCGCCATAGCCCCTGTGCCGGGCGCTGATATCAGTCGCCCCGCTCGGCGAGCCGGCCCAGGCCAGCGAAGGCGCCACAACCGTCAGCGCCATCGCCGCGACGCTCGCCATCACGGCGGCGCGTCCGAACGAAGAAAACACTGCTTTTCGCGCAAACATCTCGAATTCCTCCATCATGGCCCGGCCCGTCAGGCCGCCTGTAGCCAACCGCCGAACCCATGTTAGGTTCCCAAAACCGAACCCAGCTGAACGATCGGTGGCGGATTCGTGGCGCTCATCGGCCGTTCAGATTCGATCCGGCAGTATGGTCGAAAGCTTTCGCCTCAGCCGTCATGATGCGGTCATAGAACCCGCATGCGCTGGCGCCCCGAATTCGAAATAGTCCAATGCGTGTGCGTCCAACCATCGCTTTCCACTGCATTTCGGCTTTGCTGACGGGTCTTCTGGCTCTTGCGTGCTCCGGTGCCAGTCAAGTCCGGGCGCAGGTCGAACCCCGGCAACCGATCCAGATCCGGTTTGCCTTCGATCGTCCAATCGATGCGGGCGCCGCGCCGGTGCTGCTGGCCTCGGCCAGTGGTCTGTTCGGTTCGGAGGGACTCGCGGTCGCCACCGAGATCGCCGGCGGCTCGGCGGACGCGATCGCGCGTGTCGCCTCCGGCGCGGCCGATTTCGCGCTGGCCGACATCAACGAACTGATCCGCTTTCGCGGTAAATCCGATGCGCCGCAAGTCAAGGCGGTGTTCGTGCTGTACAACCAGTCGCCCTATGCCATCGTTGCGCGCAAAAGCCGGGGCATCCACGCGCTGTCCGATATCGAGGGCAAGACCCTCGGCGTCGCCGAAGGCGATCTGTCGATCCGGCTGTGGCCGGCGTTGGCGAAGCGGAACGGGATCAAGGTCGCGAACGTGAAGCAGAACAGGATCGGCGCTGCCGTGCGCGAGCCGATGCTGTCGGCCGGGCAGGTCGACGCCGTGACCGGCTTCTCATATCTGTCGGCGGTCAACCTGAGAGATCGCGGCGTCCCCGCCGACGACCTCGCGGTGCTTCGATTTGCCGATTATGGCTGCGAAGCCTACGGTTTTGCCGTCATCGTCAACCCGGCGTTTGCGGCCAGGAGTCCCGAGGCGGTGAAAGGCTTCGTGCGCGCCCTGATCGCGGGGACCCATCTTGCCATCAAGCAGCCCGCGCGCGCGGTCGATGAGGTGATCAGCCGGATGGATGGCGGATCGCGCGATCTGGAACTTGAACGGCTGCAAACCCTGATTGCCGGCAACATCCTCACCGCCGAGGTCAGGCGCTACGGCATCGGCGGGGTCGACCCCGCCCGCCTCGACCGCTCGATCGCCGAGGTCGGCGAGGATTTCAAATTCGGCAAAAGGCCGTCCGCGGCGGATATTTTCGACGACAGCTTCCTGCCGCCGCCGGACGGCCGGCTCATCAATTGAGCAAAACGCGCCCCCTAGCCTGTATCTTGCCGACAATCCCTGCTTAGAATGGAACTTCCGACGCTGGTCCGCCGGCGGCTTCTTTTCTTTCGAGTCCTAACGGCATGTCCCTGTTTCGGCTTTACACGCGCGTCCTCAAACTGCTCGGCAAAGAGGCGCGGCTGGGCTGGATCCTGGCCGGCGCCAACCTGCTGCTCGCCGGCGCGCAATTCGCCGAGCCGGTGTTGTTCGGCCACATCGTCGATGTCCTCTCCGGCAAGCCCTCCGCCGATCCCAGCGGATCGTCGTCCGCGTGGCCGCTGCTGGGGGCGTGGGCGGCGTTCGGCCTGTTCACCATCGCGAGCAGCGCCTGGGTCGCGCTGCATGCCGACCGGCTGGCGCACCGCCAGCGCCAGGCGGTGCTGACGAATTATTTCGAGCACATCATGCAGCTGCCGCTGACCTTCCACACCGGCACCCATTCCGGCCGCCTGATGAAGGTGATGCTGAACGGCACCGACGCGCTGTGGCGGCTGTGGCTCGGATTTTTCCGCGAACATTTCGCCGCCATCATGTCGCTGGTGGTGCTGCTGCCGCTGGCGCTTTACATCAACTGGCGGCTGGCGATCCTGTTGTTCGCGCTCTGCGTGGTGTTCACCGTGCTCACCACGCTGGTGGTGCGCAAGACCTACGGCATGCAGAACGAGGTCGAGGCGCATTACAGCGATTTGTCGGCGCGCGCTTCCGACGCGCTTGGCAATGTCGCGCTGGTGCAGAGCTTCGTGCGCATCGATGCCGAGGTGCAGGGCTTGCGCTTCGTCGCCGACAAGCTGCTGGCGGTGCAGATGCCGGTGCTGTCGTGGTGGGCGCTGGTCACCGTCATCACGCGGGCGTCGACCACGATCACGGTGCTGGCGATCTTCACCGTCGGCATCGCGCTGCATGCGCAGGGACTGACCACGGTCGGCGAGATCGTGATGTTCGTCTCTTTCGCCACCATGCTGATCCAGAAGCTCGAACAGGTGGTCTCCTTCATCAACAACGTGTTCATGGAAGCGCCGCGCCTGCAGGAATTCTTCAACGTGCTGGATGCGGTGCCGGCGGTGCGCGACCGGCCCGACGCGATCGATACCGGAAGGCTGTCTGGCCTGGTCGAATTCAAGGACGTGTCGTTTTCATATGACGGCAAGCGGCCCGCGGTCGAGGACCTCTCCTTCACCGCCCTGCCCGGCCAGACCATCGCACTGGTCGGCCCGACCGGCGCCGGCAAATCGACGGCGATCGCGCTGCTGCATCGCGCATTCGATCCGCAGTCGGGCTTCATCAGGATCGACGGCATGGACGTCCGCGGCCTGACGCTGACGGCGTTGCGGCGGAATATCGGCGTGGTGTTCCAGGAAGCGCTGCTGTTCAATCGGACGATCGCCGACAATCTGCGCGTCGGCAAGCCGGACGCCACCGACGAGGAAATGCGGATCGCGGCTGGTCGCGCCCAGGCGCTGGAATTCATCGAGCGCAACGAGCAGGGATTCGAGACCAATGCCGGCGAGCGGGGCCGCATGTTGTCGGGCGGCGAGCGGCAGCGGCTGTCGATCGCGCGCGCGCTGTTGAAGGATCCGCCGATCCTGATCCTCGACGAAGCAACCAGCGCGCTCGATGCGGTCACCGAGGCCAAGGTCAACGCCGCTCTCGACGAAGTGATGAAGGGCCGCACCACGTTCGTGATCGCGCACCGGCTCTCGACCATCCGCAACGCCACGCGAATCCTCGTGTTCGATTCCGGGCGCGTGATCGAAAGCGGAACGTTCGATGAACTGGTGGCGAAAGGCGGCCATTTCGCGGAACTCGCCAGGGCGCAATTCATGGTTCAGGAAAAAGTGCGCGGCGGTGTGCAGACGCGCGACACCGCGAGCGCCGCCGTCAAGATTTAGATATCGCCGAAATTCGGCCTATTTCGTCCACGATTTAATTGGGGAGCCTCTGTTCTGAATCGGCAAGCCGGTATAGGTTTGCAGCCGCCGTAGCCGACGGCGCCGGACACGCTTGAAACCCGAACGTTACATGTCAGACCTCCTTTGCGAAGGCGGGTCTCAAAAGGACCGGAATCGGATTGTGCATTTTCTTCGCCCGCTGCTTCGCAAGTCATCGCTGAACTGGATCGTTGTCGTCGCAGCGCTCGGCGTCGCCGCCCCGCGCGTCGCCCACGCCGAAGCCCATTTGCTCATCGAAGCCGACACCGGCAAGGTGCTGGAGGCCGAGAACGCCACCTATCCCTGGTATCCCGCATCGGTGACCAAGCTGATGACGGCCTACACGACGCTGAAAGCGGTCAAGGAAGGGCGCCTTACCCTCGATACGCTGTTGACGGTGTCGCCGGTCGCGGCTTCCCAGTCACCCTCGAAGATGGGTTTCCGTCCGGGCACGCAGGTCACGGTCGACAATGCGCTGAAAATGATGCTGGTGAAATCGGCCAACGACATGGCCGTGGTGCTGGCCGAGGGCGTCGGCGGTTCGATCGACGGCTTTTCGGCGCTGATGAACGAGAACGCGCAAAAGCTCGGCATGACGCAAACGAGCTACGTCAATCCGAACGGCCTGCCCGCGGACGGCCAGATCACTTCGGCGCGCGATCTTGCGATTCTGGCCCGCGCGATCATTCGCGACCTACCGGAATACGAATATTTCGTCCACATTCCCTCGATCCGATTCGGCCGCAAGGTCACGCAGAATTTCAACAAGCTGATCGGACGCTATCCGGGCGCCGACGGTTTCAAGACCGGCTTCATCTGCGCGTCCGGATACAACCTGGTGGCGTCCGCCACCCGCAACGGCAAACGGCTGATCGCGGTGGTGCTGGGGGCCTCCTCCGGGCAGATGCGCGCGGTGCGCGCCGCGCAGATGCTCGAGCGCGGCTTTGCCAACAACACGCTGTCGTGGCTGCGTCCCGCGCTCGGCACGGTCGACAATCTGGCGCCGATCGACGCCTCGCCGCCGAACCTGCGCGACGAGATGTGCGGCGGCAAGCGGCACAAGCCCGCCAGCGACGAGGACGACACGGTCGCCAGCAGCGGCGGCAGCGCAACCGGCGGCGAAAGCAGCAGCCTGACCTTCTTTGCCGCCGGGCTGCAGCCGCCGATCCTGAAGCCCTCGGAATTGCTGGCGGGCGCGCCCGCGGCCTCCGAGCCGATCGTCGTCTACACCGGCCCGACCCGGACCGGCGCCGCCCTGATCGCGGCTGTCGCCGCGGATTCCGACAAGCAGGCCACGCCGCATCGCGGCAAGAAGACCCGGATCGCGGCAAAGAAGCCAGATGCCGCCGCCGAGCCTAAGGCCGACGCCAAGGAAACGGCAAAGGACGTCAAATCCGACAGGAAGCCCGAAGCGAAATCCGCGGCCAAACCGGCTGCCGTCAAGCGTGCCGACGCCAAATCTGCCGATACCAAGTCCGCCGATACCGCCCCGAAGGCCACGGCCGACAGCCCGGTAAAGCCGGCCAAGCCCAAGGCGGTTGCAAAGCCTGCGGCCAAGCCCAAAAGCACGACCGGCGACGCCGCTCCATCGGATCAAAAGGCGGCCACACCGCGCAGTTAAGTGCCGTTTCGGCCGGGCAGAAGCCGATCCCTTCCGGACCCTCTTTACTCTGCGATGCAGCGATAACGCGCGGCGCTTGCCATGGGCCGCCGCATTGCTCAATACTGCCGGAAATAAGGCGTCTCGGCCCATAAAACGGGACCGCAAACCGGAAGAGGAAACACCATGGAGCGCATCTGGCTCAAGCAATATCCGGCCGGCGTGCCCGCCGATATCGACGCCACCCTGTACCCGTCGCTGGTCGAATTGCTGGAAGAGAGCTTTGCCAAGTTCTCGGACCGCAAATCCTTCTTCTGCATGGACAAGTCGATCACCTATCGCGACCTCGACGAGATGTCGCTGGCGCTCGCGGCCTATTTGCAGGGCAAGGGCCTGCAGAAGGGCGCCCGCGTCGCGCTGATGATGCCGAACGTGCTGCAGTACCCGGTGGCGACCACCGCTGTGCTGCGCGCCGGCTATGCCGTGGTGAACGTCAACCCGCTTTACACCCCGCGCGAACTCGAGCACCAACTCAAGGATTCCGGCGCCGAGGCGATCATCGTCCTGGAAAACTTCGCGCACACCGTGCAGCAGGTGATCGCGAGGACCGCGGTCAAGCATGTCATCATCGGCAGCATGGGCGACATGCTCGGCCTCAAGGGCATGATCGTCAATCTGGTGGTGCGGCGCGTGAAGAAGATGGTGCCGCCATTTTCGCTTCCGGGCGCGGTGCTGTTCAACGACGCGGTGGCGGCCGGCCGCGGCTTGAAGTTCAGCAAACCGAAGATCGGGCCCGACGACGTCGCCTTCCTGCAATATACCGGCGGCACCACCGGCGTCTCCAAGGGCGCGACGCTGCTTCACCGCAACATTCTCGCCAACGTGCTGCAGAACGATGCCTGGCTGCAGCCCGCGCTGACGGCGCCGCCGCATGTCGACCAGATCTTCATCGTCTGCGCGCTGCCGCTCTATCACATCTTCGCGCTGACGGCCTGCTTCCTGCTGGCGGTGCGGGCCGGCGGCGTCAATCTTCTGATTCCCAACCCGCGCGACATGGCCGGCTTCATCAAGGAACTGATGAAATACCAGGTCAACAGCTTCCCCGCCGTCAACACGCTCTACAACGGGCTGTTGCATCATCCCGATTTCGGCAAGATCGATTTCTCCAGGCTGAAGATTTCCAACGGCGGCGGCATGGCGGTGCAGCGCCCGGTGGCCGAGCAGTGGAAGAAGCTGACCGGCTGCAGCATTGCGGAAGGCTACGGCCTGTCTGAAACCTCGCCGACGCTGACCTGCAACACCGCGACCGCCTCCGAGTTCAACGGCTCGATCGGCGTTCCCGTGCCCTCGACCTATATCTCGATCCGCGACGACGACGGCAACGAAGTGCCGCTCGGCCAGCCCGGCGAAATCTGCGCCAAGGGCCCGCAGGTGATGGCCGGTTACTGGAACCGGCCGGAGGAAACGGCCAAGGTGATGACCGCCGACGGCTATTTCCGCACCGGCGATATCGGCATCATGACGCCGGACGGCTACACCAAGATCGTCGACCGCAAGAAGGACATGATCCTGGTTTCGGGCTTCAACGTCTATCCCAACGAGGTCGAGGAAGTGATCGCCAGCCATCCCGGCGTGCTGGAATGCGCCGTGATCGGGGTTAAGGACGAGCGCACCGGCGAGGCCGTCAAGGCATTCATCGTGAAGAAGGATCCGAACCTCACCGCCGAGGACATCATCAAATTCTGTCACGAGCAACTGACCAACTACAAGATTCCCAAGCAAATCGAGTTCAGGACCGAATTACCCAAGACCAATGTCGGAAAAATCCTGCGCCGCGAGCTGCGCGACGAAAAGAAGGCGGTGGCGGCCTGAACCACCGCCGTCATTGTGGAGGAGTCAACGGGTCGCGCGAATGCGGCCCGAAGGCTCGCAGCAACGGCTGCCCAATCCAGCGCCACCATCACACCCTGGTGAAGTGGTTTCCTTCCCGCCGGAAAATGCTTTAAGAAACATCCGCACCATTTAGGGAGAATTGACGATGACCATCAAAGTTGGCGACAAGCTGCCGGATGCAAAATTTCGCGTGATGACGGCGGAAGGTCCGCAGGTCAAGACAACCGACGACATCTTCAAGGGCAAGAAGGTCGCGCTGTTCGCGGTGCCCGGTGCCTACACCGGCACCTGCCACAAGATGCATCTGCCGAGCATCTTCCTCAACGCCTATGCCATCAAGGACAAGGGCGTGAACACGATCGCGATCGTCTCGGTCAACGACGCCTTCGTCATGAACGCGTGGAAGCGCGATACCGACCAGCGCGACGAAGCCACCTTCCTCGCCGACGGCAACGCCGACTTCACCAAGGCGATCGGCATGGAACTCGACGCCTCTGGCAATGGGCTGGGCATCCGCTCCCACCGCTACTCGATGCTGGTGGATGACGGCGTGGTCAGGAAGCTCAACCTCGAGCCGGCCCCCGGCAAGGTCGAGGTCTCCGGCGGCGATACGCTGCTGGCGCAGCTTTGAAATTGATCGCAAACTGCGGCGACAATCACGACTGACAACCACAACTGTCGTCGCCCGGCTTGACCGGGCGATCCAGTACGCCGCGGCCTTGCAGTTCTATTACGAACGCCTCTGGAATACTGGGTCACCCGCTTTCGCGGGTGACGACAGTGGTGGGTGGTCGAGCAGCGAAACCCGCCACGTCGCCTAACCCTTCAGCCTGGCCATCGCGACGCCGTCGCGCGCGAGCTGATCGGCGCGCTCGTTTTCGTCGTGACCGGCATGACCCTTGACCCAGTGCCAGCGCACCTGGTGCGACTTCAGCGCGGCGTCGAGGCGTTGCCACAGTTCGACGTTCTTGACCGGCTTCTTGTCGGCGGTGCGCCAGCCGTTCTTCTTCCAGCCATGGATCCAGCCGGTGATGCCCTGACGGACATACTGGCTGTCGGTGTAGAGATCGACGGTGCAGGGTTTTTTCAGCGCCTCCAGCGCGGAGATCGCCGCCATCAACTCCATGCGGTTGTTGGTGGTATGGGCCTCGCCACCCTTCAATTCCTTTTCGACCTCGCCGAATTTGAGGATCGCGCCCCAGCCGCCGGGCCCGGGATTGCCCGAGCAGGCGCCGTCGGTATGAATGATGACGGTCGGAAGCGAGCTCACGCCACCAGCCCCGAGGCCGCGACGCCGTAATCGCGCATGCTGGCGACGCCCTGCTGAAAGCGAAGCTTGCGGACATATTCCAGCGGATCCTTCGGCCGCACCAGCGCGCCCGGCGGCACGTTGAGGAAATCCACCAGCCGCGTCAAAAGAAACCGCAGCGCGGCGCCGCGCGCCAGCAGCGGCAGTGCGTTCTCCTCGGCTTCGGACAATTTGCGCTCGCGGCCATAGGCGTTGAGAAGCGCCCGCGCCTTGGTGACGTTGAACGAGCAATCGCTCTCGAAGCACCAGGCGTTGAGGCAGATCGCGACGTCATAGGCCAGCATGTCGTTGCAGGCGAAGGTGAAGTCGATGATGCCGGACAGCCGCTCGCCGAGGAAGAACACGTTGTCCGGAAACAGGTCCGCGTGAATCACACCCGGCGCCAAATTCTTCGGCCAGATGCCGCTCTCGAGATGATCGAGTTCGGCTTCGATGAAGGCGGCCAACCCCGGCTGCAATTCGTCGGCGCGCGATGAGGACTGTGCGAACAGCGGCCGCCAGCCCGACACCGACAGCGCGTTGGCGCGCGACATCGGAAAGTCGCGGCCCGCCAGATGCATGCGCGCCAGCGCCTGGCCGACGCCGGCGCAGTGCGCGGCGCTGGGCTTGCGCGGCCAGATGCCTTCCAGGAAGCTGATGATCGCCGCCGGCCGGCCGGCCAACGTGCTGAGCGCCTCGCCGCCCCGGTTCTTGACCGGCAGCGGGCAGCTGAGGCCGCGCGAGGCGAGATGCGTCATCAAGCCAAGAAAGAACGGCAGGTCGTTCTTCGCCACGCGCTTTTCGTACAGCGTCAGGATGAAGTAGCCGGCCGAGGTATGCAGCAGGAAGTTGGAATTCTCGACGCCCTCGGCGATGCCCTTGTAGGACAACAGTTCGCCGAGATCATAACGGCTCAGGAATTCCGCAAGCTCGTCGGCGGCGACGTCGGTGTAAACCGCCATCGCAGTTACTCGGCGGCGTCGGGGCGCAGCGAACGCGGCAACGGGAAGAATTCGTTCTCTTCCGCGGCCGAGACCGTCTCCACTTGCAATTCGTAACGTTCGGCGAACGCCCCCATGATCTCCTCGACGATCACTTCCGGCGCCGAGGCGCCCGCGGTGATGCCGAGGCTCTTGATGCCAGCAAAGCGCGACCAGTCGAGATCGCCGGCGCGCTGCGCCAGCACCGCGATCGGGCAGCCTTCGCGTTCGGCGACCTCGCGCAGCCGCTGCGAATTCGACGAATTCGGCGCGCCGACCACGATCAGGGCGTCGACCACCGGCGCCACCTTCTTGACCGCGAGCTGGCGGTTGGTGGTGGCGTAGCAGATGTCTTCCTTGTGCGGGCCGGAGATGTTGGGAAACCGTTCCTTCAGCATCGCGACGATCTCGGCGGTGTCGTCGATCGACAGCGTCGTCTGGGTCACGAAGGCAAGGTTGTTGGGATCCTTCGGCGTGAAGGTCTTGGCGTCTTCCGCGGTCTCGATCAGCGTCACCGCCCCCGGCGGCAGCTGCCCGAGCGTCCCCACCACCTCCGGGTGATGGGAATGCCCGATCAGCAGGATTTCGCGGCCGCGCTTGAAATGGATCGCCGCTTCCCGGTGCACCTTGGTGACCAGCGGGCAGGTCGCGTCCAGCGAGAAGAAATTACGCGCCCGGGCGTCGGCGGGCACCGATTTGGGAACCCCGTGGGCGGAAAACACCACGGGGGCGTTGGTATTGTCGGGGATTTCGGCCAGTTCCTCGACGAAAATCGCGCCCTTGGTCCTCAGGCTGTCCACGACGTAGCGGTTGTGGACGATCTCGTGGCGGACATAGACCGGGGCGCCATAGATGGTCAGCGCCCGTTCCACGGTATCGATCGCCCGTACCACCCCGGCGCAGAAGCCGCGGGGCGAGCAAAGCACGATTTTCAGGGGTGGTTTGGCCTGCATGGGAGCAATTTCCGTCCGAATCACCCCTCGCCGCCGGGCAGGGAACGGTCAATTCGGATAAGGACTTGGGACTGCTTTCGGGCGCTGTCAAGACCGTTTTAGCTAACCATTGCAGACTTGGGCCCGGACGGCTTATATAGGGGATAATTCCCGTCATCGCTGATGACCACGGCTTCGCCCCCCAGGGGTGGGCGAAGCGCAAAGGAGATTTGCCATGAGCAATGCACCGCTGATGCCGAAGGCGACGGCCGTGTGGCTGGTCGACAATACCGCGCTGACATTCGATCAGGTGGCGGATTTCACCAAGATGCACCCGCTCGAGGTCCGCGCCATCGCCGACGGCGACGCCGCCCAGGGCATCAAGGGCATGGACCCGATTTCGACCGGCCAGCTCAGCCGCGACGAGATCGAAAAGGGCGAAAAGGACCCGAATTACCGCCTGAAACTCGGCGAGAGCAAGGTGGCGCTGCCGCCGGCCGCCAAGAAGAAGGGCCCGCGCTATACCCCGGTGTCGCGCCGCCACGAGCGGCCGAGCGCGATCCTGTGGCTGGTACGCAACCACCCCGAGCTGAAGGACGCCCAGATCATGCGGCTGGTCGGCACCACCAAGACCACCATCGCCAGCGTCCGCGACCGCACCCACTGGAACGCCTCGACCCTGACCCCGATGGACCCGGTGACGCTCGGCCTGTGCTCGCAGATCGAGCTCGATTTCGAGGTGCAGCGCGCGGCCAAGGAGAAGCCGATCGATACCGCCTACGGCGGCGCCACCCTGCTGCCGGCCTCCGAGACCACCCGCAAGGAGCCGGAATTCGAGCCATCCGAGAAGCAGCGCGACGACCTCAATGTCGACGCGGTATTTGCAAAACTGAAGACGATCGGCGGCAAGAAGCCGGACGACGAGTAAGGCGAGCGTCGCATCAAGGCACTCCGCCGCGTCAATCATCCCCGCGCATGCGGGGATCCAGTACGCCGCGGCTTCTCGATTCCATCGCAACTGCTCCGGGATACTGGATCGTCTGCTTTCGCGGACGATGACAGTTGGTGAGCGTCACGCATTCGCGTCTCTGTCCAGGCGACGGCCCTGCCGCTGATGGGGGCTCCGGGCGGCCATCACGAGGCGTCGGTACTGCGCGCCTAGCGCGTTTGACACAACCAAGACCGTTGCCGGGTTTCGCGGTCTATCATTCGTCAACGATCTGGCCGCCGTCATAGCCGCAAGCAATGCGTCCGAGCGCCGCTCGAAATGCCGCGGTATCGACCGCGGATGCAAGCGCCGCGAACTCGTCCGGTTTTGCGATTCGGCGTGCGCGACTCAAGAGGAACGTTATGAGATCTTTGTCGAGATAAGGCAGGCTCGCCCAGAATCCGCGCGCGAGATCTTGCGCTAGCGCGTGATCGGGATGTTGCTTATTTTCGGGGGCACGGCCTATCTCGTACATGTGACGAACCGCGTGCCACGACGCCCGCTCGGACGGAAAGCGCGCCATGATCTCGCGATGTTCCTGCGCGACATAAAAGCGGTTGACGGTGTCGAACAGAACGAAGCCGTAGCCCTGAGCGAGAAGGAACGGCTCCCAGTCCTGCCATGCCGGCTCCGACGACACGGGCGTTACCGCTTCCATGACGATCACTTTGGGTCGAAAGCGCTTCCAGTCGCCACCGAACAGGACGTCGCCTTCGGCACCCTCGACGTCGATTTTGAGGAAGTCGATAGAGCCCACATCGTGCGTTTCGCATAAATTGGCCAGTGTAGTCACAGGCATGCGAACGGTCTGATAGTCGACGCCGAAGGCTTTTGCTTTTTGCGCAAGGTATTCCACGGTCGTCGAGAGACCATGCAGACGCTCCACCGCATAGAAGTCGATTTCGCCGCAGTGGCGTCCGACCAAGCCACGAACCGCCAGATCGCGCGGCCGCAGTCGCTGGTACAGCGCCGCAAGTTCAAGCTGTGGCTCGACTACAATGCCGTGCCAGTCGCGTTCATAGAACCAGAATGACACATTGTCCGCGATCGGATGCCCGGCGCCGATATCGATGTAGGTCCCGGTGGTCTGTCCCGCGAAGGCAAGCGAAAGATGATAGTCCTCAAGATTCTGTGCGTAGGATAGCTCCATTTGCGTCCTCGACTCTCTTCCGGCCAGCGCACATAGTGGCTTGTTGGCATTCTGTCCGTTCCAGTGTCGTTCCAGTATACTGCTCTAATTTCGGGATTTAATGTCAAGACTCTCCGCGAAAATATCTAACAACAGAGGTGATGTTGCCTTCTGACGCAAAGCGCACATTCGCCTGACCGCGAATGCGGATGGCGTTCCGATCGGCTAACGTCCGTCTCAGGTTAGATGCGGACTCGGTCGCAGTGGTCTCAGATGCGGCTAATTTACACCGGGTCGAGCTGGAGGCCGGTTGGTGCTCAAATCAATCATTAGCCGCCTCGCGCCGCCGACCGGTCCGACTCATTGGCAAAATTTCGGATGTTCCGGAGTGGAATAGCAATCTTGGAATGGGCTTTTGATGTTGGCCCTTACTTGCGTTCGTTAGCGTCGCGAACCAGTCGCCGCGACGGTCAAGGCAATTGCCGCGGGATCGCAGCAGAGCACCATCAGAAGTATCAGCCATCGAACCGCGGCTTCGGGCGTGGCACCGGCCATCATCGCAAGATACTGGATTGGGCCTGCGGATGCTTCGATACGGAAACGTTCACCGACCAGCGTCGCGCGTTGCGTCTGTAATCCAATCAGCGCTGCCGTTGCCGCCTGCCGCTGCGCATCGAGCCCATCCCGGGTCACACGCTGTTGCGTTGCTATGTTGATGGCGCGAGTCACCCAGCCGCGCCGTGTCGATTCGTCCACCGCCCGATCGATCTGTGCGACGCGATTGTCCAGGTCGGCAAGGGTCGCCGACTGCGCCGTGACGCGGGCGTCGAGCGCTTCAATGCGTTCGGCGACACTGGAACGCGCCGCGGCCGCCACGCTGACATGTGCCTCGACCAGCCTGCCGAACACACCGGCGGCGTTGATGAGCGCAAGGCCGGCCACGAGGCCGACCATGACCGAGCGCATTTTCCATCCAACCCGGCGCCAATGCGCGGCCAGCCATCCAGCTATGACGAGTTTGCCGGCCTCCATCGTGGCGGCGAGCACCATGACCGCAACCGGAGCTCCGGGAAATATTTCAGCCATGCCCGTGACTGAAAAGTACGCCGCAACCGTCGCCAGTGCGAGAGCCGCAACAAGGGCAAAGGCGCCGCCGGCGCGTTCCGGGCTGGCGGGAACAGCCGCCGGCACGGCGAGTGCGGCGGAAACGGTCGGCGGCGCGCCGGGCGCCTCTTGCTTGCCATCGGCCTTCGTTGCCTTCGATGCCTTGGTGCGCTTGGCTGCCGGAGAAGGGCGGCTGCGCTTCGTTGCAGCCAAGGGCGCCTTGCCGGATGATTCGACACTTATGTCTTCGGGGATTGTCGCCACTAATCTGGGCGTCCGATTTGAAGCATTAGCCAAGCCGTCGAACTGAAAGCCACCGAGTACAAGACTACCGTCGTCCTCCGTCAGTTCGGTCGCGGCTTGCGTAGTTGGGCGGCCTGTCATGCGGCACCCCGCCCCGTAAGATTGACAGCCAGCTTCTCCTCGATGAAAAACTGGAGTGCGCCGTAACCACCCGTGTCGACAGCGTACCTGAAGCTTCCGTCAACGGTCGGAAACACGGCAACAACCATGCCCGACTCGTGATCGTCAGCGACGATTTCGACTTGCTCGCCGATCGCAAACTTCGACATCGAAAATTCCTTCTGGAATCATCGATGCGATTATATCTCTGCCGGCAGGCTGTAGCTTCTTAACGATTCACCTTCCGGAATTTCGGACGATGGTTGTTGTATTATTGCCTCATCCTGGGTTCCAGATGGAACCGTTACGGGCGCGGTTCGCGAGGCGGCGCTGCGGTTCACGTCAGCAGCGGCTGTTCCCAAATCCGATGCTATGGGATGACCGGGTCTCCATCGGGAGCCGGCGTCGGGGCTAACAAAAGTAGCGCTGAGTTGGCCTCGTGCGAGTTCCCAAGACGTTGATTGGATTTCGATGCCACCGACGCGCCGCCGTCAAATCGAAGGCGATAGACTTGCAGGTTCTCCATGACGCGCTGGACATAGTTTCGGGTTTCGGAGAGCGGAATGCGCTCCACCCAGTCGATGGCGTCCACATTGGGATCCCGCGGATCCCCGTACAATTTCACCCAGTCGCGAACGCGTCCCCGGCCGGCGTTATAGCCGGCGAAGGTCATGATGTGAGAGCCCGCATATTCCCTCAGCAACGCGCTGAGTTCTGCCGCGCCCATTTGCGTATTATAGACGGGATCGGAGACCATCCGGTCCCAATCATAGGTGGCGCCGAATCGCTTGGCGGTGTCGCGTCCGGCTTCCGGCGTGACCTGCATCAGGCCGACCGCATTGGCCGACGACTTGTCGCGCTGGTCGAACGCGCTTTCGGTGCGTGCGACCGAATAGATGATGCTGCGCTCGATCTCGGGACCGATGGGACTGTGCTGCGGGATTCCAATGGTCGGGAAGGCGTAATTGTCGAGCGCGAGTCCGCGGGCGAGCGCCGGCTTGCCGATCTGCAACATCGCCCGCGCATCATTGTGGCGGCCGGTAAGCTCCGCGAGCGCGGCCAGCACCGCCACGTCAGTGCTCTCTTCGGCGAGATCGGCGACAAAACTCAGGACGACGTCGCGTTCGCCGAGCGCATAGAGCATGTCTGCGGCGCGCACGCGCTCGTCCGCGAGCGTTGCATCGTCAGTAGCCTCGGCCGGCACCGGCGCTCGCAATTGGGCTCTGTCGAGGCTGAGCCTCGCACGTGCGAGCTGCCCGTAATAGGCGGTGGGATAGCGCGCGGCGGCTTCATAGAAGGTGCGCATCTCCGCTTGCTCGCCAGTCGCTTCGGCGGCACGGCCGCGCCAGTAGTACGCCCGCGCCAGTACAATCGGATTGGCCGAGCCGTCGTCGATATGGGCGAAATGCGCACGCGCCGCCGCGGGATCGTTGCGGTAGCGCAAGGCGATCCAGCCGCACATGAAATGAAAATCCGCCCGGTAAGGCTCGCTGGCCGGCAAAGCGGCGTTGCGCACGACCTGGTAGGCCGCTTCGGACTTGCCCTGATCGAGTAGCTTGCGAGCGAGACCGCGCCGTTCACGCCACCATTCGTCGGTATCCTGCAGCGCCATATTCTCGGGGGCCGCCGAGAGCACAAGACGCGTTGCGTCGTCGATGCGGTCGTGACGCACCATCCAGCGCAGGCGGCAAAGCGTGTAGCCGAGATCGCCACGGGCCTCGGCTGGAACGTCGTTGAGCAAATCGAGCGCCTCGTCGGCGCTGCCCGCCGCGCAGGCCTTCACGATCGCAAGCTCGTCGCTGCCAAGGCGCTGCGCGACGCGCTTTGCGCCAGCGAGATCCTTCGCGCCGATGCGCTTGTCCATGCGCGCACGATGGTCCTCGCGCGTCAGCAGGTCGCGGAACAGCTCGAGCGCGTCGGCTTCGGAGCGCTCCGACAATTCATCCGACCGCCAGGCCTGGCGAACCAGTCGCTCGGCACCGTCACGATCGCCTTCGGCAAGCCGCGCCCGCGCGAGCGCGAAGCGGCCTTTGGCGCTTGTCGGCTGATCGCCCACGAAGTTGCGCACGGTGGCGGCGTCGCTGCGCTCCTGCCACAGGTCCGCCTCGGCCCGCTTGCGCATGAGTGCCCTGCTCGGCCAGCCCGGATTATCGGCGATGAACGCCGCGTATCGGCTGAAGTTCGCGTCAGTCGCCGGATGGCGCAGGATGAACCATTCAACCAGTTTCCGCGCAGCCGGGTCGCCGATCGTCTTCTCTATGGCCGTCGCCTCGCTCGTCTTGGCCTTGCGCGCGAGATTCATCGCGTCCCTTACAGCCGCGAGATCGCCCGACAGCGGGGCAGCGTCGACGGCCGGAGGCGGCACGTCACTGGAGGACCGCGCCGGTTTCTGTTGTGCCGCTGCGACATGCCTTGCGTGTGCGGCTTTCTTCAGCGCCGCGCTGCCGTGGTGCCGCCCGCCGGTCGCTTCATGGGGCTTCCTAGTCTGCTGAGGCTTATGGCCGGCGCGCGCGGCCGCCTCAGTCGAACAGACGGCGAGCAAGGCCAAGGTCAGGAAGCAAGACAGCGGACGCAAGCGCTGGTTCATTGCATGGTCCCCCCGCGAACGGCTGGAGCTTCCTGGAGGCTACCACAGCGCCCATTTTCAACTGTCGCGCTTTGGCAACAGCGCGGGAAAACCTGACGCAAAATGGAACTCAGACGGCCAGCAAAAATCTCTCCCGCATTGGACCGCGCGGGTCACGTTGCCGATTTCGCGGCAATGCCCCAGCCCGCGGCGGCCAAACCGATGATCGGAAAGTGAGCGCCGCAATGCGGACGTCGGGGAGCCTGCAAAGCGCCGCCCCGTCTATGCGTGTTGATTCGGCGCGAGGACGACGACGGTCGCGCCCGGCTTCACCCGATCGAAGAGATCGATGACATCCTCGTTGGTCATGCGGATGCAGCCGGACGATATCGCCTGGCCGATATATTCCGGCTGGTTGGTGCCGTGGATGCGGTACAGGGTGTCCTTGTTGCCCGCGTAAAGGTAGAGCGCCCGCGCGCCGAGTGGATTGGCCGGACCTCCTGGAATGCGCGGCGGGTAGGGGCCGAGCCGCGCCTGAATCTCCGGCGTCGGGATCCAGTCAGGCCATTCGGCCATGCGGCCAACCGAAGCCACACCGGAGAAGGCCATCGCTTCTTCCCCCACCGCCACGCCGTAGCGGATCGCTTTGCCTCCCGGCAGGACTAAATACAGAAAACGCGCGTCGGTATCGACCAGGATCGTGCCCGGCGCCTCTCGACGCGAATAGTCGACGAGATGCCGGCGAAAGGTTTCCGGAATGGTCGTCTGCGCATACGGCGCGTGCGCCAGCAGCTGCCGGTCCCTTGGGGTCAGGCTAGCGTCCGACGACGGCGCGAGCGTCGCCTGCATGCAACCGCCAAGCGCGAGCCCAAGCAGCCCCACGAGTAACCACGCAAGCCCAAACCGCGGCACCGCCTGCCCTCCAAAGCGCTACGCTGCTATTTGTTGCTCGAATAGTGCAGAAATCAAGGCAACCTTGCGATAATGGTCGGCGTCGAGCCGGAATGCGATGTGTCGCTACCATGATACGGCATGATCGGCTTTGCTGATTGGGTGGCAGGTGCAGCGCGATAACAATTCACGACAAGATTGGTAGAGAACCGGTCTTCGGCGCATTGCCCGATCATACGATCTAGATTGGAAGCTTCCTTCGCCGTCCACATCAGCAGACGCACTCGTCAGCAGCGTGGTTTGTGTCCACCGCATCCCGCCCGGCGTCTCGTGACGATCGCGAGCCGTCTCTCTTGTCGGGTCGGGACGGGGCGAGCCCGACATGGAAAGCGGATTATTTTCACGGCGGGGCTGGACAGCCTTTTGCTGATTTGCCCGTCGAGGCTGGGCAAGTATTCGATCAGCTCTCAAAGCAGTAGAATCCATTCGCCCTGGCAGGCGGTGGCGCGCAGGAAGTTCTACCGCCATCACCCGGTGCGCACTACCGAAGAACGATGTTCTACAAGTCGACAGCCGCCCCGAGTACTTGCCCAGCCTCGTCCGTTTGGTTTCGGCGCGTGATGGGACCGACGAAAAACTCGGGCCATGCGGCAAGGTGGACGTCCGTGCCGGCCCTCACGCCTTCTTCAAGAACTCCGAGCACAGCGCCAGCCCCTTGACCTTGTCGGTGCGCCTTCGATTTCGTCCCTCAATGTCGGTGGGTGGATGTTCCTGATCACGGTGTCGAGGGGCGGCTTGTCGGTACAAGACTTGCCTCGCCGTGTCTGACGGAAGTAAGTTATTGATGAACCCCCTCGCGCATTGAGATTTCATCGATGCGGTACCTCGTTGCGCTGGTTGCGGCTTCCGGCGTCTTGCTGCAAGGCGGTATTGTCCCGGCTCAGGTTGGGCAATTCCCGTTCGTCCTGACGCGAGAAGAACAGGTGCTCGGGGTGGTCGAAGCGGGAGTGGCCTCCTTTAAAGGGATTCCATATGCCTCGGCGCCCGTCGGATCCCTGCGGTGGCGAGCTCCGCAACCACCGCCTGAAAGTCCGGCCATCCGCTCGGCACATGAATATGGTCCGGCATGTTTGCAGCCTTCGATGCCCGGGCCCGGCTCGTACCGCATGAGCGAGGACTGCCTCACGCTCAATGTCTTCAGACCGTTCGAGACCGAAGATCCGTTGCCGGTCATGATCTGGATTCATGGCGGATCGTTCGTCGCCGGTACCGCAGGCGATCCCCTGTTCGACGGGGCGAAACTCGCGCAGGCGGGGGTCGTTGTGATCACGCTGGACTATCGGCTGGGAGCGTTCGGTTGGCTCGCGCATCCCGCCTTCGCCGAAGGCGCCTCGAACAGCCGTATCGCGAATTACGGCATGATGGACCAGATCGCGGCCCTGCGTTGGGTTCATGAGAACATTGGGGCGTTCGGTGGCGATCTGGGCAACGTCACCTTGTTCGGCTCGTCTTCGGGGGCAATTTCGGTCGCGCTGCTCATGCTCTGCGAGCAGTCGCGCGATCTGTTCCAGAAAGCCATCCTTGAGTCGCTGCCCGGTCGCGAGCGAATGCGCTCGATGGAAACGGCGGAGGCCGTTGGCAAGCAGTTTCTCCAAGCTGTCGGGTACGACGGCAACGGACCGGATCCGCGCGCGATTGATTCCGAGGCGCTGCTGGCCGCCGAAAAGATCCTGCTCTCCAGGTCCTGGCGAAGCTTCGCTCCGACAGAGGACGGGATGCTGGTGAAGGAGGATATTGCCGCCGGCTTCAGGGCAGGCCGGGAGAGCCGCATCCCGCTCATCATCGGATCGAATGAAGAGGAGACGGTTTCCGGCAGCGAACCTGATCTCAATGAGGAGCTTGGCCTTGCAGGCGCCTCCCTGGACGACCTGCGAAGGTTCTATCCTGAAGCCTCCCGCAATCCAGAGCTCGCGGCAAGGTTATTTACGGACAGGGTCTTCACCGAGCCCGCAAGATTCTTTGCGCGAAGCCATGCGGCGACCGGCTCCTCCACATTCCGATATCGTTTTTCCTATGTGCCCGAAGTTCAAGCTCAGGGCGGCGAAGGAAGTCGCGGACGGGAGCTTCAGTTCATTTTTGGCGCCGAAGGCGTGCCGGGCGCTGGAGTGTTCACGCACCGCGACCGCGAAGTGTCAAATATTCTGAGGGCCTATTGGACCAACTTTGCGAAGACGGGAGATCCCAACGGGCCAGGTCTGCCGCTCTGGGAAACCAGCTCGAACCGCGAAAAATTGCTGCTGATCTCGAACACTGACATATCCAGCAGCGCCGATCCCTGGTCGGAGCGGCTGGACCGCATCGAGCGCCGAAGCCCGAAATGATAAATCATTCCGGACATCAGAGTTCGCTCGCCGGAGCGGCAAAATTCCGTCGGCATCCAGAACAGGACCGGAGCGGGCGCGACGGTTCCAAATATTGCCCGCCGAGCCGCGGCGTCAGGCCCTTACTTGAAGGGGATGGCGTACATCAAGCCGCCCTTGCTCCAGGTCGCGTTCAGGCCGCGCTCGAGCTTCAACGGGCTCGCCTGGCCCACATTTCGATCGAAGATCTCCGCGTAGTTGCCGCCCGTTTTAATGGCCTGCACCATCCACTTGTTGTCGAGACCAAGGCGCGATCCGAGGTCTCCTGAGCTGCCGAGCAGACGCTGGATGGCCGGCACGTTGCTGGATTTTGCCATGTCGTCCACGTTGGCGGCGGTCACCCCGAGTTCCTCGGCCTCGATCAACCCGTAATGAAGCCAGGCAATGACGTCGGTCCACACCTCGTCGCCATTGCGCGTGAATGGTCCGAGCGGCTCCTTGCTGATGGTCTGCGGCAGGACGATGTAGTCGGCAGCGTTCGGCGCCGCGGTCGCGACCGCGCCGGCAAGCGCCGAGGCGTCCTGGGTCATGGCATCGCAACGGCCGCCGAAGAATGTCTGGTACATGGTATCGACGCGATCGAATACCAGCGGCTTCCACTCGATGCCGTTGGCCCGGCCGTAGTCGCCGAGCGTTACCTCATGGGTGGTTCCTTGCGCGACGCAGACGGTAGCGCCGTTCAATCCCTTGAGATCCTTCACCCCGCTGTCTCGCCGGACCACAAAACCCTGGCCGTCGTAGAAATTGACCGGCCCCTGTCGCAGGCCGAGGGTCACGCCGCGCAGATAGGTTTGCGTGGAATTTCGATAGAGCACGTCGATTTCGCCCGACTGCAGCGCGGTGAACCGGTTCTGGGCCGTGAGCGAGACGTAGCGCACCTTGGTGGCGTCGCCGAGAACCCCCGCCGCCAGCGCGCGGCAGTAGTCGACGTCGAGTCCCTTGTAGTTACCCTGGGAGTCCGGCGCGGAGAAGCCGGCAAAGCCGGCGCTGACGCCGCAAACCAGCGTGCCGCGCTGCTTGACCGTGTCGAGCGTTCCGGCGGCTGCCCCCGAAATCCAGGCGGCGAGCAATCCCGTAGCAATGATGATTCTCTTCATTCTGCTCCTCCTCCTACTGACCAATGGTTTTCAATGCGCCGTCTACGGCAGAGCCGAGCCTGTCGACGATCATGTCGATGTCGTCCGGTGTCGAGATGTAGGGCGGTGCGAGCAGGACGTGGTCGCCGCTGCGGCCATCCATCGTCCCGCCGGCCGGATAACAGGCGAGGCCATCTTCGAACGCGGCGGCCTTGATCCGCTGGTGGAGTTTGAGGCCGGGATCGAACGGCGTGCGGCTGCCGCGGTCGGCAACCAGTTCGATGGCCTGGAACAGGCCGCGCCCGCGGATATCGCCGACATGCCGGTGATTGCCGAAGCGCTCGATCAGGCGCTGCTCGAGATGGCGGCCGAGATCCTTGACCCGTTCGAGCAGTTTTTCCTCAGCTATGATCCGCTGCACCTCGAGGGCCGCCGCGCAGGCGATCGGGTGGGCGAGATAGGTATGCCCGTGCTGGAAGGATCCCGAACCCCGCCGGATCCTGTCGATGATCCCGGTGCTTGCGAGCATCGCGCCGATCGGCTGGTAGCCGCCGCCGAGTCCCTTGGCGATGGCCTGGATGTCGGGCGCAATGCCCTCCTGTTCCCAGGCATGAAGCGTGCCGGTGCGACCCATGCCGCACATCACCTCGTCGAGGATGAGCAGGGCGCCGTGACGGTCGCAGATCTCGCGCACCGCCCGGAAGTAGCCTTCCGGCGGCGGCACGCACCCGGCGGTGGCTCCGACCACGGGCTCGGCAATGAAGGCCGCCACCGTGTCGGGGCCGAGACGCCGGAATTCAGCTTCCAGTTCGGCGGCGAGCCGCGCCGTGAACCCGGCCTCGGATTCATCGTCGCGCTTCTCGTGATAGGCGAACGCAGGCGTCACATGGCTGAAGGCCGACGACAGCAGGGGCGCATAGGGCTCGCGGCGCCAGGCGTTGCCACCCGCGGCCAGCGCGCCCAGGGTATTGCCGTGGTAACTCTGGCGGCGGGCGATGAAACGCTGGCGCTGCAGCTGGCCGCTTTCGATGAAATATTGCCGCGCCAGCTTGATGCTGGCTTCGATCGCCTCCGATCCGCCACTGACCAAATAGGCGTAGCCGAGGCCGCCGGGCTCTTCGCCGACCAGCAGGTCAGCGAGCGCCTCGGCCGGCTCCGATGAGAAAAAGCCGGTATGGGCATAGGCCAGTTTCGACGCTTGCCTGGAAATGGCCTCGACCACACGCGGATGTTGATGTCCGAGGCAGGAAACGGCGGCACCGCCGGAGCCATCGAGAATCCGTCGCCCATCCTCGGCAATGAGCCAAACGCCGTCGCCGCCGACGGCTATCGGAGGTGTTTCGCGCAGGCTTCGATGCAGCACGCGGCTGTGTCTGGCGCCCATCATATTCAACCTTTCTCGGCAACGTATTGCGACATCGCCGCGAGGCGGGCTTCGGTCTCCTTGAGGCGGCGTTTCGCGCCGGCGCCGCCGAGCGCAAACGTGACGGCGGCAAGCGACTGCGCGACCGCAATCGCACCGGTCAGGCTCGGAAAGAAGCCGGGTGAGGCGGCCGCCTCGAACAGGAGCAGGTGATCCGCACCCTCCGCCATGGGTGCGGCGATCGTGTCGGCGATCGCGATCAGCGCAGCGCCGGAACGATGCGCCGCGCGCGCCGACAGCACGCTTGCGGTCGAATAGGGCGCAAAGCCTATGACGATGACGGCATCGCCGGCACGAAATGCTCCGAGGTCGAGATCCTCGGGACCCGAGCCGCCGACCAATTGCACCGCTTCGGGCCGGAACAGCCGAAGCTGGTAATTGAGCAGTTCCGCCACGCCGCGGCAGCTTCGAAAGCCGGCGATCCAGATCCGCTGCGCCGCATGCAGGGCCTTGGCAGCCGTTGCCACGCTGCTTGCGGAAATGCGGGCAAGGCCTGCCGCTTCGGCCTCTAGCTTGTCGGCGACCAGCGTGACATCGGCATTGGGACCGTGGCGCCGTCCCTTGGTTCGGCCCGAGAACGGCGAGGGCTGCACGGGCCGGCGCGCCTCGGTCAGGGCGGCACGGAGTTCGTCCCACCCCGAATAACCCAGCGCCTGCGCCAGCCGGGTGAAGGAAGCGGGATCGGCACCCGCCACGGCGGCCAGTTCGCGCATCGAACGCGTGGTGGCGTCGTAGTCGTTAGCGGCAACGAAGCGCCCGACTTCACGCAGCCGCATCGGCAGCGAAGGCAGGGCGCTGCAGAGCTCGGTGAGCGGCGAGGACTTCGGCTGCGGCTGGGTCATGAAACATACGTTGCATAAAACGTCATTTCGTGCAACATATGAAACGCGCCTTCCCCGGCGCATGGCCGAAGATCGCTGCTGACAGAAGGATCCTTGTGCTGTGACGACCGCTACCTCCGGAACCGTTCGCCGCAAGCGGTCGCGCTTCTCGCTCGGCAACGCGCGTGTCGCCGGATATTTCTGGCAGATCGTGGTGGTCGGCCTTGCGGTCGCCGTGGTGTTCTGGCTCTGGTCCAACGCGGTTCACAATCTGTCGGCGCGCCGCATCTCGACCGGCTTCGCCTTTCTGGGCCGCGAGGCCGGGATGCCGATCGCTGATGCCTGGATCGCCTACAGCCCGCAGAACACCTATCTGCGCGCCTTCATCGTCGGTATCGTCAACACCCTCCGTATCGCGGTGATCGGCATCGCGTTCGCGACCGTGCTGGGAACGCTGATCGGCATCGCGCGGCTGTCGTCCAATTGGCTGCTGTCCCGCCTGGCGGCGGTCTATGTCGAAGTGCTGCGCGATATTCCGCTGCTGCTCCAGCTTCTGTTCTGGTACGTGCTGATGCAGGGGCTTCCGGCGGCCCGCGCCGCATGGATGCCGGTCGGCGGCGTGTTTCTTTCGAATCGCGGCCTGGTGCTGCCCTCGATACCGATTGAAGCGGCAAATCTCTGGGTGATCGGCACCGCCGTGCTCGGGCTGATCGCGTCGTACGCGCTGGGCCGGCGATTGGAGGCGCGGCAGGTGCTCGATGGCAAGCCGCGTTCGCTGTGGCCCTACGCGCTTTTCCTGGTGGTCGGACTGCCGGCGCTGGTGTCGTGGGGACTGGGCGCATCCTGGACCATCGCGATGCCCGAATTGCGCGGTTTCAATTTTGTCGGCGGCTTGACGCTGTCGCCGGAGTATTTCGCGCTGCTGGTCGCGCTCGTCACCTATACCTCGGCCTTCATCGCCGAGATTGTGCGCAGCGGCATCCAGGCCGTTCCGAGGGGACAGTGGGATGCCGCCATGGCGCTCGGGCTGCACCGCGGTTTCGTGCTTCGGCACATCGTCATGCCGCAGGCGCTTCGCGTCATCATTCCGCCGATGACCAGCCAGTACCTGAACCTGACCAAGAATTCGTCGCTGGCCGTCGCGGTCGGCTACCAGGACATCGTGTCGATCGCCAATACCACGCTGAACCAGACCGGCCAGGCCATCGAATCGATCGCGCTCATCATGGGGGTGTTCCTGACGATCAGCCTCGGCATCAGCCTGTTCATGAACTGGTACAATGCGCGCATTGCGCTGTCGGAGCGCTGATCGATGACGTCGCTGACGGATGCGCGGCAAGATACGCCCCCCTTCGGCCGGTCGCGATCGCGCAGGACCGGAAGCGGCCGCGCGATCGGTTGGCTGCGCGCCAATCTCTTCCCCTCGATACAATCGAGCCTTATTTCGCTGCTGCTGATCTTCCTACTCGCGAAGGCCTGCGTCAGCTTCGTGCAATGGGGGTTCTGGAACGCGATCTGGACGGTTCCCGGCAATGAGACCGGCGCCTGCCGGGCCATCCGCGGGCTCGGCGCCTGCTGGGCCGTCATCCCCGAAAAATATCGCTTCATCCTGTTCGGCACCTATCCCTTCGATCAGCAGTGGCGCCCTGCCCTTGCGGTCGTGACCTTCATCGCACTATTCCTTGTCTCGAGCCGCCGCAGCTGGTGGCGCAGGGAGCTTTTGCTGGTCTGGGTCACGGCACTCGTCGTGATTGGCCTGTTGATGTGGGGCGGCGTCTTCGGGCTGACTTACGTGTCGCAAGATCGCTGGGGCGGGCTGCCGGTGACGCTGATTTTGGCGACCTTCGGACTAGCCTTCGGTTTTCCGCTCGGAATTGTCGTAGCACTTGGCCGCCGCTCAAAACTGCCCGCGATCCGGTCGCTTTGCGTGCTCTATGTCGAGCTCGTCCGTGGCGTGCCGCTGGTCAGCCTGCTATTCATGTCGAGCGTGATGTTTCCGCTGTTCCTGCCCGACGGCGTCAACATCGACAAGCTGCTGCGGGCCCAGGTCGCCTTCGTGCTCTACGCCGGCGCCTATCTGGCGGAAGTCGTTCGCGGCGGCTTGCAGGCGGTTCCCAGCGGTCAGCACGAGGCGGCCGACGCGCTCGGCCTGTCGTATTGGCGGAAGAACGGGCTGGTCATTCTGCCGCAGGCGATCCGGCACGTCATACCGCCCTTGGTGAACACGTTTCTCGCGTTCTTCAAGGATACCAGCCTGGTCCTGATCATCGGCATCTTCGACCTGCTGACGACTGCGAAGACCGCGATCGTGGATCCCGCCTGGCAATCGTTCAGCGTCGAGGTCTACCTGTTCGTGGCCCTGATTTATTTTGTCTTCTCTTTTGCCATGTCACGCTACAGCCGGCGCCTCGAAACGGAGGCCAAGTCGACCTGACCGGTGGAGCGGCCCGACAGTTTTGAACTTGCCAACATCGATCGCCCCGACCGGATCATCCACGGCCAGGCATCAAATGGATCAACGGGCCTTGCGGCTGCGCGCGAATTCCATTTCAGCGAGGATGTCTTTGGGGCGGCTTCCCAATTCCCAAATTACCTTGCGAATTGGAAATCCAAACCTTCGACGGTAAGCACTGCCTTTGCGGTGCGCCTTCAGCGGCCTCGGCTATCAAAATATTTGGCGGCGCTGCGCATAGCTGCTCCTCAGTGCCAAGCGCATCTCAAACGAAAAGGCCCGGCTGATAGGCCGGGCCGATCGCAAAATATCGGGTAACTAGACGCAATGCGGGCACTAAAGGGTAAATAGCGGGTGCGCAGCTTTCTCATCGACGGAGCTGGATGGTGAAGTAGTTCACATTTGCTGACGCGAGAAGTGGGGTAGACAGCCAAGCGGCAACGCATCGATCGGTTAGGACACCACGTGGAACGCAGTCTGTCAGCATTGGAAGAGCAAGCCGCCGCCGCGTTGCGCCGGGCTCGACGTCTGCCGGTTGGCGCGGAGCGCAACGACTTGCGGCAGCTCGCCATGGGGCTTCTCTGGCTGCACAGGAACGGTATGGAGGCCTTGATGAAACAGCGGTTGACCGCCGCGGGTGAGATCGACCCACGTCAACCAGAGTTCATAAAGGCGTCGCAAGAACGGGTCACATTAATCACCGATAGGTAGCGTCATATTTTTATTTCATGACCGCGCGCTTTCATGATTTCCGCGGTCGCAGACCTGATTTTCAACCTGGAGCGCGACCACGGCAGGTGGCGCGGATTTCATTCCCAGTTCGCGCAGGGCACGATGGACCTGCGTGTTGTTTGTCATTCCATCATCCATCGCACCAGAGGAGCAGCACAATGAATATCCAACAGCGGGTAGTTTCATGTTCGATCGGCGCTCTCGTTACCATGGTGGCTGGTCCGGCCTTTGCGGATTGCTCCGCACTGCCGGGTTTTTCGGAACTCCGCTCAGCGCTCATCAGCGCCATAACGCCCGCTTCAGGCCCTAATGGCGGCCTGGGCTTCAACATGTGGGGGACACTCGTCGCCAACGATGGCACTGTCTGCGCCGTCGCGTTCTCGGGGAGCCAAGGCACCTCTCAGTGGCTGGGCAGTCGCGTCATCTCCGCACAGAAAGCCAACACCGCGAATGATTTCAGTGTGGGACGCAATGCCACTCCCGCCGGCAGTTTGTTTCCGAGTGGACTGGCCCTGTCGACCGCCAATCTGTTCACGGCCGTGCAACCGGGCGGCAGCCTCTACGGCTTGCAGCACAGCAATCCGGTCGATACAGCCGTCGCTTATGGCAACCGCCCGCCTTTCGGTAGCGCCGGCGTGAGCCAGGTCAGTTTCAACCAGGGCCCCTCCAGCGGTGCCTCGTTCGGCACGCCGAACGATCCCATGGTTGGCCAGCGCGTCGGCGGCGTGAACGTCTTCGGCGGCGGCCTTGCGCTTTACAGCAACGGGATCAAGGTGGGTGGCGTCGGTGTCAGTGGTGACACCTCGTGCACGGACCATATGGTCGCGTGGCGGGTACGAAATGCCCTGGGCCTCGATCAATTCCAGGGTGTCAAAGGGGTGGCGGATGCGGCTCACCCGGACAACATCATATTCGACATCAAGCCGAACGCGGACGGCACGGGCGGCACAGGCCAGGCTCCCAGCGGCCAGGGTGGCGTCGGTCAGAGTGCGGGCGGATTTGGCCATCCGAAGTGTCTGAACAATCCAACGGATGCCGCCGTGGCCGGTCTTCCACCTGTGAAGTAACGGTCGTCATCCGCGCGGGAGGCAGCAGATGCGGCTTCCCGCGTTGCGGTGGGACCTGGTTGAACGGGTGCGCCCCACGATCGAACTTGTCCAGTCCGCTTGAGGAGGCAGTCGGGGCGCACGCCTCCGGCTTTGCACCACTTACTGCTTTTGGCGATTGGCGAGGTCGGGTAACAGCCAATGCTGACGACCTGAGCGGACCAATCGAGATTCACGGTTATTCTTCTCGCGCCAATTCCGGAAGCACGCGGTAGCGGGCGATCTCATGCGGGAAATTGCTGCTGTTAGCCAGCAGGACGATGCCGGTCTTGTGTGCGGGCACGAGGCCGACATAGGCCGATGCGTTATTGAGTCCGCCTAGCTTGTCCACAACGTCCACGTCGTTCAAATGGACGTTTTCCCAGGCCATCGCTTGTCCGAACTTCCCGGTCACACGAAACGTCTCACGCTGCGTCATCTGCAATGCTTGCCGCAATTGTGGATCAATCGCCTCGCCATCGATACAGGCGGCAAGAAAGGTGGCCAGATCACGAGCCGATGAGAACATCTGACCAGTCCCCGGGAAATCGTAATAGCTCTGCTGGTCTCCAGGTGGGCCAATCACCATGCCCGTATCGGAGTAGCCCTGCACGACACGTTTCAAGAGCTCCGGAGCCATGATAGCGCGATTGTCTGGCCCGCGCTCGGGGAGGAACGTCTGGTTCATGCCGAGGGGTTTCAGGATGCGCTCTTCGACAAGCTCGCCGACAGGTCGACCGTAGCGACGTTCGAGCGCGAGCTGCAGCAGGACATATCCCGCGTGTGTATAGATTCGCTGCTTCCCCGGCTGCTCGCCCGATGGTGGCGTCCATGCGTTGAGCATGTTGAAGAATTGCTGCAGCGTGAACGAATCGTTCGGCCATGGCGGGTGATCGGTCGGCAGCAGGAGTCCGGATGTATGCGTTGCCAGTTCGCCGATCGTCACGCTTTTGATGTAGTCGCCGCGCAACTCGGGGACATACCTGCTCACTGGATCATCCAGGCTCAGTTCGCCCCGAAGCGTACCCAGCGCGACCAGGATTGCCTCGAACGGTTTTCGAACCGACGCCACGTTAAACAACGTGTCTGAAGTGATCGGCCGCTTTGTCGATTCGTCGGCGAAGCCGTAATTGAAAAACTGTGTGTAGCCCGCAGCGTAGACGGCCACAGCGAGGCCGCCCGGCTTCCCCACGGTCTCCGGAGCCAGATAGGCCGTCACGACGTGCTCAACGTTGGCATCCATGCCAATATCCGCAACCGCCGCGCGCGCCAGCGCGAGCAGTAGAACGGGAAAAATCATCAGGCCTGCCGGTCGACGATGTCGCCACCAGCGCATAGAACTTTTCATCATGCTGAGCCATCGCCCCATTGAAGCCGGGGATGCTTTTGCGTGCGTGATTCTGGCGCTTATCGGGAGACGCCCGTCAATTTGCCGTGAAGTTGCCGAATTCCGCCGACTTGCGGGTCTCGACTTGCGGGTCTCTTGCGTCGAGCGCTCCGGGCAGCGGCTAACCCTTTCCTTTGTCTGGATGATCTAAATGTTTCGATGGACCCGCACCGACTCGTTTTCGCTGAGGAAAGGCCAGACGTTTTGTGTTCCCGTCCGGTACTCTCGATAATTTGAAAATATGACTATTGTCATTCTATTGCCTGGCTATGACGTGCGACTAGCTCAACAGTGGCTCAGTTCCTCATGAGGAGAATTTCAGTGATGAAACAGACCAAACATTCGATCAAGGCTCATCGCTACGAACTCGTGCACGGTGAAGATGCCGACTTTATCGCCTATCAACGGAAGTTCGGCGATGGTCTTTGGCAGACGGTTTCAACATGGATGATCCCGCGTACGGAGTATCGCTAGCCGATCTCTCCTGGACTGCGATCCGCTCGGTTGAGCGCGGCCGGATACCGCCAGCATCCAACAACGCCCAATTAGGGAGAACCAGATGCCGCTTGTCAGGATCGACCTCAGCAGCACCGCGTCGCCGAAACTGCGGCAAACCGTCAGTGACGTCGTCTATGACGCAATGATCACCGTCGCGAAGGTCCCTGCCGACGACAAGTTCCAGATCGTCACCGGCCACGCCGCCGACGAGCTGGTGTTTCCCAGGGAGGGCTATCTCGGCATCAATTACACCGACGGCATTATCTTCATCCAGGTGACGTGGAACGCCGGGCGCAGCACCGAGGTGAAGAAGGCATTTTATCGCAAGATCGCCGACGATCTCCACGCCAAGGCCAGCGTGCGCAAGCAGGACGTCTTCATCAATCTCGTCGATGTCTCGCCAGAGAACTGGTCCTTCGGGAATGGCGAGATGCAGTACGCGCCAAAGCAGTAGCGGCGGCTTCCGCCGAGGCGCTTGCGACATCGTGGCTGTCTAGCCACGCACGCTGAAAGCTGCGTTACAGCGACGGCCCGTCCGAAAGCGGGGTCCGCTGGCTGTGACCGGCGCGGTTTCGCAGCATTGCGTCGAAGGCGGTCTTGATGAGACGGACAAAGGAATCCTTGTAGGGAAACTCCGCATTGTTGTTGCGGCCCTCACGCCTTCTTCAAAAACTCCGTGCGCAGCACCAGGCCCTTGACCTTGTCGGTGCGGCCTTCGATTTCGTCGGCGTCGTCGATGAGGTGGATGTTCCTGATCACGGTGCCGCGCTTGAGCACCGTGGACGAGCCTTTCAGCTTCAGGTCCTTGATCAGCGTGACGCTGTCGCCCTCGGCGAGCTGCGCGCCGTTCGAATCCCTGACCTTGATGTCCATGCGTGATGCTTTCTTGAGAATGAAAAGTAAGTAGCGAACGATTTCTTCCTTCTCCCCTCGTGCGAGAAGGTGGCGTGGACGAAGTCCGCGCCGGATGAGGAGTTACAGTCTATCGATGGGGAAGGTTCAGCCTAGTTCGATCTCGTCGGTCACCTCGTGCGTGAGGCTGACGCCGCCGACGGTCAAAACCATTTTGGCCGGTAGCTTCTCGTGGCCCTTGAGACGGCCGCTGTCGATCGCGTCGCGCACCTCTTTTTCGATCGCGCGCTGCGAGGTGATGCCGACCTTTTTGAGGAACTTGCGCAGGCTGGCGTTGAAGACGTCCTCGTTCATGGTGACCTCTCGCTGTTAAGGATGGTCCGGATGGTTCATCATGTATTCGCCGAGATCTCGCTGGCGACGGTCGGTGCGGGCGTCGGCATTACTGTGCTGAACGTCGCGATCCTTGCGGCAGGCGATATATTCGTTCGAACCGGGCGCGACATTCTTGGCGCGGCAGTACGCGTCGTCGTCGCTGCTGGTATCGACCATGGTCGGCTGTCCCCGCTCGAGGCAGCCGGCCAGCATCGGCGCGACGAGGAAGAGGGCTATGTAGAGTCGCGCGGAGTTACGTCGCATCGCGGAATTCCGTCCGTTGTTCCGATTTCGTCATTGCCGGGCTTGACCGGGCAATCCATCAAAAACAAGGCGTTTGCGTCAGATGGATGCCCGGGTCAAGCCCGGGCATGACGAGAGGAGCTGCACCCTGCCCTTCAGCGCGTCGCCGATTTCGTCGAGCACCTTCGGATCTTCGATGGTGGCGGGCATCGCCCATTGATCGCCGTCGGCGATCTTCTTGATGGTGCCGCGCAGGATTTTTCCCGAGCGCGTCTTCGGCAGCCGGCCGACCGTGATCGCGAGCTTGAACGCGGCGACCGGGCCGAGCTTTTCGCGCACCAGCGCCACGATCTCCTTTTCGATCTCGATCGGGCTTCTGGTGACGCCGGCCTTCAGCACCAAAAAGCCGCAGGGCACCTCACCCTTGATGGCGTCCTTGATACCAAGCACCGCGCATTCGGCGACGTCGGGATGGGAGGCGAGAATCTCCTCCATGCCGCCGGTCGACAGCCGGTGGCCGGCGACGTTGATGATGTCGTCGGTGCGGCCCATCACGAAGACATAGCCGTCCGCGTCCTTGTAGCCGGCGTCGGAGGTTTTGTAATAGCCGGGGAATTCGGCGAAATAGGCTTCGCGGCAGCGCTCGTCCTGCTCCCACAGCGTCGGCAGGCAGCCCGGCGGCAGCGGCAGCTTGATGACGATCGAGCCCATGGTGCCGGCAGGCACGGGCTTTGTGGCTTCGTCGACCACGTCGACCTGATAGCCCGGCATCGGCACCGTCGGCGAGCCGTGCTTCACCGGCAGCATCCCCAGGCCGACCGGATTGCCGGCGATGCACCAGCCGGTCTCGGTCTGCCACCAATGGTCGATCACCGGCACCTTCAACTGCTGCTCCGCCCATTGCACCGTCGGCGGATCAGCGCGCTCGCCGGCGAGGAACAGCGTGCGGAATTTCGACAGATCGTATTTCCGGATCAACGCGCCTTCCGGGTCTTCCTTGCGGATGGCGCGGAACGCGGTCGGCGCGGTGAACAGCGCCACCGCCTTGTGCTCCGCGATCACCCGCCAGAACGCGCCGGCGTCCGGCGTGCCGATCGGCTTGCCCTCATACATGATCGAGGTTGCACCCTGGATCAGCGGTCCATAGATGATGTAGCTGTGGCCGACCACCCAGCCGATGTCGGAGCCGCACCACCAGACCTCGCCGGGCTTGATGCCGTAGAGATTGAACATCGACCATTTCAGCGCGACCAGATGCCCGCCATTGTCGCGCACCACGCCCTTGGGCTTTCCGGTCGTGCCGGAGGTGTAGAGGATATAGAGCGGATCGGTTGCGAGCACCGGCACGCAAGGCGCGGATTTCTTTGCCGCGATGGCCTTGGCGCGCAATTCCGCCCAGTCGTGATCGCGGCCCGCAACGAGCTCGCAAGCCTGCTGCGGCCGCTGCAGGACGATACAGCCCTCCGGCTTGACGCTGGAGAGTCTGATCGCTTCGTCCAGCAGCGGCTTGTACTGCACGATGCGGCCGGGCTCGAGCCCGCAGCTCGCCGAGAAGATCAGTTTCGGCTTGGCATCCTCGATCCGGGTCGCGAGTTCCTTGGCCGCAAAACCGCCGAATACCACGCTGTGCACCGCGCCGATCCGCGCGCAGGCCAGCATCGCGACCATCGCTTCCGGCACCATCGGCATATAGAGGATGACGCGGTCGCCCTTGGCGACGCCGAAATCGGCCATGATCGCCGCGAGGGTCTTCACCTCATGCAGCATCTCCGCATAGGTCAGCTTGGTGACGCTGCCCGCCAGCGGCGAATCGTGGATCAGCGCCAGCTGGTTGCCGCGTCCATCAGCGACGTGGCGGTCGAGCGCGTTGTAGCAGGTGTTGACCACGGCGCCGGCGAACCAGCGGCCGTACAGGCCCATCGAGGGATCGAAGACCTTTTTTGCCGGCTCGATCCAGTCGATCTCGCGCGCGGCCTCGCCCCAGAAGCCTTCCGGGTCGGCCAGCGAGCGGGCGTGGACTTCGTGATACCGGCTGCTCTGGATGTTCATGGCGCTGCTCCCGGGACCTACTTTACCCATCATTGCCGGGCTTGTCCCGGGCATCCATGTCCGTGGGCTGGTCGACAAATCAAGACGTGGATGGCCGGAACGGGCCCGGCCATGACAAGGATCAATTCCAGGCAATTTTTCTCAAGGCCATCTTCTCCTGGAGCGGCGTCAATTCAAGGCCCGATCGCCCCTAATACCGCTCAACCGCGAGCAGATGGTCGAGCCGCTGCCGCATGGCCTTCTGCAGGTCGTAGTCCGGCTGGCCGAACGCCGCGTCGCGGCGAGCGATGAACTCGTCCTGCTCGCGCTGCAAAGCGCGGCCGGCGCGCGGACTGTTGGAGGTCGCCTCGCGGACCACCTTGGTGTTCACGGCGTTGATCTCGCGGTCGAGATTGGCAAGCTCCGGATTGGCGCAGATCGCCTTCTGCACCGGGCGCCTGGCGGTGGCGCAGTTGAAGCTCGGCTTGTTGTAGACCGCCATCAGCGCGCCAAGCCGCTCCAGTTCCTGCGCCAGCGATTTGTAATTGCCGCGCGCGGCCGGATGACCGGGGTTGAGCTTAATGGCGGCGCCGAAATCGGCGAGCGCGCGCGGCCGGTCGCCCTTCCTGCGCCAGAGTTCGCCTCTGATGTTGAAGACATCGGCAAGCGTGGGGTCGAGCCGCAGCACCGTATCGTAGTCGCCGATGGCGCGATCGATCATCTGGTTGTGGTCGTAAGCTGCGCCGCGCGCGATCAGCGCCTTGATGCGGTCGGCGCGCTGGGTCTTCTGATTGTCGATCAGCGCGCCGCAGATGGCGATGACCTTGTCGGCCTCGCCCGCCGCTACCGCGGCTACGCAAGGAGCAGGATCGGCCTGCGGATCGGTGGCAGGCTCGGTACCCGTCGCGAACGCGACGCGCGGCAGCGCCGCCGCAAGCAGTAACGCCACGGCCGCCATCGAAAGCAGCACTGTCGGGAAAGATCGCATCACTCCGCTCGGCGAATCGCCTTTCCTTATTGGAGAGGCGCCCATCAGGCAATAGCGGCGCGCCGAAAATCGAGGACCCACGCGCGCGGCGGACGGCGAATAATCATTTGAACCATATCCGGCGCCCGTATACTCAATCCGCATGACAACCGTGATCGACGACCCTCGCGTGCGTGGCGTTGCAGCACCCGCGCGATACTTCTACTTCCACATGGCGCTGGCCTGCATGGCGGTGGCCTTTCTCGGCTTCGCGCCGACCTATTGGCTGCCGCTGGCGTCGGGATCGTTCGCATCGACACCCGTGGTGCATTTCCACGGCATGCTGTTTTTCACCTGGACGCTGTATTTTGCATTCCAGACATGGCTCGCCGCCTCGGGCCGCACGGCACGGCATCGGTCGCTCGGCGTGATCGGCGTATCGCTGGCGACCGCGATGACCATCTTCGGTTTCCTGGTGGCGGTCAATGCGATGAAACGTTCGGCGGCGATCGGGCAGCTTGACGCAGGAGTTGCGTTCGCGATCGTCCCGCTCAGCGGAATTTTGTTTTTTGCCGTGGTGCTTGGGCTGGCGATCGCCAAAACGCGCCAGCCCGAAACCCACAAGCGGCTGATGCTGCTCGCCGCCATCTCGATCCTCGATGCGGCGGTGGCGCGCTGGTTTCTCACTTTCCTGGCGCCTCCTGGACCGCCCGGCCCGCCTCCGGTCCCCGTCACCATCGGGCCTGCGATGGTTGCCTATCTCCTGCTCGTGGTCGCGATCGTCGCCGACTGGCGCCGCTGCGGACGCCCGCATCCCGTCTATATCTATGGCGGCGCGGCGCTGCTGGCGGTGAAGCTGCTGAACTGGCCGATCAGCATGACGGCGGCCTGGCATTCCCTCGCCGGCGGAATACTGGCGCTTGCTCAATAGCACTGGCTTCCTCGCCGCGCCCTGACGACGTACCCGTTTCGATGTTAGACTGACGTCGACATCGAACGGGTGCGACGGGAACCGGTGGCTTGACGACATTCGAATGGCTTATTGCCCTGCTGCTTGCAGCGGTGCTGCTGTCGGGGCTGGCCCGGCACATCAAAGTCCCTTATCCGACCTTCCTGGCCATCGGCGGCATGCTGCTGGCCTTCGTGCCCTCCGGTCCATCCTGGACGCTAGAGCCCGGTCTGGCGCTGGCGCTGTTCGTGGCGCCGGTCCTGATGGATGCCGCTTACGATACGTCGCTGCGCGACCTCCGGGATAACTGGCTACTGGTCTCGACGCTGGTATGCGTGGCGGTCGGCCTCACGACCTCGGCGGTGGCGGTGCTCATCCATTGGTTGCTGCCGGACATGCCCTGGGCAGCGGCGATCGCGCTCGGCGCCATTGTGGCGCCGCCCGACGCGGCCGCGGCGACCGCCATCCTGCGTCAGGTCAACCTGCCCTACCGCATCCTCAAGATCCTCGAAGGCGAAAGCCTGCTCAACGACGCCAGCGCGCTCCTGATCTACCGCGTCGCGGTCGGCGCCGCCGCAGTCCAGCATTCCAGATGGAACGAGTTTGCGCCTGCCATCTTGCTGGCATTGGCTGGCAGCCTCGCAGCCGGCTATCTGTTCGCCAGGATTTCGTTGTGGACGATGAGGCGGATATCAGATGCGCCAAGCTCGATCATCGTGCAATTCGCCGGCACCTTCACGGTATGGATCGTCGCCGAGCGGATCGGCCTCTCCGGCATCCTGACCATCGTCGCCTATGCGATCGCCATTGCGCGGACGGCGCCGGAGCGGACGCCCGCGCGGTTGCGCGTGCCATCCTATGCGGTGTGGGACACCGCCGTCTTCGTCCTGAATGTGCTGGCCTTCATGCTGATCGGCCTGCAGTTGCGGCCGATCTGGCAGCGGCTCGACGATCCCGTGCGGCTGAAATATTGTCTGGCCGCCGCAGCCGTGCTCGGTGTCGTCATCCTGACGCGCATTGGCTGGGTGATGACGTATGGCGTCATGATGCGGCTTTTGATCGCGCGAGGCATTTACCATCCAAGGCGCTCGGTCGCGGCACCCACCGTTGCGAGCGGCATCGTCGTGTCATGGTGCGGCATGCGCGGCATCGTGACGCTGGCCGCCGCTTACGCCCTGCCGGAAGTCTTCCCCTATCGCGACCTGATCCTGTTGACAGCGTTCGCCGTGGTTCTTGGATCACTGGTGATTCAGGGCCTTACCTTGCGCCCGCTGATATCGGCGCTGCACCTGAAGGCGGACAATCCGGTGATCGCCGAAGTCGCGCGCGCCCGCGCCGTCGCCTTCCAGGCCGCATTGGATGAGATCGACGGCGATCCGTCGGAAGCTGCGGAAATCCTCAGGCTAGAATATCGTGCGTTGTTGCTGCACGCCGCGAGCGATCCCGATGGCGGCGTTGCCACCGGCGAACTGCCGGCAGACCCGCTGCGGCGGCGCGCGATCGCCGCGGCACGGCGATCGATCCTCGATTTGCGGCAATCGGAAGAAATCAGTGACGATGCGTTTCATCAACTCGAGGAAGAATTCGACCGCGCGGAATTGAGCGCGCAGGCGTGATTTTCCTGGCTGTCCCTGCTTTCGCAGGGACGACGATAGAGATTGGTTGGCTCAACTCATCTTGAGCGTGATCCCGCCATCGACCACCAGTTCGATGCCGGTGACGTATTTCGCATCGTCGGAGGCTAAAAACAGCGCCGCATGGGCGACGTCCCAGGCTTCGCCCATGTGCCCCATCGGCACCTGCGCGTCGCGCGCGCGCCACATCGCCTCGACGTCGCCCTTGGCGTAGCTCGACGCCAGTCCTGCCGAATGCTCCACCATCGGCGTTTTCATCAGGCCCGGCAACACCGCATTGACCCGGACGTGTTGCGGGGCGAATTCGACCGCCGTGGTGCGCGTCATCTGGTTCATCGCGGCCTTGGTGGCGGCGTAGGTGACGTAGGACACGCCGGTATGCCGGATCGAGGCGATCGAGCCGCCGCCCTGCCGCACCATCACGGGAATCACATGTTTCATGGCGAGGAACGCGCTCTTGAGGTTGACTGCGAAGACGCGGTCCCACTCGGCTTCCGTGACATCGACCACGCTGCCCATCTCGGCAATGCCGACATTGTTGTCGAGCACGTCGATGCAGCCGTAGGCCTTCAGGCACGCCGCAACCATTGCCTCGACATCCCCGGCGCGGGAGACGTCGGCGGTGAACGCGGTGGCATTGCCGCCTTCGGAAGCGATGATTTCAGCGGTCTCTTCCGCAGCGGCGCCGTTGCGGTCGACGCAGAACACCTGCGCGCCCTCGCGCGCAAAGGTCACCGCGGTAGCCTTGCCGTTGCCCCAGCCCGGCCCGATCGAGCCGGCGCCGACCACGAGCGCGGTTTTGCCTTTTAGCCGATCCATCGACGTCTCCCTGTGTTTTTATCGTTATCCTTCGCAGCAATGGTAGCCCTGATGGAGCGTTAGCGAAATCCGGGATTCTTTCCGTGCGGCTCCCCGGATTGCGCTTCGCTTCATCCGGGCGCTACGAATTACTACGGATCACATGCCTGCATCGTCGTCACATTCGCTCCGATCGGATGCCCTAAAATCTCCGACAGCGTCCGGCAACTCCCGTCGTTGCACAGCCGCCATTCACCGGCGGCGCCGGAATTGCCGAGCAGCACTTGCGGCATCGGTGGGCGCGCGGGCTGCCATTGAAACCAGCCGTCGACGAGCCGCGCCTCCGGCGGCGGCTCCATCCCCGCGCCCGAGCCCTTGACCCGCGCCTGCACCAGTTGCAGCCCGTGTGGGGTGACGCGCCAGTCTTCCTGCCAGTCGACTTTTTCGACCGAGTGCGTCCACACCAGCGTGAACGCCGCGATCGACAGCGTCTTCACCACGCCCAGCGAAGCGAGGCAAAGGCTCAAACCGGCGCCGCCGCGGTGGGCGCACGCTGCCGCCATTGCCACAGCACGATCGCGGCCGTCAGCGCGAAGCCCAGGGTGTCGCTGAACCGGAAATCGCCGAGCAGGCAAAGCGCCGCCAGCAGGGCAACGACGCGTTCGGCCAGCGTCATGTTGGTAAAGAGGAAGCCGATCGCGACCATGCCGAACAAAGCGATGGCGACCAGCGCCTTGAAGGTCGCCAGCGCGACCGCTCCGTAGAATCCAAGCTGGACGGCCATGGGATCGCCGGCCTGCAGCATCAGCGCCGGCGAATAGACGAAGATGAACGGAATCACGTAGCCGGCGAGCGCGATACGCATCGCCTCCCAGCCGATCTTGTCGGGGTTTTCCCTGGCGATCGGGGCTGCCGCCAGCGCCGCCAGCGCCACCGGCGGCGAGAGGTCCGCCATGATGCCGTAATAGAACGCGAACATGTGGCTCTCGATCAGCGGCACGCCGAGCTTCGCCAAGGCCGGCGCGGCGAGCGCCGCCGTGATGATGTAGGTCGGAATGGTCGGGATGCCGGTGCCGAGCAGGATCGACAGCAGCATGGTCATGACCAGCGCGAGGAACAGGCTCTTGGCCCCGAGGCCAATGACCCAGCTGCCGAAGATGGTGCCGACACCGGTCTGCGACATCATGCCGATGATGGCGCCGACGATGGCGCAGGCCATGCCGACGGTGAGCGCCGATTTGGAGCTGTCGGCGAGCGAATCGCGGCATGCCGCGAGCGTCGCCCGGCCACCGCGCGTCAGCGCCGAGATCAGCACGAGAACGCCGACCACGCCCGCCACCGGAATGATCTCCAGGCCGCTGTGCGACACCGCGGCGACGACCAGCGCGAGCCCGATCCAGAAAATGTAGCGCAACGCATTGTTGGAGAAGCCGAGTGTAATGCTGGCGCCCAGGATCAGCGCCACCGTCAGCGCCAGGCCCATGCTGCCGGCATAGAGCGGCGTAAAGCCCTCGAACAGCATGTAGACCAGCGCCGCCAGCGGCAACACCAGATACCAGCGCGCCACCAGCGCCTTCCAGGCGCTCGGGATTTCGGCTCTCTTCATGCCGACGAGGCCGTATTTGCCGGCTTCCAGATGCACCATCCAGAACGCGGAGGCGAAATAGAGGATCGCCGGGATCACCGCGGCCTTGACGATGACGGAATATTCGACCCCCAGCGTCTCGGCCATGATGAAGGCGACCGCGCCCATCACCGGCGGCATGATCTGTCCGCCCATCGAGGCGGTGGCCTCGACGCCCGCCGCGAAGGCGCGGCGATAGCCGAACTTGATCATCAGGGGAATCGTGAACTGGCCGACGGTAACGACATTGGCGACGCCCGAGCCCGAGATCGTTCCCATCATGCCGGAGGCGAACACCGCGACCTTGGCCGGTCCGCCGCGGGTGCCGCCGAACAGGCCGAGCGAGACATCGGTGAACAGCTGGATCATCCCGGCGCGCTCGAGGAAGGAGCCGAACAGGATGAACAGGAAGATGTAGGTCGCCGAGACGTAGATCGGCACGCCGTAAAAACCTTCGGTGCCGTAGGAAAGATGGGTGATGATCTGGTCGAAGCCGTAGCCGCGATGGTTGAACGGCGCCGGCAGATACTGACCGAAGAACCAGTAGAGAATGCAGGCGCCGCACATCAATGGCAGCGCAAGGCCCATCAGCCGCCGCGTGCCTTCGAAGATCAGGACAGCCAGCACGGTGCCGACCACGAGATCGAGCCGCGTCGGATCGCCGTCGCGCGCGATCAGGTCGGCGTAGAAGATCCACTGATAGAGCCCGCACATGAATCCGACGCTGCCGATCAGCCAGCCGGCCGCGCGGCCGACATTGCTCCTGGCGGTGAAGTTGCCAATCAGGCCGAAGGTCATCAGGATCAGGAAGCCGACATGAACGCCGCGCACCACCTGGCTCGGCAAATAGTTGAACGCCGCGACATAGAGCTGGAACGCCGCGAACAGGATGCCGATCGCATAGGCCAGATGTCCCCAGAAGCCAGGGCCAAAACCTTCCGGGAATCCGTGTTCGAAATTGTCGAATTCAACCTTGACGGGCGCCTCTGCGCCCACAGCCTGCAGCATTTTTTGTCGTTCCCCAGCACCCAACTCCAGCCACCGCCTTATAGCATCGGCGCCCGGCCCTGGGATAATTCATGCGCGGACCTGCACCGCGCATCCCGCCAGAAAGTTAAATTCGTCTAAAAAATCGATTGGCCGGGCGCCGCTGCGACGATGCCCGGCCACGGCTGTCCGCGGCGGACCTACTTGATCAGGCCCTTTTCCTTGTAATAGCGGATCGCGCCGGGGTGGAGCGGCACCGGACTGCCAGTCGCGGCGTTCTCCAGCTTGATCTCCTTGCCGGCCGCATGCGCGTTGGCCAGATCCGGCAGCGACTCGTAGATCAGTTTGGTCATTTGATAGGCAAGATCGTCGGATACGGCCGAACTGGTGACGAGATAGTTGATCACCGCCGCGGTCGGCACGTCCTTGTCCTGGCCGGTATAGGTGTTGGCGGGAATGATGACCGACTTGAACGGCGCGCCGATCTTGTCGACCACCTCCTTGGGCACCGACACCACGCTGATCTCGGTCGAGGTCGACAGATCCTTCAGCGAGGCCACCCCGAGGCCGGCCGATTGCAGCGTCGCGTTCAACTGCCGGTTCTTCATCAGGTCGACGGATTCCGCGAACGGCAGATATTCGACCTTGCCCATGTCCTTGTAACTCAGCCCCGCCGCGGCGAGGATGGCGCGCGAGTTGAGTTCGGTTCCCGACTTGGGCGCGCCGACCGAGAGGCTCTTGCCCTTGAGGTCGGCCAGCGTCTTGATGCCGCTGTCGGCGGTGGCGATGATCTGGATGTAGTTCGGATAGATCGCGCCGATGGTGCGCAGCTTGTCCAGTTTCGACTTGAAGCCCGCCTCTTCGTCGCCCTCCCAGGCGGCTTTCAGGGAATCGCCGAGCGAAAACGCGATCTCGCCGCGGCCCTGCTGCAGCAGGATCAGATTCTCGACCGACGCCTTGGTGGCCTGCACCTGGGTCTTCACGTCGGGGATATTGTCGCTGAAGATTTTTCCGATGGCGACGCCGAGCGGATAATACACGCCGGAGGTGCCGCCGGTCAGCACGTTAATGAATGCTTGTGCCCGCGCCGCAGGCGCCGACAAAACCACCGCGAGCGCGGCGACAGCCGCAACCAATTTCGAATTCATGATCATTATTCCCCCCAGAAACGGCCGCGAAATTGGACGGAGCGAGGTCCGGGGTCAACCTATGCCATCGGCCAACAGGGTTGCGCAAAACAGCCGTTCGGGCCGGCGCGCGGGATGCCGGCCACGCGCAAGACAGCTCCGGGCCTCTGATTTCAGATCAGCCGATGCGGCTCACTGGAACGTCATGTCCAGGCATTTGGAGATATCGGAGCCGAGGCCGGAGGAGATGATGATGCAGCCGCGAACCTTCTGCGCGGTGTTGTCGCTCGCCCATATCGAGTAGCCGCCAGGACCGAAAAACGAATTGGTGTTCGGCGGCTCGGTTTCGGTGGCGTCGAACGAGTAACTGGAATCGGTCTCGAAGATGCGCGGCTTCTTGGTGCAGCTGCCGTCGGTCTGGACGTTGATCACTTCCTTGTTGTCGCGCGTCAATGCCAGGCTGACCTGGCAGCGGTAATACTCCGACGTCTTGACATTGAAGATGTAGGTGTAGGATTTGCAGGTCGCGGTATTGAGCTTGCCGGCGGCGAGGCCGCGGCTGCAGGAAATTCTCTGATTGTTGGACAGTTTGAACAAATCCTCCGCCCGGGCGACCGGCACCAGCGTCACCATTCCCAACGCGACAACACAACAAATTTTCATGACGTGGTTCATCCGAATCATCCCTGTGACGTGCTTTGCAAGCGTTTCTTCTAGCCCGAAACCGGAACATAGTCGCGAAGGGACCAGCGGGAAATCCCAAACTCTTGAACGGCGCGCCGCGCGTCGAACAGGCTTGTCGTATTGACGCGAGATCAGCGTTCGTGTTTTGTTCGGACATGGCTGGGCGCCATGGCAGACCAGATTTTTCGGACCTTTGGGGAGCATGCAGGATGACGAGATTATCGACCAGGACATTGCTAATCGCAGCCGCGCTGGCGGGCGCCGCATTGACGACAGCCGCCTTCGCGGAAGCCGCCGCGCCGACGCCCTGGGAGCTGAAGCCGGACGTGGGCTATGGCTACGACAAGGAAGGCAAGACCTTTTCCTACAAGATGGGCACCAACAATGCGGGCCTGCTCTTGAAGGGCGCCAAGAAGGTGCCCAAGGGCACCTTGTTCTTCATTGGCCAGAACGGACAACTCTACATGCGGACCGGGCCGTTTCTCGAAGGTGACGGCAAATTCATGTTCGGGTCGGATTGAGCTGAAGCGGCGTAACGTTATGATGTCATCATCCGCGAAAGCGGATGATCCAGTACGCCGCGCCGCCCGGGATATTATTCCGGCGGTGCGGGTTACTGGATGCCTTCGCGGGCATGACGATAGGACTGAGACGCCGAGCTAAAACGCCGCTGCCAGCTCCTTTGCGCCGGGCAGGCGGCTGTTGCTGTCCATCCTGGAGTCGGTGATGGCGAGCAGCTTGGCCACCGTGTTGTGGCGGATCGCCACCGGATTGCGCTCATAGCCCGAGCGCTGGAAGAAATTCGCGGTGGGGACCTGCTCGCGCAGCGCCTGCGGCATCGTCACCATGTCTAGCCCGGTGCCGTCGCCGGTCAGGTTCATCATCTCCAGTTCGGCGGCGGTGAGCGGCTTGGTGTAGCCCTTGGCGCGCGCGAAGATCACCGAGGTCAGGAGCTTGTGGGTCTGCAGCAGCGGGCCGACGTCAATGTCCAGCACCATGGCATGGATGGCCCAGCCCTGCGGTGTATCGCCGATCTTCTCGTGCAGCCCCCATTCGTCCGGCACCGAGCGCGCCAGTGCCACCATCCGCTTCAGCACGGCGATCTTGTGCTCCATCGCGGCGCGCTGACTGCCGGATAATTGCGCCGCTTTCTCGGTGAGCGCGCGGACGAATTCGCGGCCCTGTTCGGCGAGCAGTTCGACGCTGTTGGTGGTGAGCAGCTGGTTATAGCCGATCGCGGTGGAGATCGCGCGCGCGGCCCGCGAATACTCCAGCCCCGATTGCATGTCGTGATTGCCGTTGCCGCCGGTCTCGAACGCATAGACGCGCACCGCCTGCTCGCGCGTCAACCCAGCGTCCGAGGCTGTGTGGGCATAGGCGCGCTTGAACTCGATTTCGCTTGTAGGCCGCTGCGGCACGAACTGGAAATGCTCGGCGGCTGCTTTCAGAAGATCGGCGACCACGGGGATATATTTGCGCTCGCGGGGCGGACGTTCGGGCTCGGCCGACGGCTCCGGATTCACCGGCCGTTTCGGCCCGGCATAGACCGGCGGCTGGGTCAGCACATAATCGTCGAGCCCGATGGCGAGATGCTCGCGCCGCTTGGCGTTGCGACCGCGCCGCTTCTCGGCGATCGACGTCCAGTAGGCGCTGGCCTCCTCTTCATACGTCGCACGGGCTTCCTGATACGCCTTCAGCAAGCGGCGATATTCGGCGACCGCCTGGGGCGAGGCCGCCTGCGCCATCGCGCCGGAAGCGGCTGATGGCATTGGCACGGCATCCATCGCCGCGGCCTGCGGCGCCATTAAAAGCAGCGCGAGCGCGAAATAGCTTGGATGGCGAATCGGTTGATGGCGCATCGGTCCGTTGTAGCCCAAACCGCGGCTACTTCCAGGCAAACACCGGCTGTTCCAGCTCGGCGACGCGGGTATCGCGCCCGGCCAGCACCTCGCGAAACTGATAGATCAGCGCCGCCGTCGGCGCATGAATGATGCCGCCATCGTGATGAAAGCGGATCACGCGCCGCGTGCTCTCGGGTATCGCGGTGAAATCGAAGGCGTGCGCGTGCTCGATGGCATCGAGCCCGATCCGGTGCACGGAGGCGACCTCCTGCGGATTGGGCGATATCACGGCACTCGCCTCCGCCCACACCACCACCGGGGTGATCAGATAGCCCGAGCGGGTCGGGTAATCATCGAGCAGGCCCAGCACCGCGTTGGGGTTCAGTTCGAGGCCGAGTTCCTCGTGCAATTCGCGCAGCGCAGCATCGATCGCCGTTTCGCCGCGGTCGCAGCGTCCGCCCGGCAGCGCCCATTGACCGCGATGGGCGCGCAGGCTGGCGGCGCGCAGCGTCAGCAACAGCGCCGTTCCGTTTCCACCATCGCCGGCCTCGACCAGCGCGATCGCGACCGCGGCGCGCTTCAGCGATCCCGCTGGTTCGTCTTCCGGAAGTCGCGCGAAGCCGGCGCAACGCGCCGCGATATTCCGCCGTGTGGCATCGTCGAACGGCCTGGTCATCCCGCTTGACTACAACACGCCGGCGACTGATGAAATGCCTTCGCCCCCTCCGAACGCGTCGTCCAACCGGAATAGCTGACATGACCGACAAGGCCACGGCGACACTCAAGGCCTCCGGCTGGACCGTGGTCGAGACCACCGGGTTCCTGTATCTGATCGGACCGCTGTGGCAGCGGGTCGTCGCGGGCGAACATGAATATGCGCTTGTGGCGCAGGACAAGCATCACAACCGCCGCGGCCTGGTGCAGGGCGGCGTTCTCATGACGTTCGCGGACCGCACCTGCGGCATGACCGCGCGATACGTATCGGGCAAGCCGACACTGGCGACCGTCCAGATGGACACCCATTTTGTCGAGGCCGGCAAGATCGGCGAGACCCTGATTTCCAAGCCGCACGTGGTCCGCTCCACGCGGAGCCTGATCTTCATCACCACGGAAATCACCGTCGATAAACGCTGCATCGCCATGGCCAGCGGCGTGTTCAAGATATTGAAGAGCGATTGAGGGAGCGGGGCTGGCCTGCCTCCCCGTCATTGCGAGCCAACGGGTCGGCGCGAAGCGCCGCCCGATGACAGGCTCCGCGAAGCAATCCATAGCGCCAAAGGAAGTATGGATTGCTTCGTCGCTTCGCTCCTCGCAATGACGAGTTACAGTTGCTATTCTGGCGAGTAATTTTCGCGCATTCTCAGAGGACCCCCCGATGCAATATCGTCAACTCGGCCGCAGCGGCCTGAAGATTTCGCCGATCTGCCTGGGCACCATGATGTTCGGCGGGCCGACCGAGGAGGCGGCCTCGACGCGGATCGTCGCCAAGGCGCGCGAGGCCGGAATCAACTTCATCGATACCGCCGATGCCTATAATGACGGCAATTCCGAACAGGTGGTCGGGCGCGCCATTTCCAACAGCAGGCAAAGCTGGGTCGTCGCCACCAAGCTTGCCAATCCCATGGGCGACGATCCCAACCGCGGCGGGCTGTCGCGGCGCTGGGTGCTGCAGGCCGCGGACGAAAGCCTGAAGCGGCTCGGCACCGATTATATCGACATCTATTATCTGCATAAGGAAGACCATTCGACGCCGCTCGAGGAAACCGTGCGCGCGATGGGCGAGCTGCTCCGGCAGGGCAAGGTGCGCTATTTCGGCGTTTCGAATTACCGCGCCTGGCGCGTTTCGGAAATCTGCAGCATCTGCGACCGCCTCGGCATCGACCGCCCGGTGGTCAGCCAGCCCTATTACAATGCGATGAACCGCATGCCCGAGGTCGAGCATTTCCCGGCCTGCCATTTCTACGGCCTCGGCATCGTGCCCTATAGCCCGCTGGCGCGCGGCGTGCTCACCGGCAAATACGCGCCCAACGCCGCGCCCGACAAGGAGACGCGCGCGGGCCGCAACGACAAACGCATGATGCAGACCGAATGGCGGCCGGAATCGCTGCAGCTCGCGCAGGAAATCCGCAGGCACGCCGAAGCCAAGGGCGTCACCGCCGGACAGTTCGCGGTGTCCTGGGTGCTGAACTCCGCCTTCGTCAGCGCGGTCATCGCCGGTCCCCGTACCGAAGAACAATGGGACGATTACGTCCGCGCGCTCGACTATCGCTTCACCGCCGAGGACGAAGCGCTGATCGATCGCCTGGTCGTATCGGGCCATCCGTCGACGCCGGGCTACAACGATCCGGCGTATCCGATCGAGGGGCGACGGGCGCGGACGGGATAGCCGCCTCTCAGCCCTCGGTCTCGAGCCCGGTCGGCATCGGAACGTTCTCGGGCGCGAGTTTCAGGCCGGCCGCCAGTGCCACGGTTTCCAGCAACGCGGCAAAATCCTTTTCCAGATGCGCGGCCGGATCGGGCTTGAGCGTCGCCGCGCCGAAATGGCTCTGTAGCGCTTCTCGCGTCGCCGCCGTCACCGGCATCGCGACGTCGAGATCGCGCGCGGCTTTCAGCCCGAGATCGAGGTCCTTGCGCAGCAGCGCCGGCGTGAACGTCGTGGTCCAGTCGAGATTGACCAGCGCGTTGCTCTTGTATTTCGTAAATGTCGAGCCGAGCACGCTGGCGTTCATGAAGTCGAGGAAAGCGTGGCGCGGCACGCCCGCCTTTTGCGCCAGGATGGTGATCTCGGCGAGATTCTGGATCACGACGCCGAGGAAGACGTTGTGCGCGATCTTGCAGATGCGCGACAACTCGCCCTCGCCGACATAGGAGACGCCGGAAGCCGCGATGGTCTTGAGATACGGTTCTACCTCGTCGAACGCCGCCTTCGGGCCGGAAACCACCGTGGAGAGTTTTCCCGCCTTGACGCATTTGCCGTTGCCGCTGACGGGGGAGCTGATGAATTCGCAGCCCAGTTGCTTGAGCCGGGCGCGGATCGCTTCCGACTGTTCGACGCCGATCGAGGAACAGTCGACCAGGATTTTCGGCCGCGGGCCGGAGGAAGTGGCGACCAGGCCGTTCTCGCCGAAATAGACCTGCTCGAGATCCTTGCCGGTCGACACCATCGTGAACACGATGTCCTTGCCGGAAAGCTCGCTCGGATGATCGACGATTTGACCGCCCTTCTTGGCCAGCGGCTCGGCCTTGGCGCGCGTCCGGTTCCAGATCGCCACCGAATGGCCGGCCTTCAGCAGCCGTTCGGCCATCGGATAGCCCATGCGTCCCATGCCGATCCAGCCGAGGGAATGTTTTGTCATTTTGCTACTCCTTGGAATTCCTGGTTGCCGTCATTGCCAGCGACAAACGCGAAGCGTTTGCGCAAGGGAGCGTTAGCGACGAAGCAATCCACACTTCTTCGCGGCAATGCATTGCTTCGCTTCGCTCGCAATGACCGTGAGCCTCAATACCGGTTGGCGATCGGCAGTTCCTCGGCGGGGAACAGCGTAATCACCTGACAGCCCTTGTCGGTGACGACGACTTCCTCCTCGATGCGCGCCGCCGAAAAGCCGTCGCTGGCCGGACAATAGGTCTCCAGCGCGAACACCATTCCCGTTTTAATCTCCATCGGGTTTTCCAGCGATACCAGCCGCGAGATGATCGGGCGCTCGTGCAGCGCGAGCCCTAGGCCGTGGCCGAACTGCAGGCCGAACGCCGCCATCTCGTTCGGGAAACCGAATTCTTCCGCTTTTGGCCAGACCTTGGCGACGGTGTCGGTGGAGACGCCCGGCTTGATCAATGCGATCGCGTTGTCGAGCCATTCGCGGCACTTCTTGTAGGCGTCGTGCTGCACCGGCGTGGCACGGCCGATATTGAAGGTGCGGTAATAGCAGGTGCGATAACCCTGATAGGACTGCAAAATGTCGAAGAAGGCCTGGTCGCCCGGGCGCAAGATGCGGTCGGTGAAATTGTGCGGATGCGGATTGCAGCGCTCGCCGGAGATCGCGTTGATCGCTTCCACGTCGTCGGAGCCCATCTCGTAGAGCATCTTGTTGGCGAGGGCGACGATGTCGTTTTCGCGCACGCCGGGCTTTAACGCCTCGTAAATCGAATGGTAGACGCCGTCGACCATGGCGGCGGCCTGGTTGAGCAGCATGATCTCGTCGATGTTCTTGATCTCGCGCGCGTCCAGCATGACCTGCTGTCCGTCGACGACCTTCATGCCGGCCTTCTGCAATTCGAAGAACATCGCGGTCTCCGCGATGTCGACGCCGACCGGCATGTCGGCGACGCCTGCGGCTCGCAAGAGGCTCATGACTTCCTCGGCATGCGCCTTCATCAGCCCGACCGAAGGCGGCACGGTGCCACGCATGCCGAGCATGCCGGCGCGGCAATTATCCGGCACCAGCCAGTCGCAATTGATGCGGTGATGCACCGCCGCTGAACCGAAATCCCACACGATCGGCTCGCCATCGCCGGCCAACAGCGCGAAGCGACACAGCTTGTCGCGCTCCCATTCGCCGATCTTGGTGCCGGAGACGTAGCGGATGTTGTTGACGTCGAACAGCAGCAACGCACCGCACGGCGAGTCCTTCAGCGCCTGGCGGGCGCGGGCCAGCCGGTAATGGCGCAGCCGGTCGAAATCGATCCGGCGTTCGAAATCGACCGACATGTGCCCGTGCGAGGGGATCGCCCGATCCCAGCGCCAATGCGGCTCGAGATGCTCGGGACGAATGAGATGCGGCTTGAGCGCGTTCGCGACATTCATGGGGATGACCGGCTGGAGGTTGTTGCAATCGATTGCATAAAGGGGTTTATAGGCATCTGTCAAGGGTGAGCAGGCAGGGTGCGGTGCACGCTGACGGACTTTGCAGCGACGGAACCACTTGTCGAATGGTGCAGAGAAGCAGGGCCACGACCGGAACAGCCGCCAGGTTCGCGGTTTCACCGCGTCCCACGATAAAAGATGTCGCGGAAAAATGCGGCGTGCATCCCTCGACGGTGTCGCGCGCGCTTAGTCCGGCGATGAGCCATCTGGTCGCACCGGAAGTGGCAAAACGCATCCGCGCGGCGGCGGCGGCGCTCGGCTATCAAGTGAATGTGACAGCGGCGGGCCTGCGCACCGGACGAAGCGGCCTGATCGGCGTGCTCGCCCCCGACATCGCCGACCCCGGCTTCCCGCCGATCCTGAGCGGCGTTACCGAGGCACTCAATGCCGCGGGTTACGCCGCGATCGTCGTCGACGTCGGGACCGATCCATCGCGCGAGCAGGAACTGGTCGACAGGCTGATCGCGCGCGGCGTCGACGGGCTGGTGCTCGCGACCGTTGTCCTCAACGATCCCGTGGTCGGCCATTGCCTCGCGGCATCGATCCCCGTGGTGCTGGTCAACCGCAGCGATTCAGGCCGCAAACTGCCGGCGGTGGTCACCGATGATGAAGCGGGCATGCGGCTCGCGGTCGATCATCTCGTAAGCCTGAGCCATCGCCGCCTCGGCCATATTGCGGGTCCGCAGGATGTCTCGACCGGCGCGCTGCGCCGGGCCGGCTTCAAGGCCGCCGCGGCGCGTGCGGGCCTATCGCCGCAAACCATCCTGATCGAGGCCGCCCGCGCCTATACGCGCGAGGATGGGCGGCTTGCCGCGCTGCGCCTGCTCGATCGCAAAAATGCTCCCACCGCGATCGTCGCCGCCAACGACCTGCTCGCGCTCGGTATCTACGACGCGCTCGGCGAGCGCGGCCTGAAATGCCCCGCCGACATCTCGGTGGTGGGCCACAACGACATGCCCTATGTGGATATGCTGGCGCCGCCCTTGACCACCGTGCGCATCGCTCAGCGCGAAATGGGCAACCAGGCCGCCCGCCTGCTGCTCGATGCGATTGCCGCCCCTTCCGCCCGTCGCGAGCGCGTGGTGCTGGAGCCGACGCTGATCGTGCGGGGGTCGACGGGCAAGCCATCCGCTTGATCCAACTCTGAACGGCTATTTGGCGTGTGCCGGCGCGAGACCGGTTTATTCGGAAAGAATGGCCCCGCGGTCGCTGTAATATCCGGCCGAACGAGCCGCCGCCAAATCCCCGTCGAGCCGCGAGGACAACCGAAATGCGCCAGATTCCGCCGGGAACGAAAGGCACGTTCACGCTGCGCATAGAGCCCGGGCATCTCGCCAACCAATTCAAGGACGCGATGCTGCCGGAGGTCTTGGCGACGCCCGTCATGATCATGATGATGGAAAACGCCGCCCTCAACGCGATCCGGCCCTATCTGGAGCCGGGGGAGAGCGCGGTCGGCAGCGCGATCGACGTCCGGCATCTTGCCGCGACGCCCGTCCGTCACACCGTTCGCGCCGAAGCGGAGGTCACCAAGGTCGACGGCAAGCGGATCGAGTTCAAGGTGTCGGCGCGCGACGACACCGAGGAGATCGGCAACGGAACCCACCAGAGAGCGGTGATCAAGCTCGGCTCGTTCAACGAGCGTCTCGCCGCCAAGGGTAAACGTTAACCGTAAGCCGTCGAGGCCCGGTCGGAAAGCTCGGGAGCAGCCCGCGGGCATCTTCGAAGTCGCAACAATTTAAATTATCTGTGAGCCAACTGGAGCGGGTTATTTTCACGCGTGGCCGGTAACACCTGACCGTCACGCTTTCCTCTACCTGCTCCAACGCGAAATGTCTGAGAGACCGCCAGCCATGACCACGTTTTCTTCTCTGGTTAATGAAATTCAGGACGCACCGATATCCGGGCATACGCAAAGGCAGTTGAGGGCCCTCACGCGAATCACCGATCTATTCGTCGCCGGGGCCGGTCGCCATTCGAAGCAGCAGATCGAGCTGTTCAACGAGGTGTTCAAAACCCTGGTTGCCGTGATCGAGCTGGAAACCCGAATCAAGCTCTCGCGCCATCTCGCGACCATTCCGGATGCGCCGTCGGCGCTGGTTCGGGCATTTGCCTTCGATGACACGGTCGCCGTGGCAGCGCCGGTGCTCAGCGAGTCGGCGGCACTCAGCGACTCCGACCTTGTCGCCAGCGCCAGTACGCAGGGCCAGGGGCACCTTCACGCCATCGCCCGCCGCCGGACGCTGAGCGAAGTCATCACCGAAGTCCTGATCGAGCGCGGTGAACCCAACGTCGTCCACACGGTGGCGAAGAACGAGGGCGCCCAGTTTTCGGACGGCAGCTTCCGCGAGCTGGTCGCCCGGGCCGGCGACGATGCCCAGCTCGCGCTGCATGTCGGCATGCGGCACGACATTCCCAGGCATCACTTCCTGAAGCTGCTTGAAACCGCCTCTGCTTCGGTTTGCGCCCGGATCGTGGCAGCAAACCCGCAATATGTCGATACGGTGCAGGACGCGGTGACCGAGGTGATCGACGACATCAATTCGGAAATCCGCAAACAGTCGCCGGATCACGCCAGGGCAAAGTCACGGGTCAAGCGGCTGCAGAACTGGCACGAACTCAACGAAAGCAACGTTCATTTAGCCGCGCGTTCGCAAAACTTCGAACAGGCAGCCGTGTCCCTGTCGGTCCTCGCCTGCTGTCCGATCGAGATGGCCGAACGGGCGATCCTCAATGAAAACCCCGGCGTGGTGCAGGTGATCGCCAAAGCCGCCGACTGCTCCTGGGCCACGGTCAAGGAGCTATTGCTGATGAATGCGGCGGACCGCAGAATGTCCGAAGCGGATCTTGCCGGCGCGCGCGAAAACTACCAACGGCTTGAGATCCAGACGGCAAGACGCGTGGTCGAGTTCTACGAAGCGCGCCGCGACGGGCGCACCGTCGACAGCCCGCCGATCGCTCCACGGGCGTCCGCAAGCCCGGAAGCGCTCGCCAGCTAGAGCATTAGGAAATCCGCGTGGACTGCTTCAGATGCCGGCCGCCGTTTGCGCGCTGGGCGGCGAAGGCAGATGCGCAACTGCCCAGAACCGGAATATTCGGTAAAATGGTGCCCAGGGGCGGACTATGCCAATCATAATAAATCAATGGCTTAAGCGGCGATTGGGCAATTTTTCTTTCCGCGCAATCTCGTATGTTTTTGCCAAGGGTGCCCAACGGGGCAAGGCTGAAAACTAAGATGACAGATAGACCCGATACCAACCAATCCACAATCGCCTCAGTGAACCCCGCCCTAACCGGCGGGGTTTTTCGTTCCGGCTCCGAAAATCCGCACGAAACGATCGCGGCCCTTATCGATGGTGGAGACGATAGCGAGGCCGTGGAAGCGGAAAACACGTCTCCCCGCGCTTGGGGCTTTGATGTTGAGGAAATCAACCGTAGCTACGCGCTGGCGATTTGGGGCGGCAAGGCCGTGGTGGTCAATGAGCAGCCCTCCGGGCCGGTCAATGACCGGGTGCGGGTGATGTCGTTCGAATCCATGAATCCGTGGTTTGCGAACCGGTATACCGAAATCGTCGGGTCCGACGGCAAGGTTAGGCCGGTGACCTGGGCGAAGGCTTGGCACTCACACCGCGACCGCCGGCAATACGATGGTGTCGAATTTTTCCCCAATCCGGACGGGGCCGCCGGCACCCCGAGTTACCTGAATTTCTGGCGTGGCTTCGACGTGAAGCCCTCGCCGGCCGGCTCGTATCACGTATTTCGCGATCACCTCCTCACCAACGTCTGCGGCGGCGACGAAAACCTTTTCAAATATGTGTTCGGCTGGATGGCGCACATCGTTCAAAAGCCGCGCGAGCGGCTTGGGACGGCGATCGTGCTCCGTGGCCGGCGCGGCACCGGCAAGAGTAAGGTTGGCGAGGTGTTGGGTTCGCTGTTTTCGTCGCATTACTTTCAGGTTGACGAGGCCCGCTACATCACCGGCCAATTCAACGCGCATATGGCGAGTTGCTTGCTCTTGCAGGCCGACGAGGCCGTATGGGCGGGCGACAAGGCGGCCGAGGGGCGGCTCAAGGGTCTGATCACCAGCGAAACGCAAATGATCGAATCGAAGGGCGTCGATCCAATCCGGTTGCGCAACTTCCTTCGCGTCATCATGACCTCCAACGAGGGTTGGGTGGTGCCGGCGGGGATGGATGAGCGACGGTTTTGCGTCCTCGACGTAGGCTCGGGGTGCGCCCAAAATCACGAGTACTTTGGCGAAATGGACGACGAACTGAACGCCGGCGGCCGGGAGCGGCTGTTGCACGATTTGCTCAACTTCGATCTTACCCAAGTCGATTTGTGGCACGCCCCGCAGACTCGCGCGCTTCTCGAACAGAAAATTCGATCGTTCGATACGATCGATGACTTTTGGTACAATCGCCTTTACGACGGCTCAGACTGGCCGAGCCGGGTGATTTGTACCGACTTTCATTCTGAGTACATCAAGGCAACGACTCAGATGGGCGTCGGCCGTAAACGCAGCAACGCCGAGTTTGGCACCCGGCTCGCCAAGCTCGTACCCAGCATGCGCAAAACTCGGCCGGCGATCGAAACCGAGCCGGGCGTTACGCGGCGGGTCTGGTGTTACGAGTTTCCGTCACTAGATGATTGCCGCGCCGCGTTCGACGAGTTGCTCGGCCAGCCCGTCGATTGGCCGGCGCTTTCGCCCGGAGAGGGCGGGCGAGCGCTGAAATCGTCGTCGGACGATTCGGTTCCGGTCTAGGTCCGGTCCAAGCGGTCCAAGCGCGGTCCAAGTGCCCGCGATACAAGTTAATCAATAAAATCAGGCATGCGTCCAAGGCGTCCAAGGCGTCTAGGTCGCGCGCGTGTAGGCAAAATGAAAAACGGCATCCGTTCGATGCCGGTCGTTTTGTGCTGACCCCTCTAAACTACCTAGACTGCTTAGACAGCCTAGACCAACCCGCAATTTTAAACGGTTTCTCGCAGTCCAAGCGCCAACGGTGCGCTTGGACTGCTTGGACATGCCTAAATGGAGACAAAGGTGACGAGACCGACTACGAGCCAAATCGAGTTTGCGAAAACCATGACGATCAAACAGCGCGGCGTGTTGAACTCACTCTCGATGTTCGATTGTTACATGAGCGCCAGCGAGTTGGCCAACGATGAACTTCGTGAACTCGTCCGCAATCAGCTTGCTCGGTATCACGTGCAGCCCGGCATTGAGGGGCGCTTGTCGTGGGGAGTGACCGATGCCGGCCGAGCGATCTCGCAGCGGATCAAGAGAGGTGCGCTGTAGGTCGCGGGTCCTTCCCGGCCGGGTGGGGCATACGGCCCAAGCGCGCCCCGCAATCACGCCAGCCAGAATGAAATTTTTCTGGGTTGACACGCCTGACACCCTGACAACGCGCGGTGACATCCGCATGGGCTGCCATCGGCCGCCGGAAGGAGCGCCGAACTTCTGAGCCGGCTTTGTTCAATGTCCGCTTTCCCTCCGATAGCGACCGAATAGCGGACATCGCGCCACGTCCGAAATGTGCCAATAGGCGACAAGAAGGATTGGCTTCGCGCGATGGGGAAGTAGCCCTGCCGGAAACGCATAGTGCGCGAACAAGGTTGGCAGTAGATTCGCCAAAAAGCCTTATCCCAATCATGAACGGTAGGTTTAGACTGGACCAGCAACTTCAACGGGAGTTACATATGTCACTCATCAAGCATCTTCTGGGAGTTCTCGCGGCCTTAGTAGCGGTGTTCCTCGGCTCGAGCGGCATCGCCGGCGCGCAGGACAAGCCTTTGATTTGCGACCAGCAATTTGCACTCTGCACGAGCGCCAACTGCATCCCGGCGCCCGGCAATCCGAAGGTGGCGCTCTGTACCTGCGATGTGTGGGACACCAAGGGTGGGACGATTGGGGTTGCCTCGTGCGACGCCGTCAAGCCGAGCACCGACGCCAATGGCTGGCGCACCGTTTATTCCTATTTCGCGCTCACGCAATCCTATCAGGGCAAACGCGTGATGAAATGCGCCGCCGGAACGCCGTGGGCGGAGTGCCTCAACGCGAAGTGCTCCGTCGACCCTGCCAATCCGTCAAAAGCAATCTGTGCCTGCGAGACTATGTTCCAAACCGGCGAATGGGTCACGTGGGCGGGCAACTGCAACACGCAGAGTTGCAGTAAGGGTTTTTTGAACGGCACCACTCTCGCTGCAGTGTCTCCGGGGATCGATATCTTGACGAAGGACCTCAACCTGAAGAAGTCCCCGGTCAATTATTGCAGTCCGGCCGACGCTCGGTAAAAAGTCGTAGCGTCGTAGTATTTACTCGCACCATGGCGGTCGGCAGTCCGCGAGCAGGCGCTGGCTGCCGGCCCGGGTCAGGGGGCACACATTGAAGGAGGCCACATGCGTATGTCCAGAAACGTCTGCCTTGGTTTGCTGGAAATGCCTGCACCAGGGCCCTTTCTCGCGGCCTTAGTAGCGGCGTTGCTCGGCTCGAGCGGCATCGCCAGCGCGCAGGACAACAAGTTGCTTTGCGACCAGCAATCGGATCGAACTGTTCTGCCGCCGCCCGAGTGCCCGTTCAAGGGCAAGATTGAGACCGCCATGAAGAACTCAACGCAGGACTGGCCGCAGCCGCTCAAGGCCCCGGAAGGTGCTCCCAACGTCCTCATGATCATTGGCGACGACATCGGCTTCGGCACGCCTAGCGCATTCGGCGGACCGGTGAATACGCCGGTTTTCGATCGGATCGCGAAGGAAGGATTGCGCTACACCGATTTTCATACGAGCGCCGTTTGCGCCGCGTCGCGGGCTGCTTTCCTCACGGGGCGCAACGGCCATTCCGTGGGCTTTGGCTTCATCCCGGATGGCGCTGTCGGATTCCCGGGTTATAACTCCATGATCCCGCCCAGCGCAGCAAGCGTGCTCGAAATCCTGCGCATGAACGGTTACGCCACCGCCTGGATCGGCAAGGCCGACAACACCCCCGTCAGCGAAGTCACCCCGGCTGGCCCGTTTGATCAGTGGCCGACCCAAGGAGCCGAGTATTTTTATGGCTTTTTCGGAGCGGGAACGACCCAATACTACACTCCGCTTTGGCGCAACCAAACGCCGGTAAGGCCGCCCAGAACGCCGGAAGAAGGCTACATCTTCGACAACGACATGGCCAACGAGGCGATCGGCTGGATTGTGCGGCAAAAATCAACCCATCCCGACAAGCCGTGGATCATGTATTACGCCCCGACTTCAGCCAAGCCGCCGATCGCCTCGCCAAAGGAGTTCAGCGACAGATACCGCGGCAAGTTCGATGACGGGTATGACAAGCTACGCGAGCGCATCGTGGCGCGGCAGCTGGAAATGGGGATTGTGCCCCCCGGCACGAGACCTGCGCCGGGACCCGACACCATACCAGCTTGGGACAAGCTCGGCGACATCGACAAGAAGGTTGGCACCCGCATGATGGAAGTCTTCAGCGGCGCGGTCGAGCACATTGATTTCCAGATCGGGCGCGTCATCGAAGCGATTGACCAATTGGGTGACTTGGACAACACGCTAATCATCTACGTCATTGGCGACAACGGCCCGACTCCCGAAGGCGGTATGCACGGCGTGATGAACAAGCTGACCTACACCAACGGCGTCCCGGAGTCGCTTGACGAAGTCGCGAAACATCTGGAAGAATTCGGCGGCCCGAACTCCATGGGCGGCATTCCTGCTGCCTGGGCCTTCGCCACAAGCGGTCCATACAGCTATGGCAAAATGGTGACCTCGGGGGGCGGTTGCAGCACCGCAGTTGCGGTTTCCTGGCCGGCGCGCATCAAGGACAAGGGCGCTATGCGCCCGCAGTTCACCCATCTCGTTGACATCGTCCCGACCATCCTGGAAGCCGCCGGTGTGCCCGCGCCGAAGGTTGTCAATGGTGTCGTCCAGAAACCGATGGAAGGCGTAAGCATGACCTACACGTTCGACGATGCACAGGCGATGGACCGTCACACGACTCAGCACTTCGAGCTTACCGGCTCGCGTGCCATCTACCACGACCGCTGGTGGGCTGGCACACGCCATGGCTTGGACGGCACAACCGTGATCCAAGCCAAGCCGATCGCACCTTTCGACGAGGACATCTGGGAGCTCTCCGATCGGAGGATCGATTTCAGCCTCGCCACCAACCTCGCGGCCAAGTATCCGGAAAAGCTCAAAGAACTGCAGGCGCTCTTCGAGGAAGAGGCACGCAAATACAACGTCTATCCGATGGCTAACAACGGTATTGAAATGTATGAGACCGGTACGCGGCCGAGGCTTGTCGCCGGCGATAAGGCAACCTATGGCCCAGGCACTATCCGGCTCCCGGAGGAAGGAGTCATCGACATCAAGAACCGGTCGTTCTCCATTATTGCCGAGGTCGAAAACCCGGACGGCAAAGCCGAAGGCATGATCGTGACCGAGGGCGGGATGACCGGCGGCTACGCGCTCTTGGTTCAGAATGGCAAGCCAACCTTCATCTACAACTGGCTCGCGTATGAGCGTTACACGATCGCCTCTCCCAATCCACTGCCCAAAGGCAAGAGCACGATTCAGCTGGACTTCGCCTACGACGGCAGCGGCTTGGGCAAGGGCGGCGTGGCCACGCTCTCCGTCAACAACAGGAAAGTGGCAGAAGGGCGCGTCGCTCACACAGTGCCAATTCTCTTCTCGTTTGGCGACACATTTGATGTGGGCGAGGACTGGAGCACACCGGTGTCGCCAACCTACAAGGTGCCGTTCAAGTTCACGGGAAACATCAAGTCGGTGACGATCGAAGCCAAGCAGGGAAATCTGAGTGCAGAGGATGTGAACAACCTCCATAAAATGCAACTCGATGGCGTACACGATTAGCCAGCAGTGAACGCCCGTGGGTCGCCATGACACGGCGAGCCACTCGAACGGGCCGCCCACACATCGGACTGCCATCGGTGTTGCTCACGAGGCAGAGAAAAACGGAGATGGAGCACTGGTGGTGTTGGACCGTCATCGTCGCGTGGATTGATGTCCCCTGCGCAGGGGGTGATCGCGACTGACCCAACAGCAAGTCGGTCCATGTCCGCTATGCGTTTTCGGCAGGAACGCAACATTGCGTTCTATGTCCGAGTTGGGTCAAACCCGGAAATGCTCCTAAGGAACCCATGTTTTCCGCTTTTGCCCCGATAGGAGACATTCACCGGCATGGCCGACACCCGCGTGAAAGTTCAGAACGCTCGTTAATGCGTTCCAATCCTCTGGCTCGCCGGCCACTGCATCGGCCGGCTCGACGGGCCGATCGATGTTAGCTCCGACGTATCCACGGCCCCCTTAAACGTAATTTTGCGCGCGCCGGTGTCGCTTTTGTATCGTACGAAACAACCGTGCCATCGGCGCGTGCCGCAAGACGAATCCGGCGCGCACGTATTCGCTCATCCGATCGAAATCGGTGCTTTCGTTTGCGAAGATTGAGCAGCAGCATCCGCACCAAAATGCGAAAAACCACTGCGGCGCAGGCCTAACTCGCAAAAATTGACGGGGTGCGTTGACCGGAAGGGAATTCGTGAGGTATCTCACGGCCAGTGATGTAAATGGCGCTACAAAGGAAATCCCACCTTAGCTGCGATCCGGCTCCTAGACGAAAAGTGCGAGAAACCCCTGCGGCACAGGCCTAACTCGCAAGAATTGACCGGGTTCATTGACCGGAAGGAAATTCGTGGGGTATCTCACGGCAAGTGATGTAAATGGCGCTACAAAGGAAAGCCGATCCCATCCGGCGGGCGCTTGAGGCGACACCTTATGAAAAAACGGATCGACATCGAAAAGCTGTTGCGTTGGGCAATCCGCGATGAGTTGCCGAAGGGCCGGCCGGTCTCTGCCGACATCGGATTTGCGATCGGCCGACGCTTGCGCCAGCGCGCTTTTAGCATTGCCCGCAACCTCGATCACCGGCCCGAGGTTGACTCGCTCGGCTATGTGCCGGGCTCGCCGCATGAGGATGCGGAGAGGGTTTCGGATTCGATTGCTCGTTTGCCGACATCGGTTCCGATCGCAAGCGAGCATGATGCGCGGCATCTGTTCGGCGATCTCTCCGGCATCGCCGAGGCATCGATCCCGTCGCTCATGGTGTCGTCGTTCAATCAGCAAGCCCTCGTGATCTCGCATGCGTCGATAGGCACGCGGCCGAACTGGAAATTCGCCTATCCATCGCCCTATCAGATGTTTGCGCCGACGGCGGGCGCCGGGCGGCCGCGCGCGATCGTGTATGGCATCGACGCCGACGGCGATCTCGTCGAGTTGAAACGCAATGAAGGCCGCGCGCGCAAACGCGATGGTGAATATACGCTCGCGATGTCGCCGCGCTCGCCGCTCGATTGGCAACAGCCGGCGCCGCTTCACATTGGCGAATGCCGCGCTGAATATGTTGCTTGGCATTCCGCGCTGGCTTCGCTGGCCGCCGATCTTACCGGCAAACTTGCCGAGTTTGAGCCGGTCACGCCAATCGCTCCGGCGATGCCATGGATCACTGGCGAGGCGCCGGTGTCGCGCATACTAGAACGCGCCGCTTGACGTAGGTGGGATGCCACCACAAAAGCTTTTGAAAACAAAAGACCCGCCCTCGCCGGCGGGTTTTTGTTTGCCCGCATGGCTCCGCGCAACCCGGTTGCGACGGGGCTTTTTTTTGGCCACTCGGCCGAGCTTCTCACACATGAGAGAAAATAGGAGACACTAAAAATGCTGACAGAATACTCACCGCACGCGACCGCCTACGCGGCGCGCTGCAAACCGGACACCCTTCGCGACTGGCGCCGGCTGGGGTTTTTCAAGGGCCTCGGCGAACGCAAGGGCAAGGGCCACCTATTCACCCAGTCCGACGTGGCGCGGATCGCGGTTGCCTCTTTCATCGCCCGGAATGGCGCAAGCCTTCGTGAAGCGTTCGAAATCGTCGGCGAGCGCGGCTGGACGATCGATGCGGTTGCCGCCGGCGAGCGCAATGCTCCGGGCGCCGGCGACGACTATTACCTTTCTTTCGTGGTCAATCCGGATTGCAGTTTTCCTGAGAGCATCACCGGCGCACCTGTATCGGTCATTCAATTCGATACCGAGCCGACCGGCGTCCTGCAAGTGAACGTCTCCAAGGTTATTCGATCGGCATTGGAACGCCTCAACACCTACGAACAGAACGCCGACACCTGACTTTTCAGGCGTTCTCACTAGGAAAAATCCAAAATGACAGAACAATCAACGCGCGGGCAATCGCCGGCGGAATTCTTTACGCGCCGCGCACCGTTTCGCGCGGCGTCTTTCGATCCCGAATCCGGGACATTTTCCGCCGTCATCGCGACGGAAACACCCGTTGCCCGGCGCGATCCGGTCGAGGGTGAATATCTGGAAATTCTTTCGCTTAAGCCGTCGGCGGTCCGCCTCGATCGGCTCAAATCCGGCGCCGCGCCAGTCCTGGACTCGCATCGCGCTGGTTCGATGAAAGATCAGATCGGCAACGTCACGGCGGCTCGCATCGAGGCGCCGGGGCAATTGGTCGCCGAGGCACGGCTATCGGCTCGCGACGACGTGAAGCCGATCGCCGCCGATCTTGCGGCGGGGACGCCGCCAAACGTCTCCGTTGGCTATCGCGTCTACGCCAGCAGCGAAAGCCGCGACGCGGAGGGCCGACTCGTGATCGTGCGCACGGACTGGGAACCCTTCGAAATGTCCTTCGTCCCGATCCCGGCCGATCCAGCCACTCACGTCCGAAGTCAACAGAAAGGAACTACAATGCCTACCTCGAATACCAACACCGAAACCATCACCCGCGCCATGTCTGATACCGAAGTTCACGAGGCTTACGGCTTGACCGTGCGGCACGGCTTGGCGCCGGATTTTGCCCGACAGCATATCGATGCGGGCGCATCGCTGGATGCGTTCCGTGGCCTCATTCTTGACAGGCAGGCCGCCGACGCCGCTCGCATTTCGATCAATTCGCGATCGGACTCCACCTTCGACAATCCGGATTTTCTGGCGCAGTCGATCGAGGGCGCGCTGTTCGCCCGCATGACCGGCACGCGGCCGGAAGGTGCGGCGGCGGAATTGATGGGACGCACCATGCTCGACATGGGGGCGATGCTGCTCCAGCAGCGCGGCGAGCGGCCAAACTGGAATAACCGCGAACGGCTGGCGGCGCAGATTTTTACGCGCGCCGGCGATCTCAGCACGAGCGATTTTCCGAACTTGCTCTTGAGCACGGGCAATCGCGTTCTCAATCAGGCGTACGTTGTCGCGAAGTCGCCTTTGCTGTCTCTGGCCAAGCGCCGCGATGCGGTTGATTTTCGAACCCTCTATTCGATCAAACTCAGCGAAGCGCCGAGGTTGGCCGAAGTCAAAGAAGGCGGCGAGGTGAAGCACGGCGCAAGGTCGGAGTCGGTCGAGAGTTTCAAACTCAAGACCTACGCGAGGATTTTTTCGCTGACGCGGCAAGCGATCATCAATGACGACCTCGGCGCATTTGCCGATGCGTCCGCCGCGTTCGGCCGGGGCGCCGCGCAAACCGAGGCGGAATTGCTTGTGAGCCTTCTCACCGCCAATTCCGGCAACGGCGCCAACCTCACCGATGGCAGCCCGCTCTACGGCACCGGCGCCAATCGGGGAAACAAGGCAGCGACCGGCGCCGCGATCGGCGTCGATACCCTCGGCGCCGCGCGTCAAGCGCTCCGCGAAATGAAGGATATCGATGGCATCACGCCGATCAACGCGACGCCCCGGCATTTGGTGGTCGGGCCGTCATTGGAAACCACGGCAGAGCAATTCCTCCACACGATCTCGGCGGTGGATTCGACCAAGGTCAACCCGTTCGCCGGCGCTCTGACCCTGCATGTCGATCCCCGGCTGACCGACAACTCTTGGCGATTGTTCGCGGACCCGGCCGAGGTGGCGACGATCCTCGTCGCGTATTTGAACGGCGCCGACGGCCCGATGGTCGAGACGAAATTGGGCTGGGACGTCTTGGGCGTCGAGGTTCGCGCCGTGCTCGACTTCGGCTGTGGACTGAACGACTACCGTGGTTCGTACTTGAACCCCGGCCAATAACACTTCTACCGCGAGCAAGCGCGGGGGCTTTTTTCTCTTTCAGCCCCCGCATCCATGAGGGTGTCGCGCGGCCCACCCAATAGCGAAAGCTGTCCTCCCCGCTTGCTCGCGCAAGGTGCATGGGGGCCAAGGACGGCAAGGCCCCACTTTTTTTTAGAAACCCCGCCCTCGCCGGCGGGGTTTTTTGTTCCCTTGGACGGTTCGCCATGCTCGACAAAAGACACGCGCGGCGTGGGGATATTCTTCCCGCGTCGCTTGCTCCTATTGGTTTGTCGCGCGAATGCGCGGCGGCATATATCGGAGTCGGGACCACCTTGTTTGACGAGATGGTCACCGATGGCCGCATGCCGCCGCCTCGACTGCTCGGCGGAAGAACGGTATGGGATACTGAGGAACTTTACTTGGCGTTCAAGGCGCTGCCCCATCGTGGCCAACAGGCCACTAAGAGCGACGTGCCTGACTGGAGTAAAATGTCGTGAAGATCAGATTGCGGGACGGGAGCGGAACGATCGACCTCAAGTACCTCTACGAGGACGTTGACCGCTACGGCAATGTGCGAATTTATTTCCGCCGCAAGGGAGCTCGAAAAGTTTGCCTCAAGCAGCCGATCGGCTCCGCTGAATTTATCGCCGAATACAAGCAGGCGTTCGCTGGCAAGGCATTGGAGGTGGCCCCTTCGCAAGGCTTGATTCGCGCGCGCGCGAATGCCGGAACGCTGCGATGGTTAATCGAGCGATACTACGACGAGAGCGAGGATTTTTCCTTGTTGGATACGCGGACCAAACACGTTCGCAAGATGGTGCTGGACGCAATTTGCAGCGAGCCGTTCAGCGATGAAAACCCAACTTTGATGGGATCGATGGATTTCGCCGGCATGCCGCCGCTTGCCGTGCGGCGATTGCGCGACCGAAAGAAGGGCGCGCCCGAGGCCGGCAACAGCCGCGTGAAGGCGCTGCGTCAGGTTTTTAAATTCGGGATCGCTGCACAGTATTGCCAGCACAACCCGGCGCGCGAGGTTTCTTACATCAAAACGGGTTCGCAAGGTTTCCACGCTTGGGACATCGGGGAGGTTCGGCAATTCGAGGCGGCGCATCCCGTAGGAACGAAGGCGCGCCTTGCGCTGGCGCTGCTTTTGTTTCTTGGCGCCCGCCGTTCGGACGTTGTGCAGTTCGGCAAGCAACACGTTCGCGCCGCCGAGCATATGCCGCCGGCGTTGCGCGATGTTCATGCCGGCCGATGGCTCCAATACACGCAGCACAAGAATCGAAAAAAGAAACCTGTGACTCTTACGCTGCCGATCCTGCCCGAACTTGAAGAAATCCTAGGCGCGTCGCCGCTCGGTGATTTGACGTGGTTGGTAACGGCTTTCGGGAACGGCTTCACGTCCGCCGGCTTTGGCAACTGGTTTCGCGATCAGTGCAACAAGGCCGGCTTGCGCCATTGTTCCGCGCACGGCCTGCGAAAGGCCGGTGCGACGATTGCCGCCGACAACGGCGCGTCGGGTCATACGCTCATGGCAATCTTTGGATGGTCAACACTGAAACAGGCCGAACTTTACACCCGGTCAGCCGACCAAAAACGCCTCGCGGCGAGCGGTATGCACCTCATCGGGGCGGGGCAAAAAACGAACAAAAGTGCCCAACAATCATAGGACCGAACGTCCGTTGGGCATTTTTGGCTGCTAAGGCTTTGATTTCTTTGCATCGGCTTGAGCAGATGGTGCCCAGGGGCGGGATCGAACCACCGACACTGCGATTTTCAGTCGCATGCTCTACCAACTGAGCTACCTGGGCATTCCCTCGCCCACGGGGGGTTGGGAGCGGGGGTTTATAGTCAGGCCGGGCAGCCATGTCCACCATGCTTCGCCTTCGGCTTCGCATGGCGCGGCCCGGCTTCAGCTGGCGGTCCGGCGCGACGCTCAAAGGGCACTAACCGCCGGAAAACACGGGAATATCGCTATTCGCCGCCGTCTTCGTCCTCGTCCTTGCTGCCGGGAATCGCATAGGAGCCCGACAGCCAGCGGTTCAGATCGACATCTCGGCAGCGCTCGGAACAAAAGGGGTGCGACGCCTCGGTGGCGGGCTTGCCGCAGATCGGGCACTTCTTCTTGACCGGCCCTCTTCCCTTTGGCCCCTTTTTGGCCGGCCCGGGCTTCCCTGGTGACTTAGCTGGCATTCAACCAGCCGAAGCGGATCGGGAAACCTTCGCCGCCGAGCAGCGAAATCGATTCGTACAGCGGCAGCCCCACGACATTGCTGTAGGAACCGACCAGCTTAACCACGAACGATCCGGCGATGCCCTGGATGGCGTATCCGCCGGCCTTGCCGCGCCATTCGCCGGAACCGACATAGGCCTGAATATCGTCCTCGCTGAGGCGCTTGAATCGCACCCGGGTCTCGATCAGACGCTGGCGGAAGGCTTCCTTCGGCGTCACCAGGCAGATCGCGGTGTAGACGCGGTGGTTGCGGCCCGACAACAGCCGCAGGCATTGCGAGGCCTCGTCGACCAGATTGGCTTTCGGCAGGATGCGGCGGCCGACCGCAACCACGGTGTCGGCGGCCAGAATGAAGGCGCCGCGCAATTCGTCATCGAGCTGCACCGATTTCAGCGCGGCGTCCGCCTTGGCGCGCGCCAGCCGGTTGGCGCAGGCGCGCGGCAACTCGCCCCGCCTCGGGGTTTCGTCGACATCGGCCGGACGCAGCGCATCCGGCTCGATGCCGGCCTGGTTGAGCAGCGCCAGCCGGCGAGGCGAACCGGAAGCAAGAACGATTTTGGGGCGGCCTAGCATGCGGGATTTGTCGGCGGGAGGAAGGGGCGAGAATGCGCGCGGAACCTATCGGAAGGGATGCGTCGAGACAACCGCGCAGGTATCCCGCCGCTGCGAAAATGCGCGCGTTTAATCACATCATTCCGGGGCGATGCCAACGGGTCCGGCCTCTGGCCGGCCCGATGACAGGCTCCGCATCGAACCCGGAATCTCGAGATTCCCCGATGTGCAAGGGCACATCTGAGGTCTGGTCCTTCGGACCATCCCGGAATGACGCGTGTTTGTCATTCGGTCTTCATCGCCGGCCATCACCCGCTCGCCGCCCCGGACCTGGAAAACCGCCGGCGAATCCGCATCGACAGCGTGTCGCAGACCTCGCGATAGGCCGCCAGCTTCTGCTCGCGGTTGCCATCGGCGCCGGTCGGATCCTGCGTCGGCCAGTATTCGACCTCGGCCGCGTGCGTGCGCGTCAGTTCCAAGGCCCTGTGGTGCGCCTCCGGCGACAGGGTGATGATGAGATCGAAATTGAGCCCTTCCCAGTCGTCGAGTTCCTCGAAGGTGATCGGCTTGTGGGTGGAAATATCCTGGCCCAGTTCCGCCATCACCGCGACCGCGAACGGATCGAGTTCGCCCTTCCTGACGCCGGCGGACTTCACGTAGAGCGCCTTCGGAAACATGTGCTGCAGCAGGCTTTCCGCTATCGGCGAGCGCACGCTGTTCAGGCCGCATGCGAACAGCACGGCCTGCGGAACGCGCGCACGGGAAGGCGCGTCCATGGGAGTTTAACCCTTCCAGTGCAAGACGCAGATCAGCGTGAACAGCCGGCGGGCGGTCTCGAAATCGACCCGCACCTTGCCCTTCAAACGCTCCTGCAGCGTGCGCGAGCCTTCGTCGTGGATGCCGCGGCGGCCCATGTCGATGGCCTCGATCTTGTCCGGCGTCGCGGTGCGGATCGCCTGATAATAGCTGTCGCAGATCATGAAATAGTCTTTCACGATTCCGCGGAACGGCGTCAGCGACAGCAGATGCACCACCACCGGCGCGCCGTCCTCGCGGCGGATATCGAACATCAGCCGGTTGCCGGTGATGCCGATATGCAGCGTGAACGGCCCCTCGCCGGCACCTTCCGGCGCGAACAGGTTCTGCTCGATCAAATCGTAGATCGCGATCGCGCGCTCATGCTCGATGTCGGGGCCGGAACGACCGATCGATTCCTCATCGAGCGTCACCGCGACGATGCGATGGTTGGCGTCCTCGTCTCGCGGCGGTTTGGTCATGTCAAATTGAGGCGCAATCCGACCGAGCGGGCGTGCGCATCGAGGCCTTCGGCCTTGCCGAGCGTCATCGCCGCTCCCCCCAGCGCGCGCAGCTGGTCCGGGCCGCATTTCAGGATCGAGGTCCGTTTCATGAAGTCGAGCACGCCGAGCCCTGACGAGAACCGCGCGGAACGTGCGGTCGGCAGCACGTGGTTGGAGCCGCCGACGTAATCGCCGATCGCCTCCGGGGTATGCTGACCGATGAAGATCGCGCCGGCATTGCGGATTTTCGCGGCCAGGCTTTCCGGGTCGGCGGTCATGATTTCCAGATGTTCGGCGGCGATCGCATCCGCAAGCGGCACCGCCTGGTCGAGCTGTTTTACCAGGATGACCGCGCCGAAATCGTTCCACGAGGCCCGCGCGATGTCCGCCCGCGGCAGGGTCGCAAGCTGCGACTGCAGCGCGCGTTCGACCTCGTCGGCCAGCGCAGCACTATCGGTGATCAGGATCGACTGCGCGTTGACGTCGTGCTCGGCCTGCGCCAAGAGATCGGCGGCGATCCAGCCGGCATTGCCGGTGTCATCTGATATCACCAGCACTTCGGAGGGACCGGCGATCATGTCGATACCGACCTTGCCGAACACCTGCCGCTTGGCGGCGGCGACGTAGGCGTTGCCGGGGCCGACGATCTTTGCAACCGGCGCAATGGTCGCGGTGCCATAAGCCAGCGCCGCCACCGCCTGCGCTCCGCCGACGCGGTAGATCTCGGAGACGCCGCCGAGCCGCGCCGCCGCCAGCACCAGCGGGTTGAGCTTGCCGTCCGGCGACGGCACCACCATCACCACGCGGCCAACGCCGGCGACCCTGGCCGGCACCGCATTCATCAGCACCGAGGACGGATAGGCGGCGGTGCCGCCGGGAACGTAGAGACCGACCGATTCGATCGCGCTCCAGCGCCAGCCGAGCTCGACGCCGAGCGCGTCGGTGAAGCGATCGTCCTTCGGCAGTTGCCGCTGGTGAAACACCTCGATCCGGTCGCGGGCGAATTTCAGCGCGTCGACGGTGTTGGCGTCGCAGGCCTTCACCGCGGCGTCGATTTCGGCCGTCGTGACCCGCAGGGCATCCGCCTCGAGGTCGAGCCGGTCGAACTTCTTGGTCGCCTCGATCAGCGCTGCATCGCCCCGCTTGGCCACGTCGTCGACAATGGCACGGGTGGCCAGTTCGATATCGGCTGACACCTCACGCTTCATCGCGAGAAAATCAGCGAATCTCCTGGCAAAATCGGCGCTGCTGGCTTCGAGGCGAACGGGCATGATGGCTTTCCGGGCGGGGTCTGGTTCGAAGGCCCCCCGCTCAATGGCGCGGCGGCCATTGGCCGTCAACCCTTTGCTTTCCGAGATTATTCCGTCATTCCGGGATGGTCCGCAGGACCAGACCCGGAATCTCGAGATTCCGGGTTCAGGCTTCGCATGCCCCGGAATGACGTTCTATATCAAAGGCACAGGAATCACGCGCCCAAGCCGGAGGACTCGGCGTCTTCGCCGAGGCCGCTTGTCCCGAGATCGTCGGCGCCGAGGTCGGTCAGCTGGCATTCCAGGCATTCGACGTCCAGCCGCAACGCCCCGCCATGGTTGAACAGCAGCACCGCGCTGCCGCTCGGGGTGTCGCCGGGATAAAACTCGATTCCGAGCAGCTCCAGCCCGGTCTCCGGCCTCCCCAGATCGATATTGCGCGACTTGCACGACAGCACCCGGTCAAACCGCAATGCCGCGATCAGCCGGCGCGGCGAGGTTTCTCCCGACAGCGTCTGCTCCCAGTCCAGCCGGCTCATGCCGACCACCAGCCGCTTTTCGCGCTGCCGCCAGATGATGTCGGCGGTCTGCACCAGGGCGTCCTGGACATGCGCTGAGATGACAGCCAGATCGTCGGCATCGAGCGCGATCAATTTGAGCTGGGCCGTCACTGATGGCTCCCCGAAAACCTATCCGCTGATGCGCTCGATGGTGGCGCCGCAGGCCGACAATTTGTCCTCCAGCCGCTCGAAGCCGCGGTCGAGATGGTAGACACGATTGACCATGGTCTCGCCCTCGGCGGCAAGCCCCGCGATGACCAGCGACACCGAGGCGCGCAAATCCGTCGCCATCACGGGCGCGCCGCGCAATTGCGCGATGCCGTCGATGGTCGCGGTCTCGCCGTCGAGACTGATCCGCGCGCCGAACCGCGCCAGCTCCTGCACATGCATGAAGCGGTTTTCGAAAATCGTTTCGGTGATGTGCGAACTTCCCTTGGCGCAGGCCATCAGCGCCATCAGCTGCGCCTGCAGATCGGTCGGAAAGCCCGGGAATGGCGCGGTCGAGACCTTTACCGGGTTGATGCCGACGCCGTTGCGGGCGACGCGAATGCCTTCGTTGTTGGGGGTGATCACCGCGCCGGCCTGGGTCAGCACGTCGAGCGCCGATTGCAGCAGTTCCGGCCGTGCGCCGGCCAGTTGCACATCACCGCCGGTCATCGCCACCGCCATCGCGTAGGTGCCGGTCTCGATCCGATCCGGCAGCACGGTGTGGCGTGCGCCGTGAAGCTTGGTTACCCCTTCAACGACAATGCGCGGCGTGCCGGCGCCGCTGACGCGCGCGCCCATCTTGTTGAGGCAGTCGGCGACGTCAGCAATTTCCGGCTCGCAGGCGGCATTGGTGATAACCGTCGTCCCTTTTGCCAGGGTCGCCGCCATCAGGGCGACGTGGGTGCCGCTGACGGTGACCTTTGGGAAATCGATCGCCGCGCCCTTGAGGCCGCCAGGCGCTTTGGCCACCACATAGCCGCCATCGATGGTGAGTTCGGCGCCGAATTTTTCCAGCGCCATGATCAGGAGATCGACCGGCCTTGTGCCGATGGCGCAGCCGCCCGGCAGCGACACCTTTGCCACATGCATTCGCGTCAATAGCGGTGCGATCACCCAGAAGCTGGCGCGCATCCGCGACACCAGCTCGTAAGGAGCCGTCGTGTCGATGATGTCGGCGGCCGAAATGTGCAGGGTCTGTCCCTGGTACTCCCGATCGCCGGGGCGCTTGCCGGCCGACATGATGTCGACGCCGTGATTGCCGAGAATCCGCTGCAGCTGGGCGACGTCGGCCAGCCGCGGCACGTTGTCGAGGATCAGGGTTTCCTCGGTCAACAGGGCTGCGATCATCAGAGGCAGTGCGGCATTCTTCGCGCCCGAGATCGGGATGGTGCCATTGAGCTTGCTGCCACCCACGATGCGAATGCGATCCATGCCGATCCCCGATTTTGGCTAGATATAAAGTATAGAGCGAACGAGCCCCGTATGGCAAAAGCGTGAAATTTGCGGCTATTTGATGGGGTTACCGGTCATTCCGGGGCAGGCATCGATATCAATCGTCGTTCCGGAGCGGTGCGAAGCACCGAACCCGGAATCTCGAAATTCCCCGATGTGCAATAGCACATCTGAGGTCTGGTCCTTCGGACCATCCCGGAATGACGGTGAAGCCTAGAGCGAGTTGATATCCTCGCTCTCCAGCACCGGCCGGGCAAAACCGTTCCGCGCCACCTTGATCATGGCGCGGCCGACCTGCTCGGTGGTGGTCATATATTTCGGCGCCACGCGATTGAGCAGCGACAACAACGGCGCCGCCACGACATAGATCGCCTGAACCCATGCGGTCTTGGAGCGGATACCGTGCAGCGGCTGGATGCCGGCGGGCCGGAACATATAGGCGGCCCTGAACGGCAGCTTGAGCAGATCATTCTCGGTCTTGCCCTTGACCCGCGCCCACATCAGCCTGCCTTTTTCGCTCGAATCGGTGCCGCGGCCGGTAACGTAGACGAACACCATCTGCGGATTCAGTCTTGCAAGCGTTCTCGCCGCGGCAAGCGTGATGTCGTAGGTCAGCTGCCGGTAGCGTTCCTCGTTCATGCCGACCGAGGAAACGCCGAGACAGAAGAAGCAGGCGTCGTAGCCTATGAGCCTGGATTCGATCGCCGAATAATCCAGAAAATTGTCATGGACGATTTCGCGCAGCTTTGCGTGCTGCTGGTCGGTCGGGCTGCGTCCGACCACCAGCACGCTTTCGACCTCCGCGTCGAGCAGGCATTCGCGCAACGCGCCCTGCCCGACCATGCCGGTGGCGCCGAACAGGATGACCTTCATTCGATTTTCCATCTCGCGTTGGGTTGCAGGTTCAAGCGGCGACCGCGACCTGATCGAACGATACACCGGTCAGAACCGCGGAGACATCCCACAGCCGTGCCGCCACCGCGGCGTCTTTCGCCCTCGGCATGATCTTCGCCGGCTCCGGCGGCCCCTTCAATTCGTAAAACCAGTTCGGGCCGTAATAGCCGCCAGGCTGCGCTTCCGGCGAGGTCGCGGCAAACAGCGTAGGCAGCGCGCCGGCGGCGGCGGATTGACTGGCAAAGGGCTGAAGGATCTTGCCGAGTTGCCCCATCAAACCCCGGGCGCCCGGACCGTTGGCGATCAGATCGGTCAGCGCATAGCCGGGATGTGCGGCATTGCTCAGCAACCCCCAGCCGGCGGCATTGCTGCGCCGCTGAAGTTCGAGAGCGAACATCAGCATCGCCAGCTTCGACTGGCAGTAGGCCTTGAAGGGGTTATAGGACTTCGCACCTTGCAGATCGTCAAAATCGATCGCGCCTGAGCGATGCGCCAGGCTGGAGAGGTTGACTACGCGAGGCTGGTTGCCGCGACGAAGCAACGGAAGCAGATGGGCTGTGAGCGCATAATGGCCGAGATAGTTGGTGCCGAACTGCATTTCGAAGCCGTCGGCCGTAGTCTGGCGCTGCGGCAGTGCCATCACGCCGGCATTGTTGATGAGCAGATCGAGCGAGGTATGGGCGGTGGCGAAGCGCGCGGCGAAATCGGCCACGGACGCAAGGTTCGCGAGGTCAAGCGTTTCGTAGGTTATCGTGGCCTCGGGAAAGCGGCCGCGAATTCGCTCGATCGCACTCCGCCCCTTGGCGTCGTTACGGCCGCTAAGCACCACGGTCGCGCCGGCGCCCGCGAGCGCCAGCGCCGCTTCATAGCCGAGGCCGCCGGTGGCGCCGGTAATCACGGCGGTCCTGCCGTTCTGGGGCGGAATGTCTGCGATGGTCCAGCCGGTCATGCTTATATCTCCTGCGCTCGAATCGTTTGCGGGATCAGCCCCGCCGCGCTAAATGTGCACTAAGTGCAAATTTGCAAGAGGTGTAAAACAAGGCATGAACAGTGATCGCCCGCAAACAGCGTAAGCCACTGATATCAAAATCCAAAACCGCTGCCGCCAAGGCGGCACCCGGCCTGCGGGAACGCAAGCGGCAACAGACGCGCGAGCGGCTGACCCGGGCGGCGATGGCGCTGTTCCTCGAACGCGGGTTTGAAGCGACCACGCTCGACGACATCGCGGCCGCCGCCGACATTTCGCGCCGCAGCTTCTTCCACTATTTCGACTCGAAAGAAGATGTGGTTTTCGCGTGGCACGAGGAAATCACGGCGGCGCTGGTTGCCGAGATCGCAGTCCGGCCCGCCGGCGAATCCATGCTCGCCGCCGCGGAGAACGCGATTGCCGCGATGGTGAGGCAGATCGAACCCGGCGAAGCGATCGCGATGGCGCGGCTCAAGCGCGACAATCCCGCCCTGCAGGCGCGCGACCAGGTCAAATACGAACAGCTGGAGCGCGCGCTGGCGGAAGCGCTGGCCAGGCGCGCGGTTCATAAAGCGGAAAAACTCGACGCGCGGCTGGTTGCCATGATCGCAACCGGCGCGATGCGGATCGGCGGCGAACTCTGGGCGACCGAAGGCGCGCGCGAAAAACCGGAAGCGCTGGTGAAGCGAACATTCGCCGCGATGCGGGCGATCCTCGACTGATCGCCCGCGTGCAGCGAGATTGCCGGGCCTACCCCTTGATGAAGGCGAGCAGGTCGGCGTTGATGGTGGCCGCTTCGGTAGTGGGCATGCCGTGCGGAAAACCCTTGTAGGTCTTCAGCGTGCCGTTCTTCAAAAGCTTGGCCGACAACGGCCCGGCGGCGATATAGGGCACGATCTGATCGTCTTCGCTGTGCATCACCAGCACCGGCACGGTGATCTTCTTGAGGTCTTCGGTGAAATCGGTCTGCGAGAAGGCGACGATGCCGTCGTAATGGGCCTTGGCGCCGCCCATCATGCCCTGGCGCCACCAATTCTGGATGGTGGCCTCCGAAGCCTTGGCGCCCGGCTTGTTGTAATTATAGAACGGACCCGCGGCGACGTCGCGATAGAATTGCGAGCGATTGGCCGCGAGCGCGGTCTGGAATCCGTCGAAGACGTCCTTGGGAAGACCGTTGGGATTGGCCGGTGTCTTGACCATCAGCGGCGGCACCGCACTGATGATGGCCGCCTTCACCACCCGGCTCTCGCCGTGGCGTGCCAGATAGTGCACTACTTCGCCGCCGCCGGTGGAATGGCCGACGTGAATGGCTTTCTTCAGATCGAGATGCGCCGTCACAGCCGCAAGGTCGTCCGCATAATGATCCATGTCATGGCCGTCGGCGGTCTGGCTGGACCGGCCGTGGCCGCGGCGGTCATGGGCAATCACCCGATAGCCGTGATTGAGGAAGAACAGCAGCTGCGCGTCCCAGTCATCGGCCGAGAGTGGCCAGCCATGCGAGAACACCATCGGCTGGCCGCTGCCCCAGTCCTTGTAATAGATCTCAATGCCGTCCTTTGTGGTGATCGTTGGCATGGCAGAACTCCTTTTTGAGATAACCTCGTCGTTCCCCGGCGCGCCCCTGCGCCGCCGGGAATTTCGGATGGTGTTGATAGAGGTTCCGGGGCCGGCGCTCCAAGTCGGCTGTTGCCGACTTGGACACTTATTTGGCCGAACTCGGGTAGACCCAGGTTCGATGCACCGCCCCCGAATGACGGGAACTGATTATCAGGCGTAAGCCGGCATCGGGCGGTACCGCCGCATCGCGCCGATGATCACGACGACGAAGAACAGCAGCACGATTCCCTGGATCACGGCGAATGCCGGCCCGGACGGCGGGTTGCCCGGCGCCAGCACGGTCAGCGCCGGTATCTTAAGGAAGCTCTGGATCACCAGCACGAACACGTTGAAGTAAAGCGAGATCATCGCGGTCAGCACATAGATCCAGCGCCATGGGCCGGAAAGCTTCATGCCGTAGAGCGCGATGCAGGCGATCGCCAGCAGCACCAGCGAAAGAATGCCGATCATGTGCGATGGCAGCAGCTTCTCGAACGGAAACAGAAAGCCGGTGGCGCTGGTCAGTATCGTGAACAGCAGGAAGATGCCGGTGAGACCCGGCATCGGATTCGAGCCGAGCAGTCCGAACATGACGATGATGCCCGCGACAATGGCGATCAGACTGATGATCACGTGAACGGTGGTGAAGACAGACAAACTCATACCCAGGATCATGACATTCCCCCTTTTAAACCAGCCCGGATGCTACGATCCTCGATCGATAATTTCCATTCAAGCGTTCGTGCAGTAACACATGGCGCCTGATTGGCTTTCCGTTTCGCGGGGTTTTTGCCGAATCGCCCGGTCGAGCGGCTAGCGATTGAGGAATTCAACTAGTTTCGGGATCACCTGGTTCGGCGCCTCTTCCATCAGCCAATGCCCTGATCCCTGGACGAGTATGCCCTCGACATTGGTCGCGACCATCTTGCCCTGCTCGATCAGGAACGGACCGCCGGCCTTTTCGCCCGACAGCACCAGCACCGGCATCGTCAATTGGGTTTTTGCAAATTGCGCGAAATCCTCGGCGTCCTTCGGAAAGGCGCGGAAGACTTCCATCCCGGCCGCCATGTGTCCGGGCTGCGCATAGGCCTTCGCATAGAATTGGCGATCGCTTTCCGACAGCGATTTGTTCGGGTCGGCGGCGAAATCATTCCAGAAATGGTCGAGGTAAATCCGCTCTCGCCCCGTCACCAGCGCCAGCGGCGTCTTGCCGTAGAAGTGGAAATGCCAGAGATCGCGCAGCAGGAAGACGCTGTTCCAGTCGCCGACGCCGGGCAGGAAAGCTTCCATCAGCACCAGCCGATCGACTTCGCTGGGATATTGCGCCGCATAGGCATAGGCGACCATCAGCCCGATATCGTGGCCGACCAGCCGGATGCGGTCGTAGTTCAGGCCTTTCACCAGCGCGTGGATGTCCCGCGCCATCGCCGCCTTGGTGTAGCCGTCCGGCGGCGCGGACGACTCGCCGAAACCGCGCAGATCCGGCGCGATCACAGTATGTTTGTCAGCCAGCTTTGCGATCAGCGGCAGCCACATGTGGCTGGTTTCGGCATAGCCGTGCAGCAGCACGACGGGATCGCCGCGGCCAGCGATGAGATAATGCAGCCTGACGCCGTTGACGTCGGCGAATTTGCCCTGCGGCGCCTGCGCGAAGGCCTTGCCAGGATAGAGCAGGGCAACCACCAGCAATAGCGCGATGCAGATGACGAAACGGGGGAGTCTGACCACGCATGGCATTCATAATTCCTGGGTTCTTAAAAACTGGATTCAGTAATAGCGAGGGATCGGACCGTTGTGGGGCGTTTTCCGGTCCGACAGATCGAACAGCACTTCATCGACATAGCACCAGCCCCAGCCTTCCGGCGGATCGTAGCCCTCGATGACCGGGTGCTGCGTGGCGTGGAAATGCTTGGTGGCGTGCCGGTTGGGTGAATCGTCGCAGCAGCCGACGTGGCCGCAGGTGCGGCAGATCCGCAAATGCAGCCACTCGCTGCCGCTCTTGAGGCACTCCTCGCAGCCGAGCGCGCTCGGCTGCACGTTGCGGATGCCGGCAATATGGGTACAGCCCTTTGCCATCCCGGTTCATACCTCCTTCGCGTCGAAGAACAGGATATCGGCGCCGCCGGTGGCAAATTTGGGGACATCCGCCGCGGTGGCCTTGCCCTCAGCGCTGCCGAAGGCGCTCTGGACCGCGGCCACGCTGTCAAAGGTCAGTGTCGCGATCAGATAGATGCCGGACGGCCCGGCGGCCGACACGACCGGCCCCTGGCTGACCTGGTATTTTCGCAAGCCCGGCAGCTTCTTGGCGAGCGGAATGTGGGTCTCGGCATAATATTTGTCGAATGCAGCCGGATCGTTCGGCGTCTTGTACAACACGACGACGTCAGCCATAGCGTTCCTCCCTTTTTATAGACAGCCTTTTTGGCGTGCTTACTATAGTGCAGGTTTCGCAACGTCGCCTAGAAAGCCGTGCAGCGCCGCCACCACCTGCGCGCCCTCGCCGATCGCGCCGCCGACCCGCTTGACCGAGCCCGAGCGGACGTCGCCGACCGCGAACACGCCGGGCACCGAGGTCTCCAGTTGCGCCACCAGCCGCCCCTGATTCTGTTCCGACTGCGCGCCGGTGACGACAAAGCCACCGCGATCGACCGTGACGCCGCAGCCCTCGAGCCAATCGGTGGCGGGATCGGCGCCGACGAACAGGAACACATTGCGGACATCAGCGGCATGATCGTCGCCGCCGAGACGGCTGCGCCATCGCACCCGCTGCAGCAATCCGTCTTCCGTACCCTCGAGTGCCACCAGTTCGGTGTTGAATATCAGCTCGATGTTCGGCGTGGCCTCGATGCGCTCGATCAGATAGCGCGACATGCTGGCGCCAAGACCGCCGCCGCGGATGATCATGTAGATCTTGCGGGCATGGCCCGACAGAAATACCGCGGCCTGGCCTGCGGAGTTGCCGCCGCCGACCAGCACGATCTCCTGCTCAGCGCACAGCCGCGCCTCGATCGGCGAGGCCCAGTACCAGACGCCGCGGCCTTCGAATTTATCGAGGTTTTCGATCTCCGGCCGCCGGTAGCGCGCGCCGCTCGCCACCACGATCGCTCGCGCGCGTACCTTGTCGCCGCTATCAAGCGCCAGCGCAAAGGTGCCCTCGGTTCGCGTGCAATCGAGCGACTTCGCCGCCATCGGAATCATGATATCGGCGCCGAATTTCTGGGCTTGGGAGAAGGCACGGCCGGCCAGCGCCTGCCCCGAGATGCCGGTGGGGAAGCCGAGATAGTTCTCGATGCGCGCGCTGGCGCCGGCCTGGCCGCCATAGGCGCGCGCGTCCAGCACCACCACGGATAGCCCCTCCGAGGCGGCATAGACGGCGGTCGCAAGACCGGCCGGCCCGCAGCCGACGATCGCCGCATCGTAGATCCGGCCGCCAGTGGGACCGCCGATCATGCCGAGTGCGCGGGCGAGTTCGGATTCAGTGGGATTGCGAAGCACGGAGCCATTGACCATCACCACCAGCGGCCAGTCCGACGGCGACGGTGAGTAGCGCGCGATGAGTTCGGCGGCGTCGTTATCGCTGTCCTTGTCGAGCAGATGATGCGGAATGCCGTTGCGGGTGAGAAAGCTCTGCAGCCGGATGACGCCGCTGGAATTCGACGGTCCGATCAGCACGGGTCCGCCGACCCCGCCCTGGATCAGACTGACCCGGCGCAGAATCAGCGCGCGCATGATGCGCTCGCCGAGATCGGCTTCGGCGACCAATAGCGCGCGCAATCGTTCCGGCGGAATCAGAAGCGTCTCGACGTCGCCTTCGGCGTGGCCGTCGACCAGCGCGACGCGGCCCGAAAGCTGGCCGATCTCGGCGAGAAACTGTCCCGGTCCCTGGTCGATGATGGGCGTGACGTGACCGAGACCGTCGCGCTGGGTGATCGCGACTTGGCCGGACAGCAACACGAACATGCCGGGGCCGGGCTTGCCGGTTTCGAACAGCATTTCGCCGTTCGCGTAATGGCGCACTTCGCCGAACCGGCGCATGCGCGCGATCTCCGGCGGCGCGAGAGTGGGAAAGGTCTGGTCGAGGCGCGGAAACGCGCTTGCCAGCAATGCGCTGCCGTCGGTCTTGTTTCCAGTCGCGGGGGTCACAGCCATCTCCGTCTCATGTCGCAAGAAGCTAGCAAAACCTGCCGCGCGGCCGAACCCGGCTATTCGCCCGGCTTTTTGCCGCTGCCGCCATGGGGTGCGGCGCCTTCACCATGGGAAGGCGCCGGCGCGATGTCGCCCCGCCCCCGCGTCTGCGATTTTCGTCGCTTGAGGTTTTCGCGCAACGCATCCTTCAGCCGGTCCCGTTTTGCATCTTTTTTCGCCAAATGGCGTCCCCGGCCATCAGCTGTATCGCCGTCATCCGTCATCATGGACCCGTTCGAATGCGTCTCGCCTCACGCCGTCATTGTCCGGATATATCGTGTTCCGCTCGCCGACAATCGCCTAACCGCAAGGTCGGCTGCGACTTTGCCGATCCTACGCGCGGCGCCGTGGTTTTTCGAAAATTTTCACCCGCACGGACGCTTGCCGCCGGTCCCCGACCAAATCGGGAACTGGATCGGCCCGCAATCGCGCCAATGAAGCCTGCTTCCGGCCTGCCGGGCTGATTTTGGCCGTTTTGGGTGCCCCGCCGGCAGTTCGCGCGCTTGCGCGAGCAGGAGGCTTGTGGCAAGGATCGGCCCGCCTGTAGGGGCCGTTTCGGCCGATTCTCTGATCCGGGCATGCTGCCGTAGCTCAGTGGTAGAGCACTCCATTGGTAATGGAGAGGTCGACAGTTCAATCCTGTCTGGCAGCACCACTACAAAATCAATGACTTAGCTGCCATTTTCCAAAATACCGTTACCGCTGTTTGGCGCCCGGGGCAGCATTTGGGGCAGCAGCGGGCGAATCCGCTCTCCAAGCCCTGATCCGCGCGCGGAAACGGCCCAAAACCGTAGGTGAGAATCGGTCCCGGCCTAACCCCGCCGCCCCTTGGCCCCGGCAAACCGCGCGCACGGGCCGCGCTGGGCGGCCTAGCGGGCCTTAATGGCCACCGGGAGGGACCCAAATGCCGCTGGTTTACCGCCACAACGCCCCCTGGGGCGCGCGGCGTCACGCGGGCCATCCGTCTTTCGCAGAGCGCTATTGACAGCGGCGCGCTGCGCGCCAACTAGCCAAGTGAAGCACCATTTTTCGAAAAATTCTCAAGGATTGCACACGTGGCCAAATCCGATCTCGGAACCAAACGGATTTGCCCGACGACGGGTAAAAAATTCTACGACCTCAACAAGAATCCGGTGATCTCGCCCTATACCGGCGAGGTCGTGCGGATCGCGCCGATCGCGCCGATCCCGCCGCCCCGGACCCGCGCTGACGCTGCAGGGCGTGCCGCAGCTGCCGCCGCTGCCGAAGCAACGCCGGAGCCCGTCGAGGCTGAAGAGTTGGTGCCGCTCGACGAAGCCGACGCCGAGGAGAACACCGGCAAGGTCAAGGCCGTCGTTCCCGAATCGGATGAGGATATCGAGATCGACGAAGACGACGATGATGACGATGATGACGATTCCACCATCATCGCCGACGAGGAAGAAGGCGACGAGGACTTCACCGACATCATCGGCGATCACAAGGAGAAGGAGACTTGAGATCAACCCTGAACTGTGTTCAGGGTTTTGCCCCGCGCCCCCCAAGCCGCGCGGAAGGTCCAAGGGGCCATAGCTCAGCTGGGAGAGCGCTTGCATGGCAAGAGGTCATGGGCAGGATTCAAAGCACGGTCCCGCCTTGGGCTTAAGAGGGGGCAGGTAAGGCAGGACCGCGCCCGAGCCACGAACCACGGAGGTGACGTCGCCCAACGATGATAACGGGGACATTGCGAAGCGGTTCCCGGCTGCGATGAAATCGTAGCAGTACTCGTGAAAGCGTTCCCGGATCGCAGAGAGGACAGCATGCGCAAGACCGTTCGCATTCAGGCCAACACGAACTGCACCTCGAAGGACCGCGATGAGAAGCTATTACCGCCGGGTCGCAAGTAGCGGCCAGCAACATCTGTGAATCTCCGGATCGTGCTAGTTCGCTGCCAATGCATCGTTAGGACAGCAGCACTGGCTTGAAGAGCATCGCCGCCAGTCACACATCACAAAGCATCGGGGATCGTTGGCCCGACACACTGGCAACGCAACAGCCGCCTAATTTTGGCGGTGCGTCCAAACAAGAAGAGGCACCGCGTTCGAGCACCGCTCGACGCAGCGCACCTCCACGTAAACGCAACGGGCACGAGCCGTCGAGGGAAGCCTTGGCGGCTTTTGCGTGTGTGTGTGTGAAATCCCCGCTCATTATTGATCGTCACGCCCCTGCCGCAAGCCGTGATATGCTTTAACGCAAAGCAGGGAGAATAGCGGTGACGCGGACGACCATGCCAGAGGAACCGGAGGACTGATCATGTTCGGAACGATGGAGCCATGGGGCTACGGCGGATATGGACAATTTCACATGGTCATCTGGATCATTCTCGCCATTGCCGCTGTGGCCGGGGTGGTCTGGCGCCTCTGGCTCCTACGATCAGGTTCTTCGTGATGCGCGCTGGATTGTCCGACGTTAGCCAAGGTAACCTCGCGCAGCTCACTGCGACGGCCTGTCGGTTGGTCGTCGTCGGGCGCTAATCATCGATCCCGCGCCAACTTCCTCTGTCCCCAATGCGTGTCCTTCCGCGACGAGTTAAACTCTCGTTCGACGTGACGATTGAGCGCTCGCATCACGCCTATCCGGGCGAACATCGTCGGGCCGCCGCTCTCGGCAACCAGCAGGAGCGCTTCCATCGCGGCCTGCCATTCGGCGGCATCGTGTTCCGCCTTGGGGAGCTTCATTATGTAGGTTGCGGCGTCGCGGAGGGTGACCAGCCTCTTGCCCTTAGGCAATTCGAGTGGATCGAAAAAACTCTTATTCCATGACACGACTTTAGCCTCGCTTAAGTGTTTTTGTCTTCCAGTCACCTGTTGATTAGGAAGAAAAATGCTTCACGCGCATCACGTTTCTATGAGACACTGTTCAACCACCGCTTGTTTAGTCGGGACCGATTGAATTCAGGAACGCTTGGTGACTCCTAAAGCCTTTATTTCGTACAGTTGGACCTCTCCCGCGCACGAGCAGTGGGTCATCAACCTCGCGACGCAGCTTGTCGAAAACGGCGTTGACGTCATTTTGGACAAATGGGATTTGCGGGAGGGCAACGATGCCGTCCAGTTCATGGAAGCAATGGTGACCAACCCGGAAGTCACCAAAGTGATCATTGTTTCGGATAACAAGTACGCGGAAAAAGCCAATAATAGGAAGGGCGGTGTCGGCACCGAATCCCAAATAATGTCGCCGGAAATCTATAGGAGAGCCGATCAAAGCAAGTTTGCGGCGGTGGTACCGGAGGTCGATGCTAACGGCGAACCCTACCTCCCCGCATTCCTGAGTTCACGAATCTATATTGATATGACCGAGAGCCGCTATGCAACAAACTTCGAGCAGTTGCTTCGTTGGCTCTTCGAGAAGCCCGCATATGTAAAGCCAGCACTCGGAAAGATGCCTTCGTTTTTAGATGACGAAGCGCCCAGCCCTACTAGAGCCAAAGCGAGACGAACAATCGAAGCGCTCAATACGTCGTCGCGTACAGCATCAGCATCCACCACCAACTACCTAGACTCTTTGGTGAGGGTTTTGGAGAGCTTTCAGGTTGATCCAAACCACGCTGATTTTCCGCAAGCTGTCATAGACAACATCGAGGCATTTCTCCCGTATCGAAATGAATTTATCGAATTTATGCTTGCGGCCGCGCCCGCGTCCGACACCGAGATTGCTAGGTCGCTGCAGCATTTTTTTGAGCGCATCATTCCGCTGATGTCGAGGCCAGAGGCTGTGTCTTCTTGGAAAGATTGGGATTTCGACAACTACGTCTTCATCGTGCATGAGCTATTTCTTTACGCTGTAGCGATCTTGCTCAAGCATGAGCGTTTCGAGACACTCGCTGATTTTCTGGATCTCAGATTTTACGTGAGTGACGAAAGGCACCATGACGAGTTCATGCATAACTTTTCTATCGTGTGGAAATCGATGAAAGCGCTTGGTCCCAAACAGAGCGAATTGCGACGAATTTCGCTACGAGGCGATTTTCTGGAACAGAGGAGCCACGCAAGCGGTTTGAAATTCGTCGACGTGATGGCCGCCGACTTCGTTCTTTTCTTGCGGTCGGCAATATTGGATGCCAACGACTATAGAGCATGGTATCCGGAGACACTGCTCTACGCTCAACGAACAAGAGGACCGTTCGAAATATTTGCACGCGCAGAATCGCGGTCCTATTTCGAACGCATGGCTCCGGTGGTTGCTTTTAAGAACAAGAATGTACTTGAAGAACTGATAGGGACGTTTTCCAGGGACGGAAAAGCTGGTCGATGGCTCCCACACTGGAATTATGAAGTTCTAAATATCGCCGGGCTATCAAATCTTTCCAAGCTTCAAACTCGGCCGTGAGCATCACTAAATCCGCAACTCCTCACGGATAATCCCGATGAAGATAGAGATTACTAAGGTGCCTGAAATTATCGAAGCATCGGGCGGCGGACAGTTGTCTATTGCAGTATAAGGGGTTTGCGGTCGCGGGGCGCCATGACGGTCGCGCCTGCACCGCTGTCCGCCAATGACATGAGCGTGCTGCTTGAGGCCGCCAAGACGCATCTCGGCATCGCGCTTTTGAGCAACTACGTAGCGCTCCCGAAGATCCGCAGAGGCTCCCTGGTGGTGCCGCTGCCCGACTTTCCCGTCCCGGACCTCTGGATCAAGGCGATGGTACCCATCGACCGCTTGAAGATGTCGCGGGTCAACGCGCTGCTGCGCTTCATCCGCAGCAAAGGAGGGGGCTCTGATTCCCTGGAAGCGCGATCCGTCCGGTCGACCGCAAAGTCAGCAAAAAAATGAATTCCGGCGGACGACCGACCTACCGTGTCACGCCACACAGCTCAGACTGGCGCTCGCTCCGGTAAGATCTACCGACGGCTCAAGCGCCTTCAAGGGCGAACTTTTCCCCCAGATGTACCGCGTGTAGCCTGACGATGTCTGCTCCAGAGGGTCGAACGGATAAGCCGCGCGAGCGGGGACACTTCCGTTTCCGACATCGACCGCTTTTTTGATCGTCTGTAACACCGGCAGGTAGCGCATTATGACCGGCGCGGGAATGCCAGACTCATGCTCCCAAATGGGCACGGAAGAGCGCGAGATCGCGCCCTACGTCTAGGTTCATCCGGATGAGCCGAGGCGAGCGCTCGCGCCATTTTCGCAACAGTTGCCGAAAAAGCTCTTGTACCACTGTTTTAACACAATGGAACCGCGATTCCGGGTCTAACGTTCCCGTGATTAAGAACCGGAGGAAACCCGATGTGTGCCAACGGTCATATGAGCAGGTTTTCGTTCGTCCCCGCGTGGGTGCGGACATCATCGGAAAAGCGGGCCGGAATTCGGGGCGCAGCGGCGGTGCTGGGCCTGATGGGAGCAACAGCCCTGACTTCTCCTGGCCATGCGCAGGCGCCGTCCCTGTTGACGGCGGGGAGCTTCGGAGTTCTGGCCGGCTCAACGGTCACCAACACAGGCTCGACAGTGATCACTGGAAATGTCGGCGTCAGCCCTGGCACCGCGATCACTGGGTTCCCCCCGGGCCTTGTAAACGGCGGGGTGATACATGCGGCCGATGCCGTTGCCCTTCAAGCTCAAATTGATAACACGAACGCTTTCAATGTTCTGGCAGGTAGGCCCATTACAACTAATCTGACAGGTCAGGACCTCGGAGGCAAAACGCTGGTAGCGGGCGTCTACGGTTTTAATACGTCAGCGCAATTGACTGGGAACCTCACGCTTAACGGGCAAGGCAACCCGAACTCAGTCTTCATCATCAACGTCGGAAGCACGCTGACCACTGCCAGCGGTTCGAGCATTTCGCTGATCAACGGTGCTCAGGGTGGCAATGTATTTTTCAGGGTTGGCAGTTCCGCAACGCTTGGCACGAGCACATCGTTCGTTGGGGATATTCTCGCACTGACGAGCATCACCCTTAATACCAGCGCTAAAATAATCTGCGGTGATGCTTTGGCACAAAACGGTGCGGTCACGTTGGATACCAACACCATCACAACATGCACGACGACCACGGCCTCGGCTTCGTCGGTGCTACCATCCTCGGCCACGGGCAATCAACGCGCGGTCGCAAATTCCATCGATACCTTTGTCAGAAACGGCGGTACGCTGCCGCCGGCATTCGCCAGCCTGCTCTCGTTCCTGCCACCCAGCCAACTGCAAAGCGCGTTCACGCAGCTTTCTGGAGAAGTCGGTACCGGCGCCGCGCAGGCAGGAACCCAGGCGATGAACTCATTCCTGTCGCTGGTGACCAATCCGTACGCCGAAAACCGCCCGTTCGCCCCGACCCGCCCCGTATCTCCGATGTACGTCAAGGCTGTCCCGGGTGCTGTCGCGTGGAACCCCGATCCTCGTCCTTGGGGCGTTTGGGCTGCGGCCTATGGTGGGCAAACCAATGCAAACGGTGACGCGTTGGGTGTTGGAAGCCACGACAGATCAGTGAGCGACGTCGGCTTTGCTACTGGCCTCGACTATCGGGTCACGCCCTACACGGTGGCCGGCTTCGCGCTTTCGGGCGGGGCTACCCGCTATGGCTTGTCGGAAGGTCTAGGCAGCGGACGCAGCGACATGTTCCAGGCGGCCATCTACAGCACGACGCGTGTAGATGCGGCCTATGTCTCGGCCGCAATCGCCTACGGCTTTCATCAGTTTAACACCGACCGGTTCGTGACCGTGGCGGGTGCCGACCATCTCGCCGCCGATTTCTCCGCCAATGACATTGGTGGCCGGCTCGAAGGCGGATATCGCTTCGCCATTCCGAACGTGGGTTGGCCGGGTCAGTCCGGGTTCACTCCCTATGCCGCCGTGCAGGTGCAGGCCTTCCGAACTCCGTCCTACAGTGAAACTGCGCTCTCGGGCTCGTCGGTTTTCGCACTTTCCTACGACGCCAGGACGATCACCACGACCCGCACGGAGCTTGGCACCTGGCTCGACTGGAGCATTCCGGTTGACTACGGCACCAGACTGACCCTGCTTGGCCGTGCCGCCTGGGCTCACGACAATTGGTCCGCGCCGAACATCACCGCCGGGTTCCAGGCGCTGCCCGGATCAATCTTCGTCGTGACGGGTGCAGCGCCGGCCACCGATTTGGCACTTGCGTCGGCTGGGGCGGAGATCGGGTTCAGGAACGGGTTTTCGGTCGGCGCGCGGTTCGACGGTGAATTCGCCGAGAACTCACGGAAATACTCCGGTCTGGGCTGGCTGCGTTATACTTTTTGAATCAACCTAAGACCTGACCGTACTGAGCCCGACGCCATCCGTCGAGCAACACAGTTGGCGGGGCGGATCAGTATTTTTGCAGGACCATTAGACCCGCCCCAGTACTCGCGCCGTCTTTATTACTTGATGCAAGTCCTTCTCAGGTCAAAGCTGTTTGTGCTGATGCCCGTGTCGGATGTGCCGTACCGATAAAATTGCGAAGTCTTCTCAAAATTGGTCGGGCATCGGTATATCGCGCTCTCCTATCTGCGCCGTGAGGCAGTATGAAATGGTGTTTGGCTGGTTCAAATCCGAGCAGCGCAAGCGGCGAAGGAAGGTTAGGCTTGATCGCAAACACCTTGAAGCAAGGGCGCGGCGCTTCCTGAAAAATTATCTAAACGCCGATGAAGCGCAAAAGCCTCATTTTTATCGAGCGGTCGAAGAGGCGTCTAGGCAATGCCAGCCAGCAGAATTAGGTTTACCTCCTCCCGAATTAGAAGATGCTCAAATTGCCGAACTCACTTCCGGCGCAGCTTTGAAAATGGTCTTGGCGCGTGAAGAGCGGGGCGCGCCTGAAAAGGATGACCGAATTGCCGACTTCGTCACCGACGCCTGCGCTACCGTAGGCATCGCATACCACCGCGCAGCAGGCGCCTACACGATGGACAAAGAGATGCAGGAATTGGGGACTGCGGCTGTTCACCTTCTCACCATGGCAACGTCATACATGAGGACGCACATAGAATGATGAGACAAACGAAGTGAACCCTATCGGTTTCGAAGCCGTTCGGCGGATCGTTCGGGTTGCTCTCCATGGGCTCTAGTACAAAGTTCAGGATTTTGGACGTATGACCGGCGACCAATCCAGACTCCTAAAGCCACTCGATCGCGTTTGCTCGGGTGTCACTACGACCGATTTGGGCACCGTTATTGAAACCGATTGTGCAGGCGTTTCAAAAGATTGGGACAACGGTCAAACGACTGCACACGTCGCCATGGAAGAATCACAAGTGTGGAGCACTCGCTCCCCGCAACCGGTCCACAAACCAAAATGCCCAAATTGCAACGAAGGAGAGAACGAAAATCCCTCCGCACGCAAGGAAAGTTGATGCATAACTTGTGCTCATAACATCCTCCGTTGTCCTCGCTCACCGGTGTCAGTGAATTCGGTGCGTTCGGCTAAGAGCTGTCGATAGTGCACCGGGTTTTCGCGGTAGACGAAGCAATCCATACCAGACGGAAGCGCTACCGAACTTTCAGCCACCGAAAGATGCCATGGACAGGGCGGTGACATAGACATCATGCGCGCTGGCGATCCGAACCTTCTGATCAAAACTGCTCACAAGGCTCTAAATGTTTTTGGTAGCCGAAGTTGGGCCCGCCGCGCTGGGCCGTCACTTCTGGGGGATTGCTTCTAGTCACGCTCTTTTAGCAGGGGCTTCTCATGTAAAACCGCGCTTAACAGCGAATTGTGAACCTCGATGTGTCCGTTGTAGCTGATGAGACCAAGCATGCGAAACTTGTTCATGAAATGGCTGACTCGGGATCGAGTGGTGCCGATCATCTCCGCCAATGTTTCCTGACTAATGTTTGGACTGATCGGCTGCGGGCTGCCTTCCTTGCCGAAATTCGCGAGCAGCAACAGCAACCGAGCAAGCCGCCGCTCGCTCGAATTGAATAGTTGATCGATCAGATCCTCTTCAATCCGGCTGTTCCGGGTCAGAAGATACGCCATGAATAACTCCGAAAATTGCGGCTCGTCGTGGATTGCGGCAACCATCGCGGCTTTCGTGATTGCCGTGATCAGGCAATCCTCCATCGCCGTCGTCGTCGAGATGCGTTGCTTGTGGCCATTCATGCAGCCTTCACCAAAGAACTGCCCGGGCTCTAGGATCGCGACGACGGCTTCCTTGCCCTGCTCGGACAGGACAGTAAGCTTGACCTTGCCTTTTTGAATGTAAAACACCGTGTCGGCGACATCGCCTTGCTCGAACACGTGCTGGTTCTTATGGAATTCCAACACCCGCTTTCCCGCGCCCACTTTGGCAAGAAAGTCCTTAGGGTCAAACATGTCCTTGTCTGGCTTCTCCACGGGAGCCTCCTTAGCCCCGGCGGGTGGCTAGACCCTCTTGATAGTCCTCAAGGACGAGGGGCTTGCGATCCATGCTGATGGTGAAGCCTACGGCGACGAGGACCATCCTGCACGAATTGATCAACCGGAGCCGCGCCACGAGTTCTTGCTGGGTGGTGATCTCGTCGTTGATATGCGCGGCGCAGTCGATCAAATCGGAAGCGGCATTCTCAAAGCAGCGATATTCGAGCTGATCGTGCGACAACTTGCCCTCCTGCCAAACCACCCACGTCAGAACAACGCTGACGGAGTCAACGCCAAAAACATTCCCAAAATGATTGCCTGAAGCGTGGTCATTTGCGGTCACTCGGGAAAAGAACCGGCTTACAATCGAATTCTGGAACTTCGGAAAAGTACAGTCCGAATGCACGAATTGCGTCAGTGACACTTTCTTTTACGAGGTTTCAGCGTGCCCCATGTCAATACCTCCAAAACGATTGCGTCATGACCGGAAAGCACTTCGCGCTTGATGGTGTAACTCATTAGGCATCCTGACGCGCCGGAGCCATCGGCCGCCCGCGATTCAATTTTACTTCCTTGAAGTCCTTCGAACGATGCCGTGGCACGGGTGCCGCGCGGAAAACCGTTCAATAGTTCTGAACCAAACGTTCGTGGCATTTTAAATCTTGGGAGGCAAGTTGTAAGCGCAGAAGCGTTCGATCGAGCGGAGAATGTCGTCGGCTGATTTGGTCCATCGGAACGGCCTCGGGTCTGCGTTGTGATGTTCGATGAAGGACGTAATCTCGGCGCGTAGCGCCGCCACACTGCGATAGATGCCGCGCCTGATCTTGCGCTCGGTGATGAGCGCAAAGAAGCGTTCGACCTGATTGAGCCAGGATGAACTGGTTGGCGTCAGGTGGACGTGCCAGCGCGGCCTCTTTGCCAGCCAGTTGCGGATCAACGGCGTCTTATGGGTTGCGTAATTGTCCATGACGAGATGGACGTCCAGATCATCTGGAACAGCGGCTTCGATCTCATCGAGAAACTTGCGGAACTCTTTGGCGCGATGGCGCCCGTAACACTTGCCGATGACCCGGCCGGTTGCGATGTCGAGGGCGGCAAACAGCGATGTGGTGCCGTGGCGCTTGTAGTCGTGGCTACGGCGCGCCGCCTGGCCCGGTCGCATGGGCAGCATCGGCTGGCTGCGGTCCAGCGCCTGGATCTGCGACTTCTCGTCGACACACAGTACGATGGCGCGCTCGGGCGGCGCTACGTAGAGGCCGACGACGTCGCGAACCTTGGCGACGAAGTCGGGATCGGTTGAGAGCTTGAAGGTCTCCAACCGATGCGGCTGCAGGCCGAACGCGCGCCAGATCCGCTGTACTGTCGAGACCGACAGCCCGCTGGCCCGCGCCATGCCGCGCGAACTCCAGTGGGTGGCGACGGGGGGCTGGGTCTCAAGGGTGCGGACGATCACCGCCTCGATCCGGGTATCCTCGATCGTTCGCGGCGTCCCCGATCGCGGCTCGTCCCAAAGACCTTCAAGCCGACGCTCGGAGAACCGTGGCCGCCACTTGCCAACCGTGTCGGGATCGACAGCCAGACGGGCCGCCACAAACCTTGCTCTGCTCGCCGTCAGCACAGGCCAAAATGATCCGGGCGCGCAGCGCCAAGGCCTGCGCAGTGCTCCGGCGCGACGCCAGCGACGTCAACTCAGCGCGTTCCACCTCATCCAGCCCCAGCGGAGCAAAGCGTCGCCCCATCGCCAATCCTCCCCAAAATCTGGAGAGTCCGCTATCATCGAGTGGAGTCCGCCGAACTTCTGATTCAGGACACTAGACCGTCTTCGGCGCAACGCCCATTTTCGTTCAAGGAACCGTGAAGCTCGCAATGACCGATCAGGAATTGGTTCTCTCCGCACTGCGTCAGGTCGGTTTGATTATCGCTGAACACCTAGAGTTGGGGATGACTGATGCCGATGAGGTCATCACCCGATTGGTTGCAGTGCTGGACACCAACGAACTGGCCGAAGCGATCAATCGGTTAGAGCGCGGATTTGGGCTGCGGGTGATAAAGTAACAACTTGCTCGTGATTCATCGGCGCTGGCCGAGGTAAGGGTCGAACTCATTTCGCCCTATCGGGAACGTGAGGACGAACTCTACGCCGGGGGCATGTCGGCGAATTACAAGTTTACCGCCTAGCTGTGCGGCGAATGCATTTATCAGCCTCATCCCCAAGCCCTTATGGGAGGTGGATTCGAAGTTCGGAGGCAATCCTATTCCCTTATCTCGCACGGAAACCGATATTTTTGCATCGGCCCGAACAACCTCGATCCACACTTCGCATTTGGAGTTAGGATGTCCGTATTTCGCAGAGTTCGTAATCAATTCGTTCACTAATAGGGCCACCGGAATAGCCTGATCCGGGGGGACTTCTATTCCAGCCGCTGTACTCACATGCAGATGACAGTTGGGCATGGATTTGGAAAAGCTTTGACAGATATCTTCGAGGTAAGGACCAAGTTCAATTTTCTCGAACATCTCCGTCTGGTAAAGTCGCTGGTGGGCGCGGGCGATAGCGGTGATGCGATGCGACGCTTCGTCAAGATGAACCTTAACGTCATCTTCGACGGTCGCGGCTTTCAAGTGAAGCATACTTGCCACCAGCGCCAGGCTGTTATTGACGCGATGATTTACTTCTTTAAGAAGAAGTTGGTTGCGATCACTCGCAGTCCGCACAGAACGGACGCTCGCTAGTGGGTTTTCCATGAAAAAACGAGGGAACCGAACGATTGAGCATGACACGCTTCCCTGGTTGGGTGGGAGCGCGACACTCTCAGTCACCGATAGATGCCGGGACGGTGCGGTGATGTAGTCATCATTTGCTTCGGGATTCCCGAGTTCTGATCAATATTGCTCACATTCACAGATTTTTATGGAGGTGGCTCACACCGCAGGCGGAACGCTTGCGCGTATTAGACATTGGCTCAATTGGAGGTGGCCGATTTCATGCTGAAAATCGCGATGCCTCTATCGGAGTACACCATGAACATCTTCTACATCATCGGCGTCATCGTCGTCGTTCTCTTTGTCGCAAGCCTTATCGGGCTGCACGCTTGAACAAATCGGCACACGCTTTACGTTTTACTGGGTGCAACTGAGTTTTTGCAGCCCAAAATGTCGCACTAAGAATATGAACCATTGCGCTGCTTTCTTGTCTAACCGAGAGGGAGTGTCGCCATGGATGAAAAGAGCGACCGAGAAGAGCTGCAGCGGCGGCTGGGACAGGCCAAGCGGATGGCTGCCGTCCCTAGCGACCCCGTTACCATGGAGCGCCTGCAAAAGCTGGTGCAGCAGTTGGAAGAGCAGCTTCGGAAATCGAAGTAGGCACGCGCAAGCCTTGGAACGCCCGAAGAACGTGCTCAACGCAAGCACCGACTGACTAAGGGGCCTCCTAAATTTCGGGAGGATCGGGTCGATCTGCCAAACCGAAACGCTGATCTACCGAGCGCCGGGAGGAGAGAGAAATGTCCAAAAAGCCAAAGATCGAGCACGACTATGATGCGGGCAAGGACAAGCTGACCATAACCATTCACCGATATTCCCTGAAAAGCAAAAAGACTCGAGATGCCATTATGGAAAGGCTTATGGCGAATCTCGAAAGCAAGCCGGATCATCTCGTCGCCGGCGCCAAGAAGAAATCAACAAAGGGAACCGGCAAAAAGCTACCTGGCCTACAAAAGGCATCCAGATTGATTGAGATTGGCGACTGAAGGGGAAATGAGCGAACCGACTAGTACCGCTGCACGGTGAATTTGACGGGTTGAATACTGGATCAAAGTAGCTCGGGAAGCTGCTGAGGATCAACGAGGAGTTCGATACTGCGGGCGACCCTCGGCTGCCGTCTGATGAAACCTGCCCGTTCGAGCGTCAGCACCATCTGATGAACGGATGGTGGGCTGACGCGAAAATATTCTTGCATGTCGGCTTCCGCCGGCGGCCTGCGATGCAGCCGCGTGTAGAGGTGGATAAACGCCAGATACTGCCCTTGCTTGGGCGTGAAGTTTTTTGCAGCGGGACTCACGCCGGCCATCCGATTCAGCTGTTCGTCCAAGCCTCACACGAGCGAGGAGGCAGGGATGAATGTACGCTATCGGGTCGAACTGAGCCAAACCGAGCGGGCAGAACTCACAGCGCTTTTGAGTGGCGGCAAGCACGCCGCGCGCAAGCTCAAGCGAGCGCAGATTTTACTGGCTGCCGATGCAGGCGCGAGCGACGAAGCAATCGCCACCGGTGTCGGCGCAAGCGGCTCGACTATCTACCGGACCAAGCGCCGCTTCGTGCTCGGCAACCTGGAGGCGGCGCTGAGCGAGGAGCCGCGCCCCGGAGCGGCCCGCAAGCTCTCAGGGAAGGAGGAAGCCCTGCTGGTTGCGACGGCCTGTTCGAGCCCACCCAAAGGCCGGGCGCGTTGGACCCTGGAACTCCTGGCGGGCGAGTTGGTCAGGCTCACCGAGCACGACGACATCTCCCGAGAGACTGTGCGCCGGCGCCTGGCTGAAAACGACCTCAAGCCCTGGCGCAAGGACATGTGGTGCATTCCGCAGGTCGACGGCGAGTACGTCGCCCGCATGGAGGATGTGCTCGACCTTTATGCCGAACAGCCCGATTCGAAGCGCCCGGTGGTCTGCTTCGACGAGAGCCCAACCCAGCTCATCGGCGAAGTCCGCCAGCCGATCCCAGCCGCGCCGGGCCAACTTGAGCGCTACGATTGTGAGTACAAGCGCAATGGCACGGTCAACCTGTTCATCTTCCTCGACGTGCACCGGCCCTGGCGCAAGGTCAAAGTCACTGACAGCCGCGCTGCGGTCGACTTCGCCGCCTGCATGCGCGAACTCGCCAATGTTCACTTCCCAAAGGCAGAGCGCATCCGGGTCGTGTTGGACAATCTATCGACCCACTCAGTCGGCGCGCTTTACCAAGCCTTCCCGCCGGCCGAGGCGCGACGCATCTTGCGCCGGCTGGAGTTCCACTACGTCCCCAAGCACGCCAGCTGGCTGAATATGGTGGAGATCGAGATTGGCGTGCTGCGCAGTCAGTGTCTGGACAGACGCATCGACAACCGGCAACAACTCGTATCCGAGATCGCCGCCTGGGAGCGGCAGCGCAACGCTTCACGCGCCCGCATCAAATGGATGTTCACAACCGAGAAAGCCCGCGCCAAAATGGGCCGTGCCTATCCCTCGGAAGGCTCTAAAACGCCCTCGCCCAATGAATCATAATCACTGTGCGGTACTACTAGGCTCCAGCCAACGCCCGAGCTACCGGACGGACGATACCCCGCTCGATAATGTTGAACTGCCGTTGCGGATCCGGAACGTGTTGACGGCCGCCGGCCTAAACACCGTCGGCGAGGTTCGCGAGGCGTTTGACGAAACGTTGGTGAGCTTACCAAATCTCGGGCGGCGCTCAGTTGCGCACCTTAGAGAAACGCTGGGCCTGCCGTCGACGGATGGCGTGCGGCCGGGCTGAAGGAATAGGACAGCATCGCTGTTGCTGTTTAGTTGCATGCCAGGCAACTACCGCACCTCAGGCGATGAAGATCGAGAAAAGCTCTCCCGACGCTGATGGACATCATTCAATATCGGTGCGGGCGGTGCGACAGAATTGAGAGTGTGCGACTATTCCGCCGAACCCGAGATGCGCTGGGCTGAAACGCGCAGAGAGACGGAATGCCGAAAGACCCCTTCATCTGTGAGAAGTTCACCAAGGAACGCTCGGCCGCTAGAAAACTGGCCGCGGAATACTTCGAGCGCTTCCCGAAGGAAAGATACCAAACCGAGATCGAGAACTGGCGCAACCTGCAATCGGCCAAATATCGAGTTCACCATGAAGCGGCTGCGCGATCCGATCGATGACGACGACAGTGGCGGCGGCTGACGGAAGCGGCCGGATGCTGGGCTGCGAACCGCCGTGGAAACGAAAAGCCCGGCATCGCAGCCGGGCTGATCGCAAGTATCTTCCAAGATGGCAATGCGGCAAAGTTAATCGACGACGAGCCTCGCCGTCGGTTCACTAAGTAACGTTGGAACGAGATTGCATCGCGTGAAGCGTGGTCGAAGTCGTTTCCCTCTTCACGGCAGGGCCACAATGCTCAGCTTGGCCTATGGCAGCAGATGTCGCCGTATCCAATGAGGGCTATGGCTCTGGGCACGAGATGCGGTTTAGGTGGTGCCGTCGCGCTCAGTCGCACCGGTGATCCAGCGACCGGCGATTTCCGCGATGCATCCGTGTTGCGAAAGTTCGGCGATGGGCCCGATGAGCCCGTTGTGACGCTCGCATTAAACTGTCGCTTTCAGCGCGTTGGCCGCCCGCTTCATTTCGGTACGCCCGAGTTCTTTGGAGGAACTTTGGCCGATTAGGAAAGTTCTTCGTTGTCGGCAATCAGGCCGATGTGGAGGACGAAAGAATGATTTCCAAGGTGGTTAGTGCTGCGGCTGTAGCCGCACTTATGTTCGCTGCTGCTCCCGCGTCAGCGATGAAGATGGCGTCCTGCAATCAAAAGAACATGGATAAGGCAGACGCCATGCTCATGAAGATGCCGGATGGTGAGAATAAAACGATGGGCATGCAGGAAATGACTTCTGCAAAATCCTCGATGTCGCAAAAAGATATGCCCGGATGTCAAGATCACATGAACAAGGCCATGAAGATGGGAATGATGAAGTCGAAGAAAAAGTAACTCGAAAGGGCCGGTACTACAGGCCTTTCAATTTGAGCAAAGGATATAACAATGTCGCGCCACAACGAAATGCCGCCCGTACCGCCTGCTAATCGCAGTCCTAAAGGAACAGGGGATCATACTGACGTTAACAAGGACGCGGCAAAGGTTAAAGGTGAAGTGAACACTGCAGAACAGGGTGAGACCGCCAACATCAAACAAAACACGACCAACGCCGGATTTTTTAAGGGACGGCGGGTAAAGTAAGGGCCGGTTGATCTAGCCGGCCCTTGTATTCAATTACTTCTGTTGCTGGCTCTTTGAGTGAGCTTGATGTTGGTTGGCGGTCTGCTGCTTCGCACTCTGAGCATGTTCTTTACTATTATCGAACTGATCTATCGCCCATTCCTGAAGGCCGGCGGCAGCCCCGACGAAATACAAGGCCGGTCTTGACGTCGCCAGCGCCAAGGGCCAGCTGTGGCGGCACGAATCCTTCACCGAGGCCGGTGCCGAGATGTTCGCCTAATGGCGGCGACGGGATGGAAATGGCGTATTTGACAGAACTGCAAGAGGGGGCAAGATCCTCGGATGAAATCCTCTCAAACGGCAGGCTGGCTCTAGAGCGAATTGCGCGCGCCAACGTAAGGCAGGGCGTCATTCTTCGGCTTTGATACCGCCCGCCGGCGGGCTTTGGCCGGGGAGTATCCCAAGTCTCAAGCGAGCCTCAGCGTGAGTTGGCGAACCGGGTCTATGTGGCGGTCCACGAAGTCGCTGACATGCTCAGGCACGGAAACCCCTTCGATATCGCATAGTGTTTGGATTTCGATGGCAATCGCTTCCGAAACATCGTCCGACCAATGCTCAAGCGTGTTGAAGGCGATAACGCGGACTGGATCATTGAATTGGCCGGTTAAGCAATCGGCGATGATGGTTTCGAAGTCCGTCCGCTCGACCTCGGTTTCGCGGTAGACGGTGCCACTTGCGCTAAAGCTGTTCACAACGAGGTAAACGGTCTGATCGGCCCCATAGGGCACGAGCTTCGACACAAGCGCAAGCTGGCGGCACTTCTCGACTTGATCGCGTAGTCGTTCGACCTCGGACATCCTGCATCCATTTCGGCGCTGGTCTAGAGAACCAGCTATTCTGAAAGGCCCTTCAAACTTTGCAATCCTGCGGGTATCGATTGCCCGTCAGCCAGCTACCTGCATCCAGCCGCAGGCTCTTTCGCCATCAGCCAATTGTTCATGTCTGCGGCAATGCGAAGTTGTCCGGCTTTTCTGAGGGCTTCGGATCTCTTCAATCCCGGGCGGCAACTTTTTGGCCTGCCCCAGAGCCTCGGATGCTCGGCCATCCCAATCGTGGTCATCGAGATCGATGGGCGTCAATGGTTTCATGTCATCGTCCTTGCGGAGGCGGTCTCAGGTCGCTGCGCTCCCAACCGATAGCATCGGACTTCATCGGGTCGGCGTTTACCTGCACCTCATGGATAAGGCCGCACTTACACCGCACGGTCCAGTGCTCGAACCCGGAGCGTGCTGAGGTGATATGGTGGATCTCCATGCGCGACTGGCATTTGGGACAACGAGGCCGCGCCGCCATGGGAAGCGATAAAGCGGGCGTTTGTGGATCGGGCACAGATGCCTCTCCTAAAATCTGGCAGGTACACGACCGAACTCTCTGTCACCAATGAATGCCGGAACGGTGCGGAGATCGTAGCAGTATGCCGATTATGCACTTTGCGTCTTTGCAGTGTGAGACGCTGGTCGATATTGCTCACATTCGAGGATTTGACCGAATTCGCCGAATTTGAGCCGCGAAATGCTGCAGTCACCAAATGCTTGGTGCGATGAAAAGGTCCCACACACGCGAGTCAGTTTGTGACCAATTCGCGCAAACTAAGTGAGCTGGTTTGACCAGGCTGCCGTTTAACTATCGCCTCTCGCGGGTCCTCTTCCCAGACGTTGGCCCCGCCGTTCTCAATAGGACGAGACACGTTTGCAGAATGCAAACAAAGCTGTGATCCGGAGGTTTTCCGCAAGTTGCAATTTGCGGGCGCGGCGGCCGCGAAAGGTGGTCAATTTTATACAAAATCACATTTCGTAGTAGGTGCTCTTGCTGAACGGTATTGGCAATTGAGCGACCTCACTGCTTCGGCGCTAACCGGAACATTCGTCCTAGCAAGGGATTGACTCCAGAGTTTCACATTTATAGGAGCACGCAATGATTAAGTACGCAGTAGCAGTAGCCGCCGTGGTGGGTATTTGCAGCGCAATTCCTGCTGGAGCGGAAGAATTCGGAATCGGTGTAGGTCCTCATGGCGTGACCGTGGGTGAAGGTCATGGTGATCGCGATCGTGACCGTGAACACTTTCGGGATCGGGACCGCCGGGATCGTGACGAAACGGTTATCATTAGGAAGGACCGTGACCACGACCCAGACAGAGACCACGACCGTCGCCCGGTTGTTATCGACCGCGATTGATCAATAATTGCGAAACACAGGCGGCCTTCCTCGGGGAGGCCGCTTGTGTTTTGTCGTCTCAAAGTAGGCGGAACAAAAGTCTCACTACTCGGGACGTCCTCGTCCGTCGCCGATCCGGCGATGATCGCGTCCTCGCCATGTTTCCAGTTAACCGGGGTTGCGATCTTTTGCTCGGCCTTGAAATTCCGTCGACGCTGCTTGCCCGCGCTGACGAGATGATCGAATGAGCTGCCCATTTCCGTTTGTGACAGATTTGTTGCAAAAATCGGCTGCCGTCGATTAGGCCGTTGTGCCGCTCCGTTGGAGCGGCTGCTTAATGCACCGCCTCTGACGTGCATTGTGTAGCGTTGGGAGTTACGTAAAGAACGTTGGAGGCAGCGCGTCAAAGCCGTGCTGCCAGGCGACGGATCGTGTCGCAAGGCAGGCAAGGCAACGCAAGGCTTGGTTATGTCTTGGCACAACGGGGGATCGACGCTACGAGCCATTCGGATCGCTCCCAGGTGGCTCGCTTGCGTCAGGAGCAAGTTCGAGATGCTATGCGCTCTACGGAAATATCGGACGCCGACGAGCCCACGGATCGTGACTACCTGCGCGAGCTGGCTTTCCAGCAGATCTGTTTACCCCGAGACACGGTTAGCGCGCCCCCCAAACCATCATCGGCGGCGGGCGACGGCAACTCCGTGGCGATCATTAGCGGGCCGCCCATGCCCGCAACCCGCGCGGCGCGGCCAGCGCCGCCTGCCGGATTGCCCAGCGCCAGATCGGCGGGCCGGGTCTTGGCAACATAGTAGGCGGGGCGGGTCAGTAGTTTCGGGATTCCGAGCCGAACCAATAGACCCGCCCCTGTACTCGCGCCGTCACTTCATTACTTGCAAGTTTTGTCAGCCTTCAAAGCTGTTTCCGCTGATGCCTTTGTCGGATGTGCCGTACCGATGGCCTTCATGCTGCCACCAGCGGCAGGCTGGACATTGACAACTTCACATTTCATCGTCGCGGTATCCTGCGCCAGGTAGAACGATGATGGTGGTGCCTGACCGACAGTTTTGTCCGGTTCAGCCGCGAATGAAGGTGCAGCGAATGCAAGAATAGCAACCGTCGCTAAAAGAATGCTCTTCATGGTGTTTACCTCCTGTCCGTATTGGACAAGGGAGCAAATAGAGTCAGCCGATAAGGTTCCTTGGGCGTGCTCCTGATTCATTATAATTGTTTTGAAAGTGAGCAATTTTGACCACCAACTCGAGCGACCGTAGCCGCAGACTGGCTTCAATAACCGGCATCACCATTTCCGCCGGGCTCCGAACGAAATCATCATCGATGCGCGCTCCTCAAGAACAAGAAGTTGAGGGCTCCGGCAGTTAATGCGATTCGCGATTTACTCGCCTTTGCACGCCGCAAACAAAGGAGCCCACACCAATGTCGCTCGGACTTATACTCGTCATTATCCTCGTCATCTTCCTGCTTGGTGGCTTCAGTGGCCGCTTCGGCGGCTACGGCTACGGCTACGGTCGCGGTGGGATCGGAATCGTCGGTGTCATCCTGATCATTCTCGTTGTATTGCTGCTGATGGGCCGGCTTTGATCTTGCCAGTCACCATTCGACGCGGGTCGCTCAATGACCGGGGCCAATCCGGCGCTACCGTAGCACCCGGTCAAATGCCGGGGCGGCACGGTAGGCGGGTTGCTTGTCAAACGGTTCAGCGGGGGACTTGAGTGAAAGGACGATGTTGTCGTACTTGATGGATCAATACACGAAAATGGAGACTGCCATGACAAATTCTCGCCCAGTGGATACGCTTAGAACTAATCTTCTGGCTGCGCGTCACAAGGCTGTCAAAGCGCTGGCTGAGACGGGAGGCGAATTCTCTGCCGATGCGCTACACGAACTCGCTGCCCTTCAGACAGCTTTGACCGCGGTGCGTGAGGAAATCGAGGCCCATGCCGCACGGATGGGATGGGGAGGCAGTGACGATACGCTGGACTAGCTCCACGCCGCTGCTCAGAAAAATGTTGATGGCAAGTCGCTGGCCAACCCGGAGAGGTCCGACAGCGAGCCGGAAAAACAGGCTACCCGGCTCCCAATGGTGCCCTCACTTTGCACCATCCATCGAAAATAAACGCACCAGCGGCCTTCCTACGCGGTCGGCCCAAAACGAAACTTGTGAGTGATCGGATTGACCTGTGCAACTGAGTTAAAGAAGGGCTTGGTTCGAGTCCCAGCCGGAATCGCTAACTGCACTTTTCTGGATAAGCGCGATGGTACTGGTCCCGCCTTTTTGATGCCGACTCGCGCTCGCTGTGGTAGAGACGGTCGGTCTTTTGACCGGGTCCCCACATGCCACCCTCGCGAGCTCGTCGTCCAAAGTATTGTAAATTGGCGAACAATCGACGGCTAAGACAGGCAGTGGCGGGGAAGCTGAGATTGGATTGGTCACCCGAGCAGATAGCCGGCTGGCTGAAGAGAACGCATCCTGAAGAAGAATGTAATCAGGTGTCACACGAGACCATCTATCGCAGCCTGTTTGTCCAAGCGCGCGGCGTGCTTAAGAAAGAGCTGCTTAGCCATCTTCGATCGAAGCGCTCGATGCGTCGCTCCAGACCGGTTGACCCGAACGGCGATAGACGGGGGCATATCAAGGATATCGTCTCAATCCGTCAGCGACCGGCGGCGGTTGAAGATCGGGCGGTGCCCGGCCATTGGGAGGGCGATCTCCTGTCCGGGCCGAACAATACCTACATCGCGACCTTGGTCGAGCGTCATGCCCGTTACGTGATGTTGGCCAAGGTGGCAGGCAAGGACAACTCGAACGGTCGTCACCGCGCTCATCAAGCAGGCGAAGAAGCTACCAAAGGAGCTATATAAATCCCTGACCTGGGACCGGGGCAAGGAACTTACGGATCATCGTCGCTTCACGTTGGCGACCAAAATCGACGTCTATTTTTGCGATCCGCAAAGCCCGTGGCAGCGCGGGTCGAACGAGAACACCAATGGCCTGCTGAGACAGTACTTTCCAAAGGGCACCGACTTGTCGGTGCATTCGCAAGCCCATCTGAACAAAGTGGCTCGTCAGCTGAACGAACGACCACGTGAGACCTTGCAATTCGAAACCCCAGCAGAGAGATTTAACGCCTGTGTTGCGTCGACCGGTTGAGCCGGCACCCCAACAACGGACATCGCGCTCAACAAGATCGGCATGTCCGTTTCGGCCGAGTAGGCCCGGGGATTTTCACCCCGAGCCTCTCACAGATTCCGGACTTGACACTCTCGCGTCATCCGGCTCGTGCCACCGCGCGAAGGCTGCCGCCTTCCGTCGAGAATTGGAGCTCCTCCTGTTGCCAGTTGGCTCGCTCCCAACGTCGGTGGCCTGCCCCCTTCGCTCCACGGGCATTACCCCGCTTCAACACTACTACGGGGCAGTCCGCCCCTCTCCGGCGCATCAGTACTTTCGGCCTCGCGGTTGGAGCCGCTTGTGCCTTTTCCCTTGGCATCGCCGGCCAGGTTCTCACGTTCCGTACAAGAGCCAGATTGAGCTTCGCGCCGCCTCCATGCCGGATGCCGCTTGGGCAGTCTCAGGACATCCCCCAAGCTAATCCCGGAGGAATGGCAATCCCCCGGTTTTGGCATCGCCTAATCCACTTTCGACACGTCATCAGCGGTTCGCTTGCGCTCGCCTCTCTCAATCATGCCCGCCGAAATCTTGTTTCGACTTTTCCGCAACGTTCACCACCATCGCTTTTGACGACAGCAGCTTGCGGTGGCTTGAGACCAACACCTGATTGCCGGCCTCGAAGGGCCCTCCTTCATCTCTCATACAGTTGCGCACCGCCGTGTGGACCGGCGATACTCGTGACACAATGCCAATAGCGGAAGTGAACGCACTCATTCGATCACCTCGTCGGCCCGGGCGAGCAGCGCCGGCGGAAGGTCGAGGCCGAGCGCCTTAGCGGTCTTACTTGCCAGTCCGGTCAGATTATGTCCGCGGCGGCCTTGCAAGCGAGCAAGGCCCACCCGAGTGACAGCGATATAGATGACGCGATGTCGGGCAACATTTGCCGTTGCGGCACTTACGTTCGCATTCGAGACGCAATCGAGCATGCAGCTCAGTCGGCCACCAACACACAGAGGGGGGCTGATCATCGGCGTTCACTCGAACTTGATACGTGGCTGTAAGGGCCGCGAGCGCACATGGATACTATATTTTGTTGCACCCGCATAAGCCACGCACCGACCCCGACCGATCATTTCCAAGGTCCGCAATGCTTGTGCGCGTGCCGGCGACTTCGGAGAGAGTCTTCAGATGACGGACGCACAAAGCGGCTTAACCCAAACAGCGGCAAAGCTTCATCGCAAGATGAAGGCAACTGCGGACGCGGTTGGCATACTGCTGGTTGATGGATTTCACTATTTGGCGCTCTTCGCGATAGGCGCGACAACCGTCTGGTCAGCCCTTGCCGCTTTCATCAGCATGTTAGGTAAGGGACGCGCTGAACTTTCGGATATCCTTCTTTTGTTTATCTATCTTGAAATCGGCGCAACGGTCGGAATCTATTTCAAAACGACCAGGCTTCCAGTTCGCTACCTGATTTATATCGCGATGACAGCGCTGGGCCGGGTCCTGATCGAAATTGGTGGCGCTGAACACAAGACGGGGAAAGATCTTCTCATAGTGGCAGGAGCAATTCTGGTTCTGTCGTTTGCCGTACTGGTACTGCGGTTCGCATCTCACAAGGACGATCCGTCCGACCGGCCCAGTTACGAAGCCTAGGCGACCGAACCTTCATTCGATCTTCCTGGGAGCCCGAGACCCGCAGCGGGTTGTCCGCGGCTCGGTGGGCTGCGTCGGACACGAGCGCGACCATCGGGCACGTCATGTCCACTGACTTGGGGGCAAGGTAATTCTGAGGCTCCGGCTGTGCCCACAGGCCCCTACCGGGGCTAGGCTCCCACCTGGGGGCGGGCCAAGTTGGTCCGGGTGCGCTCCTGCCCGGAGCGGAGCGCGCAGAAAGAAGATCAGATGCGATCAAGCACGCGCTGCACCTGCGTCGCGGTCCACAATCCATCACCTCTCGCTGTCGGAATGCCCCTTGTATTGAGCACGCCGTCGCGATGTCCGCTTTACCCTAACGAACCGACGTCGTCAGCGTGGTCGGTTACGTCCGCTGAGTGCCATGAGGAGACGTGGCCGCCGGATGGTTGAACCCGGCTTCCAGATCGGGACAGCCGCGCCCCGGCTTGGATAGCGGCCATCATCGGTGTTTGCATAAACGAAAGGCCCACGGGATACCGCGGACTTTGCGCGCGACAGCTCCTACTTAGGGGCGTCGTAAAGTGGCTTTCCCTTATCGACGACATGAACGGACAGATACTTAATCGCTTTGTCTCCCACGACTTTGAATGCGCCGTGCGGTACATCGCGACGATTGATGCCGGTCGTACCTGTTGGGAAGGGGACTTGCTTGCCATCTGGAAGCTCGATCATACCGCCTTCCATTACATAAAATGACTCCTCTCCATGATGGACGTGGAGAGCTGATGCCTCGCCTGGTTTGACCTCGTTGATGCTCGTTATGACCTCCATTTCGGTCCCGGTCAGGTCAGCTCGCTTCAACTCTTTTCGGTATGGCGAGTCTTGGGAATGCGCCGCGGAAACAAGAGCGAAAGCCAGCAGGGCAGACAAAAGCCATCTCATGTTATCCCCCTAAGGAACTTTTGGCCGTTCGTGGCCTTTGTTCGCCATGGTAGCGCCGAACGACCTCGATGGACGCAAACGCTTACCTAGTTTGCATTAGCAGCAGCCAAGCATTTTGCTGTCAAGCGACAAAGTGATCCACACCGGGCGCGTCGCCATCATGTAGTCACTCAGATGTCAGGGGCGGTTCGTTTTCGGAAGTCGCGGCAAGCTCGCGGCATGTCCGCTCCTCTCAAAACAGACATTTACCGGTGCGGTCGGCATGTCCGGTTCGTGCCACAAACGGAAGTGGCGCAGCCTGAATGGCATGTCGGTTCTTCAAGAGCGGTCATCGTTCAACTAGATCGATATTCCCGAAAAGTGCCAAGCGGGAGTGGCTCGCCTACTGCCGTAACGATGTCGAGACACCCAAAAACGTGGCTGGCGCGTGGACGTACCCATATCCCGCTAATTTCCGTCGACGGTACTCGCGGCGCGTGCTTTGTAGTTCTAGAGGGCCGATAAGCCGGGGCGAACGGGGTCGTCGATCGGGCGAGAGGTTGGCTAGGGCCACAATGTAGAAGAAATCGGCATTCACTTCAGCAAAGAACAGCTCTGGTGAAAAAAGAGCTATTCTTTTCCGCACGCGCGGCTGCCGTCAGCCGCAGACTTGAACCGGCCTAAGGCGCCATCCGTACCGCGTATGCACACGGCGTTGCACGACATAGCAGCCGCCATTGTCATAGTAGGAATCGTCGTAGGCATAGTCCGGGTAATCCCAGTAATCATCGTAGTAGCCGGGTCCCCAGCCGCCGGCGAAGAAGCCTCGATGGAAGCCTCGGCCATGGTGGAAGCCGCCGCGGCCGAAGCCGTGACCGAAATTGCCACCGGCAAAACGGTTGCCTTGAACCGCCCCGACACCGCCTCGCGGCGCTGTGTGCGCGAAGCTGTTGCCGAAGCCTCCAGCGCCAACGCCTCGCGCGCCGAAGCCTCGCCCGCCAAAGCCGCCACCACCGAAGCCGCCGGCATGTCCACCGAAACCACCGCCGCCGAAGCCACCGTGTCCACCACCGCCACCGCCGAAACCGCCACCGCCCCCACCGTGGCCACCACCGCCGCCGCCGAAACCGCCACCGCCGCCGCCGTGGCCCCCACCGCCGCCGCCCCCACCGCCGCGCGCCAACGCCATGTCAGGCGCCAGCATGCCGATGGATGCTATCGCGCAAAGCGTGATCATGGTTTTACGCAACATCTCCTGTTCTCCTTCCGCAGAGGCGCGCCCCACCCCGTAAGTGACTACGCTTTTCCACGGGATCGGGTTCCCATGTCTGGCGAATATCATGAAGGAAAATGGGAGGAGGACCACTTCCGGTCTTCCGCCGGGAACGGGCATCTCAGGCCGACCCGGTACGTCCGAAAAGTGCAAAGCGGTCATTCGCCGATTAGAGGTTATGGAACCTGCGGGTTCAACTCGCTGTCTTGTTTGTCCTTCGATGGCCGAAACGATCAGGCTGCGTCGGATGCTTTGGACAAAAGCAACTGCTGCAGCTTCGACGCAGGAACAGCGGGACTGAATAGATATCCCTGCATCTCACTGCAACCGAGACCTCGCAGGATCTCGCGCTGCATCTCCGTTTCAACACCTTCCGCGGTCGTAGACATGCGACATGCGGACGCCATGTTCACGACCGCCTGAACGATCATTGAAGAGCCCTCGGCATCGCCGATGTCACTAACAAAACTGCGGTCGATCTTGATCTTGTCGAACGGGAACCGACGAAGGTAGCTCAAGGAGGAATAGCCGGTTCCAAAATCATCCAAAGCGATCCGCACTCCTAAGGCACGCAATTGATGGAGGATGACCAGGGCCTCATCGTCATCGCGGATGAGTACAGCTTCCGTGATTTCGAGCTCCAGGCGATCAGGGGCAAGGCCGGAATCCCTTAGCGCTGTTGCGACTCGCAAAGCGAGCGTCTTTGTCCTGAACTGGACCGGAGAGACGTTGACTGCAAGCCGGATATGCCCCGGCCAGCCGGCAGCCTCGGCACAAGCCCGCTTTAACACCCAATCCCCGATCTCGTTGATCAAACCGGTGTCTTCGGCGACAGGGATAAAATCAGCCGGAGAGATCATGCCGCGCTCGGGATGATACCAGCGAAGCAGTGCTTCGCAGCCTGCAACGGTGTCGGTAGCCAAATCTACCAGCGGCTGATAGTGAATCTCCAACTGCTCGCGCGCAAGGGCCTGGCGAAGATCGATCTCCATCTGGCGCCGCGTCTTCTGCCGAGCATCGAGTTCGGGTACGTAAAAGCGGTAAGTACGCCGACCATCGGATTTCGCCGCGTACATGGCAAGATCTGCGTTTTTAAGTAATTCCTCGACGTTTCGGCCATCGTCAGGCGCAACCACGATCCCGATGCTGGCTTCTATTGGGATTTCCTGGCCTTTGCATTGCGCCGGGTTTCGCAGCGATTGCAGGATCTGTTCTGCCAGCGTCGTCAGCTGGCCGCGGTCACGGGTCTCGGCCTTGACGATTGCGAATTCGTCACCGCCCAATCGGGCGACCAGGTCCTGTGGGCCGACGCAGCCACGTAGTCGCGCGGCAACATGCCGAAGCAACTCATCGCCGATTTCGTGGCCGAACGAATCGTTCACCCCCTTGAACTCGTCGATATCGACGTAGAGGATCGCAAACGGCTTGCCTTGGGCTAGCTCCGCCACCCGCTGCTCAAGGTGGCCGCGCATCAGGACGCGGTTCGGCAGGTCGGTGAGCGCGTCGTAATGAGCGAGATGCGCAATCTGCTCCTCAGCCCGGATGCGCTCGGTAACGTCCTCGTGGGTCGCGAGCCAGCCACCGGATGCGACCGGCTCGTTACTGATCTCGATCAGACGCCCATCCGATGTCTCGACAATCGCATTTTTGGATCGGCCGATATCGTGCAGAACCTCGTTGCAATAAGCATCCAAATCGCCAGTGAAGGAGCCAGTCTCCTGCCTGTGCCGAATGACGTCCCGGAAGCTGCAGCCGGGCTTCACCACGTCCGGCGAGAGTCCATACATCTCTATATAACGTCGATTGCAGACGATCAGTCGCTTGGCCGCATCGAACAGCAGCAGGCCCTGCGTCATGTTGTTGATCGCCGTGTCCAATCTCTGCTTCTCTATGCTGAGCCGGCGCGTCATCAGCCGAAAGATCAAATACAGGGTGATCACGATCAGCAGGATTGACGCTGCGGCGACGGCGATAAAGAACCTGGTCTGAGAACGCCATGTCGCCAAAGTGGAGTCGAGCGTCTTGGTCGCCACGACAACCAGCGGCTCACTGGTTAGCATGCGCGAGGCGATTAGTCTGTCTCTGCCGTCAACCGGGCTGGACAGGCGCGTTGCGACGAACTGCCGTTCAAACACCGCTTGCTGTTCCGGCGGCCCCTTCCTGAAGTTCTCGCCGATCAACGCCTCGGCATGTGGGAACCGCGCGAGCAGCTGGCCATCGCGATGGTGCATAGCCACCGAGGCCTGGGGCCCAAGGCCCGCGGACGCGAAAAAGCCTTCCAGGACGTCAGGCGCGATCGCACGCGAGACCACGCCAAGGAATTCGCCATGCGGGCCCGAGATTCGCCGGGCGAAGACGATCGCCTTGGCAGGCGAGAAGCGGCCGGCGACCACCTCCACTTCCTCCAGAAGCTCGGGATTTTTCTTAAGTTTGTTAAAGTAGCCGCGGTCGGAGATTCGCACGTCGGCCACGGGCCAGCGTTGCGATGAATTGATCAATACGCCGTTGGAATCAAAGACGTTGGCGCCGGCGACGTCAGCCAGGCCGCTGGTCTTGGCCCGCAGCACCTCGTGCACGGCGAGGGTGGCCATCTCGCTGCGGAACACGTCTGGTGAATCGAAGGTATGGCCTTCGAGTTCTGCAACAATGCTTTTCTGGAGCACGGAAAAGTCTTCAAATTGCCGATCAAAGTGCCGCGCGAGCAGCAGCACCGCGCTTTGTAGCCCCTCGCGCCCGCTTTCGATGGCGTCCTGCCGGAAACGCTCGACCGCAAGTCCGGTGCCGATGGCGATCGCCATCATCGAGACGAGCCCACCCGTGATCAGCCAGGTGAGCGGGGCTCGGCCCAGCCGGTCGAATCGAGCGGATAGGTCGCGCCCACGCGGTTGCGCCGATTCCTTAGACCTTCTCGCCATGCGCCCCCAGCCCCCTGAGCTCAAAATGGCGCCAATTCGACAAAACCGGGTTAGGAATGACAGTTAGGGAATGGTTAAGCGGTCGTCATCAGGGATTTTCTACCCGCAAGGCCAGGCACGACTGCTTTGCGCGAGCGAGCTGTTGGAGCTGAGGAAGCCGGCAGGCTCCATAGAGCGGCGCAATTTTCTTGGAGTCCTTGTCTGCGCCCATCACCCATTATGGAATTTGCCTCGTCGCGCGCTCCGCCAACGCGCATCTTGCACAATGCCGAGGAGTGATTTTGTTCGAAAATGGGACACACTCGCTCGCAGTTAACGTTTGTTCTTTAGTTAATGATCAGTAAACTTCGCGAGGGCTGAGTAGTGTAGCAGGAGTACTATCACCATGAGATACGGCATTTTTATCCTTGCGCTCGGCGTTCTGTGGTCATCGCAAGTTTCGGCAGGCGAGCCGCAATCCGTCTACGTGGCGCCGGGAGGCGTCTATATCGCGTCTGCCCACGTTCATGTTGGGACCGAAAACGGTTACCCGACTTACGGGGCGCCTAGCGCCACGTACTACGCCCCCCCCGCATACGCGCCGGGTTATGTGCCACCGGGGCAGGTATACGGAGCACCGGCATTCTATGAAGGACATCGATCAGTGTACCCGGCGCCCCAGGCCTACATTGACGACTCAGGGTACTCCTACTCTTACGCGGAAGGACTTCCGCCGCGGCCGCCTGCCCCTGTGCCATACAACGGCGCTGCGCATTGTTTATTCAACCCAGCTTATGGTCGGTCGGGATACTGTGACTAACACTTGCTACGACAAAGGGCGGTTCCGGCGAGCCGTCCTTTGGCTCGATTGGGATAGTGCGTTTTCATCAGTCTGCAGGCCCAATTGCTGCCTGCACTCCAATCTCGCAAATCAGAGGTCATGGAAAAACTAGGCCGGTCGCTGATCGACACGCGTCGTCCTCAACGCAACACATGCTCCAGCTGTGCGATGAGGGTGAAGCGATGGCGTACTTCGTGTGAATGCGAGGCTTGTTCAGGCAATTCGCGACTTAGCCGTTATGGAACCTGCGGGTTCGAAAGCCACTCACGGTAGGAGTCCGAGACCAGACGTTATGGAAGAAATCGGTCAGTGGACTATCTCCCCTCGAACGCTTGGCCAATGGAGGTTTTGGAACCTAGGGTTCGGATCTGACCTTGGCGCCGGGTTAGACCCGCGAAGGTGGCGTAAGATAGGTCTCCGTATCACGAAATTCGGCACTAAGCGGTGCGTGGTCACTCAAGCCATTTGCGCACCAAGCGTCGTAGTCCCCGAGCTCAAACGATACTAGATCGGTCAGCCACGTCATCGGCACGAATAGATAGTCAATATGGTAGGGCATGGCGCTGCGACGATAGTGCCAATACGTCCCGCGCAGTTCACTGCCAAACGCCTCTCCGGTGCCGCGGTGATAAAGGCTCACCAATTGCCGTCTTGCTAGTTCCTGCGCAAGCACGCTCATATTGTTCGGCCCGTTGGGTTTGTCCCAGCGCGGATTATTGTTGAAATCCCCCGCCACGACCAGGTCGCCCCTACTGCAGAAGTCGGCACTATCCACCAGACATCGAAGAAGCGGTCCAGGCCGTCTATTCAGGCCTTCCGTTCGGTCATTGTGATCCCACGTGGCGAGCAAGCGAAACGACTTCGCTCCACTTACATGAACAGGCGCAACGAATTGATTGTTTGATCGGTATGAAGAATCAAGCTCGATCCTGCTGCCGGTGAACGACACAACCGCGAGACCTTTGTTCGCCTTGTTGCCCACCCAGACGATAGGCATTCCTTCGAGTACAGGAAGTTGGGATCGTAGCCTTTCAGGGCAGGCAACTTCGCAAAGAATCGCAATGTCGGGTCTGAGGGAAGAGAGCGCCGCCAATTTGCGCTCGAAACCCATCGCGCAATTCCATGCCACCAGTCTCATACGAAAGGTTTGCCACGGTTATTCCGCTGGAGATAGTTCTAAATAACCGAACTACGTTTTGCGTATTACGTGCTCGGTCCGCGAGCAAATCTGAAAAGAGATTTGAGTACCCCCTCCCCCTAACGAATTTCGCGACACTTTTTACGCATCGGCGGGATCGCCAATCTGCGTCTCTAGCAACCGGTGAGCAACGGCCGATGCAATGGGAAAATAAATGCCCTGAATAATAGCGGCAACCAGGCGCACTTGCTCGCCCCTGACTCTCACCAACCCCCAAGCGTTGGATACTGCAATGCTTTTCCTTGCTTGAAATTGGCAGGCACGGCATGACCGGATCGTTCACGCCTGAAATTTGGCTGCGCGAGAAAAAAATCCCTGAATGACAAAAAGCCAAACGGTGTATAGATTGTCATAATATCATCTGACGATACCCCCTCTGCGGTCAGATACGCGCTCAAGATCCGGTTGGTCGTGCGCGGAAAGACGGCGTCAGTACCGAACAGAACCCAGCTGCGGACTTCTCCTCCTTCCTTGCTCATCAGATATTGAACCGCCGGAATTGCCTGCTGATTCGGTGCGGCCCCCGTGTAGAAAATGTTGCGCGAGCTTTCTTCACCCTCGTGTTGCACTGGGTAGAAGAGTAGGCCGTTCAGCTGCTCGAAGATCGGCAGTACGGATTTGCGGGAGACGGAAGTCCAGCAGCCGAACACGACCGCGACCTTTTCCTTCGTGAGTAGTTCCCGGGCTTTTTCAGCAAAGACGTCCCAATCGGACGCCGGATCAACGATGATCGGTTCCAGTTTCCGTCCGAGCAGCCCGCCTTTCTGTTTTGGTCTGCTATCAGCATGAGAACCGTGTCCTTAAGTACCGATTCGCTCGGCGCGGTGCCCGCAATTGGGTAGCGGGTCAGTTTGATTATGGCAGAGTTACTCACTCGAAAGGTGGTGGCCTATGGCGGCATAATGAGGGCATGGGAAGGGCCCGCATCGTAGTAACAGCACACGGTCCAAGTTTCGAAGTTTGGGTCGAGCAAGATGGCCGTCGCTTTCTCTTCGCCATCGCTGGGTCACTTGAGGACGCAGAGGAAGACGCTAGAGAAGCTGAGAGAGAATACCGGCCAAAGCCTGGCCGTGAGGAAAAATGATCCCAAAACGCCCTAGTAGTACCGCACAGTGATTATGATTCATTGGGCGAGGGCGTTTTAGAGCCTTCCGAGGGATAGGCACGGCCCATTTTGGCGCGGGCTTTCTCGGTTGTGAACATCCATTTGATGCGGGCGCGTGAAGCGTTGCGCTGCCGCTCCCAGGCGGCGATCTCGGATACGAGTTGTTGCCGGTTGTCGATGCGTCTGTCCAGACACTGACTGCGCAGCACGCCAATCTCGATCTCCACCATATTCAGCCAGCTGGCGTGCTTGGGGACGTAGTGGAACTCCAGCCGGCGCAAGATGCGTCGCGCCTCGGCCGGCGGGAAGGCTTGGTAAAGCGCGCCGACTGAGTGGGTCGATAGATTGTCCAACACGACCCGGATGCGCTCTGCCTTTGGGAAGTGAACATTGGCGAGTTCGCGCATGCAGGCGGCGAAGTCGACCGCAGCGCGGCTGTCAGTGACTTTGACCTTGCGCCAGGGCCGGTGCACGTCGAGGAAGATGAACAGGTTGACCGTGCCATTGCGCTTGTACTCACAATCGTAGCGCTCAAGTTGGCCCGGCGCGGCTGGGATCGGCTGGCGGACTTCGCCGATGAGCTGGGTTGGGCTCTCGTCGAAGCAGACCACCGGGCGCTTCGAATCGGGCTGTTCGGCATAAAGGTCGAGCACATCCTCCATGCGGGCGACGTACTCGCCGTCGACCTGCGGAATGCACCACATGTCCTTGCGCCAGGGCTTGAGGTCGTTTTCAGCCAGGCGCCGGCGCACAGTCTCTCGGGAGATGTCGTCGTGCTCGGTGAGCCTGACCAACTCGCCCGCCAGGAGTTCCAGGGTCCAACGCGCCCGGCCTTTGGGTGGGCTCGAACAGGCCGTCGCAACCAGCAGGGCTTCCTCCTTCCCTGAGAGCTTGCGGGCCGCTCCGGGGCGCGGCTCCTCGCTCAGCGCCGCCTCCAGGTTGCCGAGCACGAAGCGGCGCTTGGTCCGGTAGATAGTCGAGCCGCTTGCGCCGACACCGGTGGCGATTGCTTCGTCGCTCGCGCCTGCATCGGCAGCCAGTAAAATCTGCGCTCGCTTGAGCTTGCGCGCGGCGTGCTTGCCGCCACTCAAAAGCGCTGTGAGTTCTGCCCGCTCGGTTTGGCTCAGTTCGACCCGATAGCGTACATTCATCCCTGCCTCCTCGCTCGTGTGAGGCTTGGACGAACAGCTGAATCGGATGGCCGGCGTGAGTCCCGCTGCAAAAAACTTCACGCCCAAGCAAGGGCAGTATCTGGCGTTTATCCACCTCTACACGCGGCTGCATCGCAGGCCGCCGGCGGAAGCCGACATGCAAGAATATTTTCGCGTCAGCCCACCATCCGTTCATCAGATGGTGCTGACGCTCGAACGGGCAGGTTTCATCAGACGGCAGCCGAGGGTCGCCCGCAGTATCGAACTCCTCGTTGATCCTCAGCAGCTTCCCGAGCTACTTTGATCCAGTATTCAACCCGTCAAATTCACCGTGCAGCGGTACTAGGGGACCCCCAACCAGCTTGCTAAATCGATCATCGATATAGCGGACGGGGGAGAAGCCGGACCGCGACCCTACGCCCGAGGACGAAGGCAAGGACCCGGCTGCGGTGGCGTTGCCGGAAGGGCGGCCGCCACCTATCAAGACAAGGCGCTGCGCAAGCTGCCCCAGATTCTGCGGCAAGCCAATCAGTGCGCACTACTACTGCCCGTATTGCGGGGCTCGTCAAAATCATGAATGCGACCAACCTTAACCCGTTCGCCGAAGGCTGTACGGTGATCATTGCCTACGGTGGCACTTCCGGTCTTCCGCCGGGAACGGACATCGTCAGGCCGACCCGGCACGTCCGAAAAGTGCCAACAACGGACGAATTTACCGCAGCCAATGGTGTATGCCCGGTCATTTTTTTTGCCCGGTCGCCGATTTTGCATAGTCGTCGCCGCGCGGCTCTTTCAAGGTCTGGCAAGCGCGTGATCCGGCGCGAGGGCGATTTTTCTGGAAGTTCAGCCGAATCCGCCTTGCTGCTGAAACCAACCACCCACGGGAGACTACGATGGCGAAATATGACATCACCAAGACAAACCAGGCCGTCAGGCAATTGATCGAGAAGACGGAGAACCCGCGGCACCGATTCCTTCTCACGGCCTACGACCGACACCGCAACCTTGAGATGGCCGGACGCTTCGAAGAGATTTTTGCCCCCGAGATGATGTCGGAAAAGCCCGTCTATCACATGCATGCCAACAAAACGAACGCGAAGCTCGAGGGCCAGGACGCGGTCAAGAGTCTCTATCGGATGTGGGCCGAGACCAACCAATCCATTTTCTACACGGAGAACGAACAGGTGGCGGTCGCAGACAATTACATCGCCTCCGTAACCACGGTGTACCAACAGGTGTCGGGCAAGGCACTGACCATAAACAGCGTGCTATCCTACCTTCCGGGTTTTATTTCCGAGGCGGTCCTCAAGACGGTGCTCGCAGCGAAAGGGTTCACACCCGATGAGAACTCGATGTACATCTACAAGAACGTGATCCAAATGATCTGGCCCTACGATGACCGCGGTCGGCTCGTCGGCGAGGACGTGTGGGAGCCGGACCCGGACAAAGCCGAGATCACCAAGCTCGATCCCAGCGAGGTGCTGACGACTGCGCAGTCTGCCAAGCTGCTAGATCCGCTGATCAAGCCGCTTCCATCGTTCGACGAGATGGTTTTGGGAAAAAGTCCGTCGGTAGCAAAGCGGGCCTAACGCGTCATCTACACCGAGCGTACCGCGCCACAGCTTCCCGCTTAGACGGCGGGAAGCTTGTGCAACGTCCAGCATCATGGGCGATACGCATGAACATTACTTGTCGCACCGCAGCTCTCTAATTCTTGGACGTGACCGAGCCCAACCGAGCCAAACGCAATTCCAGAGGAGCCGCTAAAATGATTATCACCCGTCGCGCTGCAACCTTGGGCGGACTCAGTCTGCTCGCCGGAACATCGATCAGTTCCTCAGGCCGCGCCGAACCCGGCGCCATCGCCGGCATCGGCGAAGGACTTGAGGAATTCGCGCTCGCCACCGATGCTTATGTCTACGGCTATCCGCTGGTGACCATGGAAATGACTCGGCGCATTATCACTAACGTCGCGGCGCCGGTCGGAACGCGCGGACCGATGGGCCAGATCATCAAGCTGCGCCAATATCCAGATGCATCGTTCCGGGACGTGACCGCGCCAAATGCCGACACGCTCTATACGACGGCGTTCTTCGACGTCGGCAAGGAGCCCTGGGTGTTCAGCACTCCCGACATGAAGGATCGCTACTTCCTGATGCCGTTGCTGGATGGCTGGACCACCGTCTTCGAGGTACCGGGCAAGCGAACGACCGGCACCGGCGCGCAGACCTATGCAATCACGGGTCCGGGGTGGAAGGGCACATTGCCGGCAGGGGTCAAGGAGCTCAAATCGCCCACCAGCATCGTGTGGCTGCTCGGCCGCATCTACTGCACCGGCACGCCGGAGGATTATGCCGAGGTTCACAAACTGCAGGACCAGTGCGCACTGGTCCCGCTGAGTTCTTACGGCAAGCCTTACACGCCGCCTGCAGGGACCGTCGATCCCTCGATCGACATGAAGACGGCGGTACGCGAACAGGTGAACAAAATGGATGCCGTGGCGTATTTCACGCTGCTGTGCAAGCTCATGAAAGACAATCCACCGGCCGCGGTGGATGCGCCGCAACTCGCCAAGTTCGCCAGGATCGGAATCGTGCCGGGTCAGGATTTCGATGCGAGCAAGCTCAAGGCGGATTTCGTCAAGCGAGTCCCGGAAATCGGCTTTGACCGCATCATGCTCCAGTTCAAGGTCAACAAGGACGTCAAGGACGAGAACGGCTGGTTCTTCACAACCAAGACCGGCATTTACGGCACTGATTATCTGATGCGGGCGTTCATCACTGCCATTGGGCTTGGCGCCAACCGGCCGCAGGATGCGATTTATCCGACGTCAACAAAGGATGCCGAAGGACGGAAATATAGCGGTGCCAACAAGTATGTGATGAATTTCCCGAAGGGCCAGTTGCCGCCGGCGAACGGTTTCTGGTCGTTGACCATGTACGACAGCGCTTATTTCTTCGTGAACAATCCGATCAATCGCTATTCGATCAGCGCGAGGCAAAATCTCCAATCCAATCCGGATGGATCAACCGATCTTTACGTCCAGAAGGACTCGCCGGGAAAAGATAAGGAATCGAACTGGCTGCCTGCTCCAGCCGGCGATTTCATTCTGATGCTGCGCATGTATTGGCCAAAGGAGAAAAACCCATCGATCCTCGACGGTTCATGGAAAATTCCTCCGGTGAAGATAGTCACCGCCTGAACTATGGACGGCTCTCCGGGCCAGCGTCGATTCCGCACAACCCGGAGACCGCCTCCACCTGTTCCGGCCTTTTGTTTCGGAAATTGGGAGTTCACGCAAATCACCATGGTCGTATGCCGGTGCCTGCGGGGCATATATTGAGTCTCCGCGCGGGCAGGAGCCGACAATTTGGGCAAGGTCCGTTGTGGGTCAAAATCGGAAGAACTCGAATTGAGCAAATGTCTTCCGCTGTTCTCCCAACAACGGACATCCGCCGGTGCATGATAGGTGGGGAACGCTACCGCTTCCGGACCCGGTACCCCGCGAACGCTCGCGCCAACGGCGAACCAGCAGGATTGTTGTTTCACTGTCTCACTTCCCGAATCAAATCGTCACTTTGGGACAGCAACGTACGCACTTGTGATACGAACAACGGATTGCTGACCCGTATCGCTTGTATGCTGCCGCCGCCAATTCGTGCCATCGGCCCGCATGAGGAGCCTTGGTACTCAAGCGACCGCAATAGTCCCGCGACGGGCGCTTGGCGGACATCCCCTCCCCTACACTCGCTTGAAAGCACTCGCCTTTGCGCATCGACGCAGCAAACCTACGGTTCAAAGCCACGGTCGGAGGACATTTACGCGCGCGTCGTCCCAGGATCTTCAACACTTTCTGAGGGAAAGGCCACCGTGGCATGACTGATCCGATAGCCTATGATGATCCCTGCAGCACCTCCATACTGCACAGGGGTACCGCATCAAAGGTTGTGCGAAGAGCAATGCACGGTTCGTGGGATCATTATCTCTATTATCTCGGCAAAACTTTTCTCTGTCATGAATCGGATCACGGAGCCGGCCGGACAACCCCGTGCATAGGGTTTCTGGAATACAAGAACGCGCGCGAAGGAAAACGCGGGTTGTCCAATTACTCTGTGCGCCAGCTTCTCACGCTGCTGGTTGCCATTGCTGCGAAAAATCTCGGTCGCGCCAACGCTGATAGAGAAATCGGCAGCGGTTAGCCGGGTCAAGTCTTAGAAGAGAAAACCTTCCGCATAACATCTTCGCTGGTGGCCGATAAATCGAACGCGAAAGAGCGCGGGAGCGCCGCACGCAAACTCTCGGGACGAAGCAGAGTTATCCCGCTATTCCATCGCAAATGTCCGTCGGGCCGGCTCAGAATTCTCCCATCTGATAGTTTGGTGATTTCTCGCGAGACTGTCTCGATTGTTAGGCCCAGGTAATCGGCGATATCTGTGCGGGACATCGGTAGTTCAATTTGCCCGCTAACACCGATGCGATCATTCATCTGCAGGAAGAAAGCGGCCAATCGTTCCGTTGCGGTAAGTTGCCCAAGCAGGATGCGGTGATCATCTGCGTGCCGGAGGTCTCGCTCCGTGATGCTCCAAACGCTGCGTGCGAATGATAAGTTTGACTGTGCCTTCCGGAGCAGGGCTTTTCGTCTGACCGGACGAAGCGCTGTTGCCTCGGCAATTGCTTCCGCACTCCAGCGATATTGGAACCAGGGTTCAAGGCCGAAAATGTCGCCGGGAAAATAGAATGCGCCAATCTGACGCCGCCCGTTGGTGAGCTTTCTCGAAATGCGGACCGCGCCATTGATGACCTGATAGCAAAAGTTTGCGGCCTTCCCCTCGCCGTAGATTTCCTCGTCTTTCGCGTAGGAATAGGTACTTTTCAAAATGGGGCTCTTGCCGCGTCTGAAACGCCAAAGCTCCTTTATTGCTTGAGCTAAATCAAGAGGGGAAACGGAGACCGTATTAACTATCGATCCCGCGCCATCTTGCGGCGACGCCGATGCGGGTCATTAATCGGGTCGAAGGTACCTTCCACGTGTCGGAAGGCGGCGCGCTCAATCCCCAATTTCGCGAAAAACATTGGTCCACAGCCTTCGGAAGCGTCGATCAACATCTGAATTGCCAGCCGCCATTCGGGCGTTTCACGTTCGGCTTTGGGGAGTTGCTTTATAAAGTTCGCAGCATCGCGGAGCGTTCTCGCTGGCGGACCGCTCCTCGATCGCCTCTCCACCCGGACGTTGAAGCGGTCCCTGCACAAAGGCAGGTTTCTACCCGCTTGAATGGCGCAAGCGCATGCCTCGCCTCGGCTTCCGTGAAACCATTTTGGCCGGCCCGCGAAGCACTCCGGAAATAGTGGCGGCTTAGCATTGCGAGTGATCAGACAATGGAGTCGATCATGGCAACCTTGCTCAACGCGATTTACCGCCAATTCCTCAGGGCATCTCTTTTCGGAGCGAAGATCGCCGGCGCCTAAACTGCCCTCTCGGTGATCGAGGAAAGCCTTCTGCCGATTGCCGGCGGTCCCACCGCTTAACGTCACCATGACTCTAGGAAGCCCGCTGGTGCTGGCCCGGCTCAGGGGTTGTCAGTACCGGCCGATGGGCGCAAGCGCATGGGCGGATTCGGCCGGGCCGTTATTCGGTGCCGACGAACAGATTGGAACAAATCCGGCGGAGTAACGTCGATTCTAGGCTTCCGGGAGGGTTCGCGCCCACCCCGGAAGAAAACCTGCCTCCAGGTTGGCGGCTCCAGCGTTCCTCTATGGCGCTGGGGCCGTTTTTATTGGCCCCACCGCCCCGCTGGCTGGTCCGCAAGGAGCATAGACGCGGGCTACGCGATATGGTTGCGTCCGCCCGCAAATAAAACCAACAGGGGGACGGAAATGAAAAAGCTGATGCTCGTCGGCGCGCTGGCGCTGATCGCTACCGCCGCACAGGCGCAATACCTGGGCACGGGCTCGAACCCGAACAGTCATCCGGTTCAGGGCTACACCACCAACAGCGGGACCTATGTGCCGCCGCATCAGCAGACCAATCCGAACAGCACGCAAACTGACAATTACGGCACGCGCGGCAACGTCAATCCGTACACCGGCGCCGTTGGCACGCGGAATCCGAGATATTGAGCTGCGCTTGAGATCCTGGCCGCGGTAAGTCTTGCAAGAACGAGGCTCGCAGGGAATTTGCAATGGAGACGATAAAGGTCGCTTTCGCCAATTTATTCGGGTCGGTGATCGGCATCGCCGGCATGCTCGTCGGCACACTAGGCTGGGCTTACTGGCGGAAAAGCAAGACGATGAGCCTAATCGCTCCGAGGCCATCCGCCGCCTGGTCGAGCTCGGGCTGAAGGCGAAGGGAAAATGACATGCGAGTGCTCGTGCCGCTCCTGATCGTTCTCGGCGTCCTGTATGTCTGGGACGTCAACTACAATAGCGGCGTTCTCACAGCCGGCGCGACGAGCATGCTGCGGGATATCTCTCGCAGCATCCGGTAGCGGCACGGGACCATCCTGATCGACATGGGCCTCGTGGAAATGCGGGGCGATGTCCCTGTAGTCACGCCCGCCGGCGATGCCGAAATAAGTTGAGCAGCCTCGATGGAACGGCGATGGCAGACCGATCAATCGACAAACGAGAGCAATACGTCGCCTATGCCACTCATTGCCTGCAACTGGCGAAGGTTGCGGGCGACAGCCAATCGCGCACCATCCTCAGAGCGATGGCTGCGGAATGGCTGAAGCTGGCGGAAGCGGCAGGCGAATCCAACGGTGGGTCTTAGCGATCCGGGATGACGATCGCCTCTCGGGCAGCTTTCGCGCATCGGCCGGCTACGCTAGTGTGGTGGCGGCTGCAATCAACGGTGGGGGATGGTTATGATTTCGGTTTTGATCGGCGTTTTGATTATTGTCGTCATCGGCGCAATCTGCTTTTGGGCCATCGACAAGTTTGCCAACGACCGCCGACTGTCGAATCTGCTCAAATTGCTCGTGGTGCTCATCTGCCTCGGCGCCATTTTGCAACGAGTGCTACCGTTGACGTATTGATGAGTGCCATCCGCCGCCTGGTCGAGCTCGGGCTGAAGGGAAAATGATGCAGAACCTACTCCTGGGAGTTAGCATCGGTCTTTTCGGTGTCCTGGCTGTTTTGACGGCGCGCTATGTTGCTGCGGTGCTGGCGGGCTGAAGGCGAAGAGGAAATAGTTCGAGCGCGCGATTTGTCTCGCTATCGCCGCCCAACAAGCGCAGCCTTTGCCGCGGGCCCCTCGCGATAGGAGGCCAGGTCGTGGACGGGAAAATATTCAACAGCCGCGGCGTCTACGTCGGCAGGGTGCTGGGCTCGTGCATTTTGGACCTTAGAGGCCTGAGGATCTATGACCTCAAAGGTACCAACGTCTACAAACTGTCTGGTGAATTGGTCGGTCACCTCCTCCCTGCAGATGGCCGCAGGTCCGAAAGGCGTTTGGACAAATCGGCTGACAAGCTGTTCCGGGACGGTTAGGCGCGATCTACTAATTTGCGACGATCGCCAAGCCTCCCGGGCGGCTTTCGCGCGTCACCCAGTGTCCCGGCCTGATTAGGAAACCATTGACGGGTCCATGCCATGCTTTTCGGCATGGCGATTAGGCGCCATCAATCGCGGAGGTCGTGCCAAATGAGTGAGCAAAATCGAGAGATGATCGGTGAGATTAGGATCCGCATGGGCAGTCTCCCAAGGGGCGCGGCGATCGACTCTTTGGCGTTGGCTACGGAATTGGCTTACGGCTATTCGTGGGAAGTTTCCGAGGTTCGAGAACTTGTCCGATGCGAAGCCGACGCCAAGAGTGTGATGCTGCTCGACGACTAGAGCTCCCCGGTAGCACGCTTTGTTAGTGTGCCCCTGCGACGAAGGCCCAATATCCAGCGGCTTCACTCCCAGCGCATTCGGCGCGATCATGGCGCATGCCCGCTCTCACCCGCCGCCGATATCCCGAGCGCCCCGACTGCTGGCACGTCTACTACGGCGACGTGCATGTGGGAACGATAGCGATCCGCGCCGGCGTCCCGGTCGATGCCGACCAATGGGGTTGGGACTGCGGTTTCTATCCGCCGTCACACCATGGCCTGCAGCTCCAAGGCACGGCCGAAACCTTCGAACAGGCGCGGGCCGATTTCGAGGCCGCCTGGAGAGAATATCTCCCGAAGTGCTCGCAGGCCGACTTCGAGGAATGCCGCCGGCAGTGCGCCCGGACCTGATGGAAATATGCCATGTGGGACAATGGCTGCAGGATGCCGACGCAATCGACCGATGGCCGGTCACGGTGCTTCTGCGGTGAAACGATCGATATCGCGGGCGTGGACCAGCATGTCTACGCGACGCACATGGACGGCCGTCCGAATTTCCATTGAGAGGAAGAGGCGCAACACACAACCGCAAAAAAGGAGGAACAACGATGCGACTATTCACACGCGTAACCCACGCTGCGGTCGCTGGCGGTCAACAAACAACCTACGACCTTGGCTGGTTTCCGATAGCTGTCTCTGCACTTGCCGCCTTGGGTACCTTTGGCAACTTTGCTTTGAATCTCGGCATCCATTTCAAATGGTGGTAATGATTAGAAAATATGGCTGATAAGGGCTGGTCACGCCGCTTCGAGGATCCGGTCATCCTCCCCAACGGTCGCCAGCTCGTCACGCTGCTTGACGCAGAAAATTACATAGCCGGCCTGCCGCGCAAGGAAGCCGAGAGCGACGCATGGCAGGCCGCAATCGAGGCCCTGATCCTGGTTGCGACGTCCGGCGGGCCAACGATGTTCGCGCGCATCGGGATCATGCGGGCATTGAACCACGGCAAGCCCGATCCGGCACCGATGCCGCGCCGGAAGCGCGGCAAGGCCTACAGGGTCATTCGATAGCTAAGTTGGAACGAATCCGCCGGCTCGGGCTTGAATCCGGGTTCTGTTGTGAATGGCAGCGATGAATTGAGATGCGAGAAATGTTCCTGATGGGGCTTGGCGCGCTGCTCGTTCTCGGCGGTGTCTTGTATATGGTGCGCGCTACTATTTGGCGGGGATCGCTTAGCGGCCCGGATTCCGGCCGGCCGGTTCGCGGCACTCTGGAGCCGCGACGGCGCGGAGTGGGATTCTTGGGGCTCGAAGCGAACTGGCCGGGTATTCTCCTTACGGCAATCGGTGCAGTTCTGTTGACGTTGGGTGCCAGTTTCTAACCTCGGTGCGGAGCGGCGGAATGGCAGACCGCGCGGCCCTGATGATCATGGCGGATCGCGGGCCGCTGATGCATGCCCACGTTGGAATGCTGAGGGCATTGAACCGGCATGTTGAGCGCGAGTTCAATCCGGATCGGAAAGATCATCGTCGGGGAAAGCGCAAGCTGGCGCGGGATCGGTGACCTGCTGTTGATAACGGCTCGGGTGAGTCAATTTGACTCAGGGCCAAGCGAACACCGCTCCACCACATCAAGGCTGCTGATGTTGCGGAGATTGTTGAAGTTGCGAAGATTTGTGAGGCTGCTTATGTTGCGACGGGGATAAGAGGTCCGTCCGAGAGGAATGAACTTGAGAATCCCGGTTATGGTTGCATTAGCCGCGTCAGTTATCGGCCCTGCATTCGGACAGACGCAGCCCACGCGACCGTCCGCTTATCCGACCGCCCCAACGATGCCTTCGGCCTTCGCGACCGCTCCCCTAAATCCTTGCTATGCCCGCTCGTCGTATAATCCCACCAGCCCCTGCTACTCCGGTACTTCGTATCCGTCCTACACTGCGATTGAGCCGTTCGAATTTCCCAACGCGACAAATCGACAGGCCCTACCGGGTGCCGACAGCCTTAACGGTGATCAGGCGAAGCAGCGAATTGAAGCAAAGGGCTATTCAGATGTTTCCGGATTGCAAAAGGACAATCGCGGAATTTGGCGTGGCGAAGCGACAATGAAAGATGGAAGGCCCGTAACTGTCATTCTCGATCTGGAAGGGAATATCTACTCCGAACTGTCTCCGTCCATCACCATCCGTCCGCTCAACCCCAACGATTGAACGATTGGTAAGCGCCTTTGAACTGCGCCACGCTTTTGCCACACCATCGCATTGCAGCATCATGAATTGAGAACAATTGCCCTTTTCACCCGCCCGCCGACCAATCAAGATGAGACGAAATGAATCGGTGCTGGGGATGCGCAATGAAACGAGCTGAGTTTGAACAGATGAGCGTCGACCACCTGTGGAAACTGCGGGCGGAGATCTCTGCTATTCTTGCGGCAAGGATAGGCGAAGAAAAGAAATTGATTGAGGAGCGTCTAATCCGACTTCGGGCCAATTCGCGTCAGGCGTCTGAAATCCATGAATCCGAGCGCCGGCCCTACCCCCGCGTGTTTCCAAAATTTCGAAACCCGGACGACTTTTCGCAGACCTGGGCGGGTCGCGGGAAGCAGCCACGGTGGCTGACGGCGCAGCTCAAATCCGGCAGGCGGGTCGACGAATTTAGAATTTAGTTTATTAACGGCTTGATCAAGCGGCTGGGTTGGTCCGGGGAGCGCTTAGCCCGCGACGTTCCTTTGCTTTCCGCATCTTCCACTGCCTTTCGAAGATCAAGCAGCTCGGCATATTGAAAGCAGAGCGCCCTGGTATCTCTCGGCTTGCGGATGACGTCCTTCGGCGCAGGCGTCCTGGGCTTTTTCATTTACGAACGCCTTACATCACTGCATCCTGAAATGCGTTGCAGTTGCGGAGCCAGACTCGCGCCACCCATTGGAATTTTTAATATCTTGCTTGCCATGAATGGTCGATGAACCGACGAGACAGACGTTGCTGGAGAAAGCGGCTTTCACGGAACTCCGCAATTAATGCCTTGTAGTTGGCTTTTCGGCGATGATCTCACTCACGTCGGGCTCGTCGGCGCTGTTGCACTGGCAGGGCATCCCAGCGCCGCACTGACAACCTAACTCATCATCCCAGGCTCGGTCGGGATGGTTTTCACACACCCACCCGATGCCGAAACAAACAGGACATTTCTTATCCATCAGAGATTATCGGGCGTCCGCAACGGTGACTTATCTTCATTTCGTAATTCCTGTTCGGCTTGATGGTAGAACTCCTGATCTTTTCCTTCAGGCTCGCCCGCTTGCTGCCAGAGTTCATAGGCACGTCGGACGATTTCAATGTGAGTTGGTTGCGCCATTTGCTTTCACCTTGAAGACAAACCCGCCCGGCGCGGGAGAGCAACCGGACGGGCCAGGAGTGGAGCTTCCGGGGAGGGGGAGAAGCCCCCGCAGAATAAATCGCCTTGGCGCTTATCCGTTCCAGAGTTCGGAACCGGACGTGAGTGGTGAAGAAAGCCCCTAAAAACTCGGGGAACTTTTCCACAAACTTAGAAATTAGGAGAACTGTTGACGACGCTCTGAGAGGAGGTCCGACATGGGCAAAAAAACCCTTTTTCCTGATGACAATACCATCCGGGGTGTGGCCGAGACAAAACAAGCTGAAGCCGATGCACTCCCGCCGGGACAAGAGAAGCGCAAACTCCAAAAAGAAGCGAACAGCTACAGAATCCTTTCGGAAGCTAAGAGTTGGATCTCCGGTGAGTTGAAGCCCCCGCGGTAGTTAAGGGATTTTTTCGCTCTTCCGGCCGATGCCGTACGGTTAGGACGATCGGCCTGGCGCGCCCTGCCGGGGGAAACGCCAGGCCGGCGTCCGCCGCCGCGGCCAAATCGATGCAAGGGGCGTGCCCCGGACGGTCGCATTTTTTAAAATTGACGGCGCGTCTGTGCCCAGCGGTCTAAAGGACGAAGGCCGCCCACACAAATCCTGCGATCACTACCAAAAGCCCGGTCGCAATGAGGGCGAGGAAAAACTTGGCCATAGGGGCCAAACCCACGAGATGTTTGTTTGTGCCTATGGAGCCCTGAGTTCAGCTCTCGGGCAAGGACAGCATGTTCCTGCACTGCGTTGGCATACAGCCTTGTCTGCAGCCAAAGTCCGTGGGTCGGGTCCAGTGCGTCGCTGTCTCCCGACGGGGCCACTGCGTCTGCCGGAATTTGGTGACGCTTCGGCGCGCGAGGCTGTCGTGGCGGTCCATGGCATCGAGCCAGGCCGCAAGAAGGGGTTGGCGCCGGCGAAGCGCTCGCTTTGCTTTATCGGCAGGCTGAGTCTCCATGCCGGCAGAATAGCTTCTGATGGTTGAAAAATGGTTGCGATCGTAAGCCCGCCCGGCGAGCGCCGTCTGGGCGCGCGCCGGGGGCGCCCCGTCCGGTGTGGGTTTTGACCGTTAGGCTTAGAATGGACACTGAACTTAGTGCTATCACGGAGCCGATGCTAAAAGAGGGGCCGACAGCCCCAACGTATGGGCGAGTCCCGCTGAGTCATCTAGGGGCCATCTGAGTTGCCCCGTGGGTTCGGCGGACGGTTCGGGATTCAAACTGATGCCATTCGGCATGGCCCAACAAGATTTAGCACCGTCGCCAAAAACTCAAACAATACAGCGGTACAATATGGGCCAATGTTTAACATGTCGCCTTGAATTACCGAATGATATCAACAGCTGGCCAAATCCCACCCCTTCCGTCAATTACACGGGACCCCACCACTGGCCGCCACCGCCACCGTTGTAATACCGATAGAACTTTTCGGTGGTTGAAAGCTGCTGGCCGGGTATCGGCGTGTCATGGGGTCCGCCACAGATGATCGGCGCGACAATCGGCACTTCCTGTGCTTGCCGTTGCGCGGCTGCGACCAGCGCGCCAGCGACGGCGTCGATGATGTCGTCATGGCCGCCGCTTGGATGGTCGATGATATCCCTGCCACGGCCGGTCTGGCGTTCCAGGCTGCAAAGTTGGCCTGTTACCGTAGCCAGCTCCAGCAGCTCGACTCGTTTTGAATTGAGCATGGGCAGCAGGTTCAGATAGATGATGGCCTTGGGGGTCAGTGTGGTGAATTGATAATCGACACCATGAACGGCAAAGCCCTGGCGTGGCCAATCCCCGGCGTATCGGTCGCCTTGGCAGCTGGCGATGCCATAGGTCTTGATCGTGTCGGCGAATTCCCTTGCTGCATCGTCGGTGGAGAAGTGTGGCTTGCGTTCGCGGACGCAATCGAGGATGGCCCGATCACCTTCCATGTGGGCAATCGCCAGCGTCATGCTGTCGGTGCCGCTGCCGCCCGACGGATCGACGAAAGCGACATACGGGACGCCATCGCGTGGTGGTAATTCATGACGGCCAAGGCAAACCGCAGCGTCGACCACTTCGCGGCTGATAAAGGATTCAAGATCGGTGCGAAACTCCGCGCCGTATTCTGCGGTCGCGCTGGCGGCGTCATCTTCATACGCGGCGTCAATGAAGCTTTGCGGCACACTGGGATTCATGGTTCGCGTTGGCGCTTTCCAGAACAACACCGGCGAGTCCTTGCCGTAATGTTTTCGGTAGGCGTCCCACATGGCGCCTCGACGTGCATAAGGGCTGGATGCACACAACAGCATGGCGTTCGGAATGGTGGCCGTTGCCGGTCTTATCGCCTGCAAGATTTCCTTGTCGGGGTTGGCCGACTCGTCTGATCTCCAAAATGCGATCTCGTCGCACAACGCAGCGACCAACGTGTAGCCGCGTGTTGCTCTGAAGCTGGCGGTCTGTATCTCAATCGTGATTCGATTAGTCAGATCAAATGAGTCGGCGCGCTCGTGTTCGATCATGCGAGCCAGCATCGGCACGCCAGTCAGCAGACCTTTGACGTAGCGGAAGATCGTTCGCGCGGCTTTTCGATCTTGGGCGATGATGATAATTGTGCCGCGTTCGCCAGCGATTAGGTGCTGCCGATATTCGCGGAAGCACGCCAGGAACACGGCGATCAATGCAAGGATGAATGATTTACCGCCGCGCCTGCCAATGGCCAGCCATACTTCGGTGATCGGCTTGTCGGGTGGTGCCTCACGGCCCGTGCACTGTTGATAGGTGGCCAACTGTTGCGGCGTCATCGGCAATGCGAACAACGCGGCGATGAATGTGAACCAGTTTTCCCAAGACGAACGCTTCTTGAACCAAGAGCTGAATAATTGGCGGTCACCGATAGCGTCGAGCAAAGTGGTTAGCGCTTTCACGGCGTCAGGTTATTGGCCTCCCTCGATTTCGACGTCGGCGTGATCGTCATCGACGCGTTGCGCCAGGTATTCCGAAAGGGTCGGCGTCACGTCGCGGCATCGACGCTCCAGACCAATTGCCTCAAGCAATCGACGCAAATTATTCGATCCGCGAAGATAAAGGTCCAGTTGTTCTGCCGTGGGACCTTTGCGGCTCGATTTGAAATCTTGCTCAATCCATTCAAGTTCGGTCGTGATCGTTGCAATCCGACGAATGATTGAGCGTTCGGCGTAACTGACTACATCTTCCCCGCCGCAATCGGCGATGTGCAACGAAAGCACGTCCCCCAAACGTCTGGACCAGCCGGATCGGCCATCGCGGACCGTGGTGGCAAACAGCTTGCCATTGGTGACGCGGGACCTTTGCTTGGCAGGGCGACCGACAGCCGCGCCGACACCAGCCACGGCGGTTGCACGCTTGGTTAATTGGGCGCCATTGGCAGGCTCACGGTTGCGGAACGGTTCCATCGCAATTCCCTTGGTCGTTTTCGGCCGTTTCGGCCGACACCTGCCGCCCCTGCGCTGCCCCCAGCCGAAGCGGCGTCTACCAATCAGGTGCTAAGTCATTGTATATATAGGGTGTTTGCAACGTACGACCAGCCCATCGCTAACTGCTTGGTTTGGTTTGGGAATCGTTGAAATAAGGCTGTTTTGGGCCGGTTGGTCGCAGGGTGTTGCGGTTGGCCTTGGTTCAGTAGTGCTATTTCAGGTTGTGGCTATTTCAGGGTCCGCGCACGCGGTGTTGGCTGCCTCCTCCACCCTGCCCGTAAAAAGTTGCGTGCTCCCGAAAATTTTTGGCGCAGTCAAAAGTGGGGGGCATTGGTAGGCATAGCGGGTGGTTTTTGGGCTACGTGTGCAATTTAGCAGTCGTTTTTTTTAATATGCTAAATTGGGGGAGTGGGGGCGAAAAACCCCCCATGGCCACCAATGCCCACCACCCGCCAAGCCTTACCCCTGTCCCGTAAATGGGGTCAAAACGGCTGCTTGACGCATTGCTCCCGGTATCGTTGCCCTGCCTGCTCGCCATCACGGTGTTCAATCCACCAAACCGGGGAGCCACGACTTATGACGACGCCTTCACTTGTTTTGTTGGTAAATCGCACACCGTCGACGATCTTGCCGTTATTGCTACGGAGCCATCTTCCAAGAGCGTCGTTGTCAATAGGGTCGTCGGGGTCGATATTATCTCCCTTCCTTGGTGCGACCGCTGCCATGGCGTCGCGCAAGTCTGAAAACTGCGGGGTGCCGGGGCTGCTGGTTTGCTTGGCGGTGTGGACCGCCTTGGCCATGGTGCACCTGGAGCTAAACCCGATACCGATTGCAACGGCCCATGCCGTCAGCATGTTCTGCCGCCGTATCAGCTCCGGGTCTTCCTTGCGGGTGGTCTCCATGGAATCCACCGGGTCAGCCTTCCCCAACCACTTCAGTGCCGAGCGAACCGTGTTGCTCCAACCTTCGTATGACCCCAGCGGAACCACTTGGAATGGACGCCCAGCCACCACATGAGCGCGGCAGATGGTCAGGCAAGCGGCGATATACTGGCCGCGATTTTCCAATACCATCTCACGCGGTTTTTTCTTGAACTCGCGCAGCTCCGGTCGTTCCATCTTTGGGTCGATGGTGGTGGTAATCACCCGGCGAACAATGTCGCCGCGAAGCGTGATGTTGTTGCCGGTAGCGAATATCGAGGTCCCCCGCGCTTCGACCGTGATGAGTTTGGAAAGGCCGAGCATTCGGATTTCGACGCTGGGCCGTTCCAGATATTGACACAGCGCATCGCCACCCAATTCACCGTTGACATTGTCGATTGAGATCAACGGCTGTCCGGCCATCAGCGCCGAGCCCATACGTTTTTCGGTTTCCTCCTCATTTCTTCCGGCCGCTATCACCGGCATGTACTGGCCGATGGCGATGGCGGCGACTATGTCAAACAAATAGGATTTGCCGCTGGACGGGGTTGCGGCCTTGGCACTGTGCCCCGGGGTCATCATAAACGCACCTCGCACAACCGGCGTGATCAGCGCCGACAGCGCCACCGCTTGGGAGATTTCGTTGTCGAATGGGAATTCCTCCAGTAGATCTTCCAGCAGCGCCAGTGCCGTTAACGCATCGTCACGGGTCGGCTGGTCCGGCATGGTTGGTAATTTCGGCGGCGACACCAGCAGCAATCGGGTGGCCTTATCGTAACCCGGTGTCAGCAGCAGCGATCCGTCCGGCCGCATGGTCGGGGTGGTAATGACGCCATCGATAGTCGGGAACGGCCATTCGCCGTTGCGGCCGAGGATGGTTGAGGCAATTTCAAACGGCGGATTTGTCGGTACCCATTTTCCCTTCCTAACGTCCCAGCGCTCCCATTTGATAACTCTGGCGAGCATGTCGCGCATATAAACCGTATCGACTTGTTGAAGCTGCGCAACCTTGGTCTTTTGTCCTTCCGAGGCGGTGACTTCTTTTGTAATCGGACGCACCAGCAAGCCGCCGCGCTCAAAAAACTTCACGCCGGCAGCCTTCAACAATCGTTGCGCTTGTGTCGAGTTGATTGAAAGACCGTCAGCTTTGATCTGAATGACTGAACGCTGAATGGGCGGTGTCGGCATCGACGCTGTTCCGGTGGCCGCGTCGTCGTCACTCTTAAGTTCGCCCCCCTCGCCATAAAGCATCTCGTAAAGGTCTTCGGATTGATTTAGGTCCGAGCCATAGTCAAGAATCTTGGCGATAGCCTTGGCTGGTTCTTCACCAAACTGTTCACACAGGCCGGGGAAGCCTTGAACGTTCTCTCCCTTGGCATGTGCCTCGGCTGAATCCTTGGCGGTGCGGCTGCTATCCTTCTTCCATTTTTTATCGGGTGCGATGGCATGAACGAATTTTTCAATATCGTCAGGCGACCACCCGGCGCGGGCAAGGAAACCTCCCAGCGCCAACGCTGCGGCGTGACCGCTGCGACCGGGCCAATTGCGTCGCAGGATGGTTCCTACCGCGATTTTGGTGACGGCTAGTTTGAGCGTTGCATAATCGGAATGGGTCGGTGTCTCGTCACATACCCATTCAATAATCTCGCCGCTTTCGTGAGTGGAGCCGGGAAAAACAGTTTGCGCACCCTTTGACCCGCCACCCATTCGTAACTCGACAATGCCCTTGGCATCCTTGCCAATCTTGTCGGTCAGCTTAAGTACCGCTTTGTCTGTCGGAGCGTCGTCAATTGTGTAAAGCAGGTGTGACGTCGCCTTGCTTTTCCGGCCAAACATGGCGGGGGTCTTCGGCAGGAAGTAAGGCGCGAGCTGGATTGCCTCGTCGCAGTCAAGGTCGATATCGGTGAGACCCTTGGAGTTGGGACCGAGTTGCACACCGACATTCAGTTTTGCTCCGTTGAAGTGTTTCGCAATATTGTCTTTGGTGATGATCCGATTTTGCCAATCGTCACCGATAGGATTTTTTTGCGGTAATGTACCGGGACAGGATTCCAGCTACGGCCGAGATAAGAGGTTGCGATTTCTAGTGGGGTCAGCATGGCGCAACATCCTCCCCGTTTGCAGAAGAGGAACGGTGCGGTTGATAGCACTGACGACGCGGCAGCAATGGTGGTGGCAATGGTGGCCTACGCCGTGCGGCCTGTAGCGCCTTGGCGCGGCGGTTGCCTTGGATGGCCTGCTTGGCTTCGCGGCTTAGGCCTTTGCCGAACCTGTAAAACAGGTTGCCGATCCGGCGATTCTCGCGGCGGGCCTTGCGGTTCGTTGCACTTGCAACGGTTTTGATTTTGGTGTAAGTATGCGGCTTAGGCATGGCTTGTCCTTTCTGGTGAGTTCATGCTTGGCATGGAATTTCCCTTTCCGGGGTTTCATGGAATCGCACAGCGCAACTGTGGTTTTTTGTTCTCCGTCACTCGACAGCACCGGTGACGGAGAATCTTTTTTGGCACATTGGGGAACGATTGACGGAAACGGAACGATTGCTTTTTCGCGCTCTACGTTTCGATGTCGCTGGACGCTGCTTTACGGCCTAGCGGAGCCGTCCCGTAAACGGGTGGCGAGGTCACATATTACGTTACGGCATAACCTATAGGATCTAATTCCTATGGTTAAACAGCACATTCATGTTGGCTCCTTTCGCATCGCCACCACACGCGGCCTGTCATCGTCGCCATGTGGTTCGTCTTTCCGTGCTAGCTAACGTTGTCGGAAAGACGAACCTGCCCGCAGAAGGTCAGCTTTCTGCGCCTCACCCGCGCGGCCTGCCGTGCACGCTGTGCCGTCACGCTGTGCCGGCGCCCGCGCGTCGCAAACTCCTGATATTGCTGCCATGTGCCGCTGTGCTGTTATCGGCGCAGTACACGCGCCAGACCGCTTCGAACTGCTCGCGCCGATAACCCTTTGCCGACTTGGTCTTGGCCGTCCGATGCAATGGCCAGATGCTGCGCGGCCTGATCTTGAATTCGCGCAGCATGGTTGCCAGCTCGCTATCCCTAAGCTTGTGCGGCGACCCGTCACCGCGAACGCCGCGAAATTCGCGCCAGTCAGAATCGTCCAAGGCATGCAACGCATCGAGCAGCACCTTGCTTGGCAAACGATCGACCGCGCGCGCATCGAACACCCTGCGGATATCGTCGAGCAGCAGGATCTTGACATCAGCGTCCTGGTATTCACGCGCCATGATCAGCATGGCCTCGCGCGCCCGCTCACCCCAGCCGAGAGAATCCGCAATACTAAGCAGCGGCCTCCAATTATCGGCGAGCCGGTTGCGTATCCCGGCCGGCATCTCGGGATCAGAATCAAGCTCGACGTCGCAGCGCCACAACAAAATCTGCGTGTAGGCCGCATTAAGTGCGGGATCAGGACGATAGGCATCAAGGCGCTGAAGTTCGCGGGCTCCGTCATAACGCTGCATGGTGATGGTGATACTGCGCGAGTTAAGAGTACGCGGCAGGCCGCCCATCGAATCAGGCAGCGCCAGCGCCAACGGTGCGAAGGTCGAGAATTTCCGCGTCTCGCCACGGTCCCTGATTGCCACCGTGCCGCCGTTGCGGTGGCCGGAGTTAAAGACGGCCCGAATCCGGCCATTCGGTTGCAGCCCGAGTCCAAGATTGTCCGCCTCGTCGATCAAGAGGGTTGGATGCGTTTCATCAATCAGATGAAAGATCGCGCTCGCTGTGATCGCATCGAACTTGGCGGCTTGCGATGTTGTGCGCGCCAGGACATCGATGAGCACGGTCTTTCCGCAGCCGGCGACCGGCGAGCGCAACGCTAATCGCGGCGACACCATGAAGTGGCGAAAGACGTGCGTATGCAGAATCCAGAGCGCGACAACGATGTATTCATGCTCGCGAAGTTCGACATACTCCTTGAGCAGGTAATGCATAAGCGCCAGCGGATTGACGCGCTCCGGATCACCCGACGATGAATTGCTGCTCACCCATGCTGCCGGCGCGGGCGAACACAGCTCATCAACCAGATCGTTCCAAGTCTTGCGATGCCGTGCGAGCAGCTCCGCAATATTCGCGCGCGCCTTGACGCGTTCCTCGGGATCACTGGAGCCGAGCGCAGCAATGTTATCGGCGAGATCAGCACGGATAGGCGCCGCGCCATCGCCGAGCAGCCGGATCAGATCGCTCCATGTCTTGCTGAACTGCCGGAAAAGGCTATCGATCCGGCCGCGCGCGGCTTCACTTTCATGCGTGTTATCGGAGCCGAGCGAGCGCAAGAGCTTGACGAGGCGTTCGCGCTCGCGCTCGCCGAACCGTTGCACGATGGTGCTGCCATGCTTTGTCATGACGGCACACCGGCACAATCTAGCAATTGCAAAGACTTGGAGCCGATTTGAGCCGTCACGCGTGTCGGCACTAGCTCGTCAGCGCACATTGCTCGCCTCGCCGTCGCGCTGCTCGATCAGGCTCTCGATCCAGGCATCAATTTCACTCTCGATAAAGCCGACACTAGCCTCGCCAAGCTTTACCGAACGCGGAAACTTCCCGGCCTTGATCAGTTCGATGATCCACTGCCGAGAGTACCGAATGCCTTTGTCCTTCAGATCCTGATAAGAGAGAATCCGGAGCTGCTTGTCTTGGCGGGATTGCCGATTCCGACGAGCTGACTCGCGCTCGGAGATTTCTTTGGAGGATGAGGATGTCATGTGCGTCGGCCCAGTTGGTAAACTGGGACCAAATTAGCGCAACCCCGCCCAGAGTCAGGGACAGGACAGGCCCGGTTTTGGGCCGTGACTTGAGCCTAGTCAGCGCCGCGCACAACGCGCTCTTTAAGCGCCCTGTAGCAGGCGCGTTTGAGATCGTGTTCCGGTTCGCCAGTTCGATATTCATGGACCAGGCTGGCAATGCTGCGCAGCGGACCACCTTCGGTGCCGGTCGGCGCTAGCCGTGAAAATTCCTTGATCAAACTGCAAGCAATAAAGCCGGTAAGCCATATCGAGGTATCGAACCTGACGTCCGGTCCCTTGATTTTTTCAAGCTGTTCGAATTGCTCGTCGAGCGCCTTGAATTGCTCGGGAAACGTTTCTTTCAGCAGCTCGGCAAGTTTGTCTTTTTGAAACTTGGCTCGGAATAATTTGGCGGCCTTGCTGATCGCGCTGGCATTGGTGATCGGCATCACTGCGGTACTTATCCTGGGCGTCAGCTCCAGCTTCTCCCTGATGGCCGCCTTGACGAAAGGTCGCGCATCCGCCGCACCCAGCCGCTCGTTCGATTTCAACGGCTCCAGTTGCTCGCAGATGGCTTGAATGATGTGTTCACGGGAGCGGGTCATTGTCGTGCTGCCTTCTGCGGCAGATGAACGATATTGCTATCGACCGGCTCCGGCTCCGGCTGCGGTGGCGGATTCACCAGCTCGTGCAGTCTGACACCCCATAATTCCAGAGCCTCGCGCTTCTCGTCGGCATATCCATAAATATTGTAGGTCCCGATAATGCCGATCTTCGCGTGAGCAAGGATTGCTTCGCTGACTTCCTCTTTCACCACCTTCAACGCCGACAGATTGGAGCGAATCGTGCGGCGGAGATCGTGATTGACCCACTCCTTCAAATCGACTTTTTGCGGATCGTTGCCGCGTTCTGCCGCGATGGCCCGCAACTGCTCCAGCACCTTGACGTCGATGGCGTCCTTGACCTTGGAGCCCATCCATAGCGGCTTCTTGCCTTTGGTGGTCGAGAACAGCAGATCGCCATGCTTGAAGCGCGGCAGGGTGTCGAGAATCTGCAGCATCGGCGCGGTCAGCGGCACCAGATGCGGACGAGCCCGTTTGCCGTCGCTGCCGACATTGCGGCCTTTCATCCTTGCCGCCGGGATGATCCATAGCTTCTTCGCCAGATCGAATTCGCTCCAGCTTGCTCTCACCATTTCATTGCGGCGTAAGCCGGTGAGCAGAAGCATTTTATAAATTGGTCCGACCGGATAAGGCGTTTGATCGGCAGCGCGCCACAGCGCTGTTATTTCGTCATCGTTCAAGGCGCGCTCACGCGAGTTCTTCTCGCCAATGACGGCGCGCGGCTTGATATCGGAGCACACCGACCGTTCTAAACCGAATGACTGATCCAGCGCCCAATTGAACAACGACTTGACAACAGCGAGTTGACTCCTCGCTTCGGCGGGGTGCCGCTTTTTCTTCATTTTGATGATTGCAAGAATGTCGGCGCGGTCGATGGTACCAATCGGGCGTTCTTTAAACGTCTTGGCAAAGGGATCGCGGAGAACTCGCGAGACATAATTCCATTTCCGCATGATCGGACGCTCCGGATTGGGGCCGATCACCCGTTCGTCGATATAGGCTTCGACCACCGACCCGAAGGTGTGATCTTTTTTTCGAGCTTCTTCCTTCTCCCGCCGTTCCATCTCGGCCTTGGGGTCCTTGCCCTGCTTGCCTATCTCAATCCAGTCGCGGGCGATGGCGTGGGCAGCGGCAAGGTCCATCGCATCAACGGCTCCGATTTCACGGCGGGTCCAGTGATTGGAGCCGGGAAACCGTCCAGCAAAAATGTAGGACAGATGGTTGTCGGTCACGCGGACTCCGAAGCCGGGCAATCCCGCATCCCAAATCGTATAGCGCTTGCCGGGTTGCGCCCGGGTCTTGTTCTTGAGCAGTTTTTTGATGGTCTTATCGGCCAGGATTTTCTTGGGAATCTTGAGCTTGTTGGATCGCTTTTCCGCGGGAGCCTTGGCAGCACTGAGGTCCGTCGGGTTCTCAGTGGTGGCGATCAGGTCGGTCATGGGAGCCTCCCTGCGGGAGCACAGGACAGCACTTCGAACCGCCCATATTCCACTTCGGCCAATGTCTTGCCCAAGGCTATCCGCGCCCTCACAACAGCGCGCGCCCCGGCGGTCGCTTCATCTTGGGCGAAGATCGGCCGGTCATGTTCCTTGCCTGTTTCCGGCTGGCGTAGCTTGACGCGATAAGCGGTTTTTCTTGGCATGGGAGCCTCCTTGGGGCAGCGCTGGGGCAGCAGAAGCGGGGTTGCTATGTGCTGCCCCCAATTGCCCCACATTACGCCAATCGCAGGGAAACTCAATGTTTATCGGCATTTCTGTTGCTACCAGTTACCGAGTGTTTACGCCACTTTACCCCGGGCCAAGCCGTTGGTAATGGAGAGGTCGACAGTTCAATCCTGTCTGGCAGCACCAGTTTTTTCAATATAATCAACGCTTGTCGCGAGTCAGGGGCAACGCTGCCCGGCGATCTTTGGCACCTGCACGCAGAACAAAGCACGAAACGGCGTGCACTTCCGTGCTGTCGGTTCGCGAGGTGTTCTTACGCGTTTTCTGGTTGCCTAATTTGATTTTGGCGGCTCACGGTGCGCCTAGTCCGCTGGCTGCATACCATCCTCAATCGCGATTGCAGTCAGCCTCGCTGGGTCCGTGACTCCTTCTGCTGCGGCTCGCAGAATTCGTTCCGCCATCTTCGCTTTTGTCGCGGGTGTCCGGTTTTCGGAAACAATCTGATTAACAGCCTCGTCGAGAACGGACCGCATTGTCCAAACCAGTTCCGGCTCAAACTGGGACGGTGACAATTTGGGCGATGGTGAAATCCGCACGGGGAATCTCCTGTCAGCAGACTGCCGTGTAGCCGTCGAGTGAGTCGGTGGCATGACAGCTTGCACACATTGTTTTGATTCAAAGTTTTGATTCAAAGTTTTGATTCAAACCGCACCGCTCACGGCGGCTATTTTGACGTGAGCAAAAGGCCGGAATTGGGAACCGACTTTGCCGCGTGGACGAACAAAGTTGCCTCCTTTCCGTGAAGAATTAGGTTGCGCGTGAGTTGGACGAACAGGCAGCGTTCGAAGCAACAAGCTTCGATATTCGCTGTCAATGCGCCACACCGCCACCAAGAGGAGGACAGTGTCGTGAGAGGAATAGCGATTGTTTTGGCGATCACAGGTGCGCTGGCGGTGTCAGGAATTGCCGCACCCGTGCCGGCCCAAGCCGGACGATTAGCTTCCACCCCCTATGGATGTGACCCCAGCGACGGGTCCTACCCTGGGTACGCGCCACCCTACGCCTACGTGGCATATCGTTACGGTTACCCTCGGGATTGCGGAGGCACTAGCATCTACTTTTACTTTGCACCTGCAGATTACGGCTATCGATACGGCGGACCCCGATATTTCCATCATTGGCATCGCGGCCAGCATCGTCGTTGGTAAGGTCGCGCAGTCCCTGCCGACGCAGGCGGCGGGGACGGCACATATCGCGCAGCGCGACAAGGGTCACCTCAGTTCGCGGCCCGTTTCATTTCGAATGTCGCCCACGCGAAAAATGACCGCGTCGGGACGCCTGTAATCCAGATCCGCTATGCGGCGAGGCATGATCAAGGGCTAGTTTGCCATTCAACGTTTGCCAGGAAAACGGCCCAGGCAGTCCCTTCCGTGCGGGGCTTTTCTTTATCCGCCGGTCCGGTTCATAGCTGTCCCGGTCAGTGTCGATCCGCTTGGGTCATGCGCGATGGGAGCAAGCGTATTCCCCGAAATATTTCTGGGTTCTCTCGCGATACGTCCCGTTCCGACAGGGTTTGCGAAAAGGCGCGTGGCGTGGCTTCCAACCTGCATTCCACCTCGTGCGAGCGCCAACGTGCTCGGGAGAGCGAATGCGATTGCTAGGGCGATCGTTGTAACTTTCATGGTTTTCTCCTTTAGAGATTAGATAAGAGACAACCGCACCGGCACCATTAAATTCTTCTTTAGCGTAATACAGCGAGTGCAACAGGGGACATCCAAGCGTCAGTTCGGCATGACGAACTTCCTGCTGGCAGCGCTACGCCGCGTCCTGGCGCGAGCGGTACGACTGCGGCTGGCTTTCGAGCTCGGCCATCGGCATCGGACGACCGAGCAGATAGCCTTGCGTAAAATTCACGCCGAGCGTCTTCAGCCGCTCGAATTGCTCCGGCGTCTCGACGCCTTCGGCGGTCACCGAGATGTCGAGGCCCGATGCGAGCGTCACCACCGAGGCGACGATCGCCGAACTCTTGTACTGACTGGTCAGGCTGGTCAGGCTGGAGATGAACGACTTGTCGATCTTGATCTTGTCGAACGGAAACGCCGTCAGGCAGCTCAGCGACGAATAGCCGGTACCGAAATCGTCGAGCGCCAGCGAGATCCCGATGCCTTTGAGCTTCTCCATGAAGGCATGGTTTTCGGCGGCGCGTTCCAGCAGCACGGATTCGGTGATCTCGATTTCAAGCCGATCGGGCGGCAATCCGGAATTCGCCAGCGCCGACTGGATGATCTCGAACAGATCGGCCTGCTTGAACTGCACCGGCGACAGGTTGACGGCGATCCTTGTGCCGTCGGGCCACGATGTCGCGTCGTCGCAGGCGCGCCGCAGCACCCATTCGCCGAGCGGCACGATCAACCCCGTCTCCTCCGCGAGCGGGATGAACTGGTCGGGCGGTACCAGCCCCCGGACCGGATGACGCCAGCGCACCAGCGCCTCGAAACCCTGCCGGCGGCCGCTTTGGACGTCGAAGAACGGCTGATAATGCACCTCGAACTGGCAACGCGCGATGGCGTCGCGCAAATCGCCCTCGAGCGTGTTGCGCGCCTCGAGTTCGGCCGACATGGCGTCGTCGTAAACCGTGAAGCAGTTGCGGCCGGCCGATTTCGACCGGTACAGCGCGAGGTCGGCCTTTTTCAGCAGTTGCTCGCGCTCGCTGCCGTGCTCCGGCACCATCGCGATGCCGATACTGGTGCCGACCTCGACCTGACGGCCCGGCAACAGGAACGGTTCGGCGATCGACTTGCAGATCCGCGCCGCCAGATCGATGGAACCCTGCCGCTGGTTGTCGCAGGCCGACTGAATGATGGCAAATTCGTCGCCGCCGAGCCGCGCCAGCAGGTCGGAGCTGCGCAGCGCCGATCGCAGGCGGCTCGCCACCTCCCGCAGCAGGGTGTCGCCGGCGGCGTGGCCCAGCGAATCGTTGACGTTCTTGAAACGGTCGAGATCGAGCATCAGGACCGAAAACGTCTCGCCGCGCCCGCGCACGCGCGCATAGACGGCCGCCTCCAATTGTTCGAGAAACACCGCCCGGTTGGGCAGGCCGGTCAGAGGGTCGATCCGGGCAAGATCGAGCACGCGCTGGTTGGCGAGTTCGATCTGGCGCGCGTTGCGGCTGGCGAGAACGAGATAGACCACCACGAAGACGGTGATGATCAAGCCGGCGGCCAGCACGATCAGGCCGCGGTCGTAGCGCGCGGTGAGCCGGCCTCCCGGGGTCGGAACGGCCAGCACTTTCCAGTTGGCATCGCCGATCCTGAGCACGCCCGACCAGGGCACCCCGGTAGCAAGGGCTTTGATCGATTCCGACGTTTCCGGCACGGACGAGAAATCGGCAACGCTGCGATATTGCGGACCGGTGCTTCGGCCCAGATCCGGCGGGTAGGCGTTGACGGCAATGGCGGATGATGCCGCCGTCGCGGTTCGGATCGATTGCAGCAGTCGCTCCAGATCGAATATCCCAACAACAAAGCCGTTCAGATTGCGGCGGCGATCGGGAATCGTCGTCCGCGACGTGCCCTTCACATACACCGGCACGCTGACGAGTACCCCGTGAGTACCGCCTTTCTGATCGTAAACCAGTCTGGTGGGCAGTGCCGCGATCGAGTCATCGTCCCGCGAACGCTCCAGCGTCGCCCACCGCATCGGATCGGTCGAATAGTCCAGCCCATAAACGGCAGCGGTTTTCGGCTCGGTGGAAAAGTAGACCGGGAAATATTGATTCGCCGGTGGGGCCAGCGAAACGGCACCGTCCTCGGTGAAGGATTTGATCCGATAGCCGGCGAGGCCATCGTTGACCGCCGCGGCCTCGTAGTCGGCGCGCTCCCTGGCGTAGACCTTCGGCAGCCAACCGACGCGAAGCAGTCCCGGGTGGTTCTCGAGCAGGCGGCCGCTGAAAACCTCGAATTCGCTGCGGGTGATTTCCTCGTTGGCGGATTCGAACAAGGTGCGCAGCGCGACCAGCCGGCTGAGATATTCGTTGATCCCGTTCTGCAGCACGATCAACTCGGTCGAGGCGAGGCCCTCGAATTCGACCCGGGTGACGCGCGCCTCCCAGCGTCCGACTGCAAAGGCCGCGATCAGCGACAGCATGAGCCCGACTCCGCCGGCGACCAGCGTCGGCAAAAGCAGCCACAGCCAGGACGCGGGTCTTCGAAGCGCCGAAGGGGCGTCTCCCACTGTTTCACGAGACTGGTTGCGATCGTCCATCAACGGCTTTCGTCCGACTGCGCGGCTCTCCATCCGGGAATTTCCGGATCCAAACGCATGACGGGATATTGAATTAAAAATATGCGCGCGGGGGTTACGACGAGTGCCCAGCGCGGCGCCTGCCGCGCGTTATGATTTACATGTCGTTAACCGGCCCAGCCGGGTACCTCGAACATTTGCCCATCGATTAAGGCGCCTTTCACGTCACCGCCGTTATGTTTTTTCTGACGGCGATGCCGTCTTCATCCTGCGCGGAATGCCACCATGCCCGGACAACGACTGACGATTGCCGCCGGACTGACACTGCTGCTCGCGGTCGCGGTTTCGCCTGACGCCAAAGCCGATGAGACCGGCGTGAGCGAGAATCGCATCCTGCTCGGCCAGGCGGCCGCGCTCGCCGGTCCCTCCTCGGCGCTCGGTCAGGGCATGCGGCAAGGCATTCTCGCCGCCTTCGCCGAGATCAACGCCAGGGGTGGCGTGCACGGCCGCAAGCTCGAGCTGATCAGCCGGGACGACGGCTACGATCCGGACCGCTCGATGGCGCAGACCACTGAGCTGATCGAGCGGGACAAGGTATTCGCGCTGATCGGCGCGGTCGGTACGCCGACCACGGCGGCGACTGTTCCAATCGCGCAAGCCAAGGGTGTGCCGTTCATCGGCCCCTTCAGCGGCGCGGCGTTCCTGCGCACCCCGGACCTCCACAACGTCGTCAACATCCGCGCCAGCTACGCCGCCGAGGCCGAGGCGTGGATCAAGCACCTGACCGAGGATCTGCACGTCCGGAGCATCGCCATCTTCTACCAGGACGATGCGTTCGGCCGCGACGGCCTGGCCGGCGTCAAGGCGGCGCTGGACAAACGCCACATGGAGCTGACCGCCGAAGGCACTTTCGAGCGCAATACCAGAGCGGTCGGCTCGGCGCTGCGGACCCTCAAGCGCACCGAACCGGAAGCCGTGGTCATGGTCGGCACCTATGGACCATGCGCGGAATTCATCAAGCTCGCGCACAAGAGCGGCTTCGATCCGATCTTCGTCAATATCAGCTTCGTCGGCGCCAGTTCGCTGGCGAAAGAGCTCGGCCCCGAGGGCAAGGGGGTTATCGTCTCCCAGGTCGTGCCGTTTCCATGGGATGCCTCGGTGAAAGTCGTCGCCGACTACCAGGCCGCCGAGAAGGCGCTCGATCCAAATCTCAAGCCGGACTTCGTCTCGCTGGAAGGATATCTTTCCGGCCGCCTGGTGGCGGCGGCGCTGGAAATGGCCGGCCCGAATCCGACCCGCGCGGAAATGCTGCGGCTCATCAATGATGTCGGCCGCTTCGATATCAGCGGCGACGTCATGACGTTCGGGCCGAAGACACAGGACCTGCCGCCCAAGGTCTTTCTGACCGTCATCCAGGCGGACGGCACCTTCAAGGCGGTCGACAGACTCTAGCGGCGCGTCATTCCTACTTGCCGATGAACGCACGGGCCGGCTCGCCGGCGAAATCCATCGGCGCGACAGCACGCGGCGCGTTAACGGATAGCGCGATCAACAAGGTCGACGGGAACGGGAACCGCCGCGGTTTCGGAGGGCACGTCGGGAAACTGCGTTTCCCAGCCGCCGCCGAGCGCCTTGAACAGTTGCACCAAATCGAGCGAGACGCTGGTGGTGCTGGCGGCATATTGCTGCTCGGCCTGCAGCAGCGAGCGTTCGGCGTCGAGCACGTTGAGAAACTCGCTGACACCGTCCTTGTAACGCGCGCGTGCCAGATCGAGCGCAGCCCCTGCGTGATCGGCCTGCGCCCGCAGCCGTGCGCGGCGGTTCAGTTCGAGGCGGTGGGCGACCAGCGCGTTGACGACGTCGTGCCAGGCCTGCAGCACGGTCTTGCGATAGGTGATGGCCGCTTCCTGCTGTTGTGCTTCGCGCAGCGCCAGCGTCGAACGCAGCCGGCCGCCCGCGAAAATCGGCAGCGTGACCTCGGGCCCGACCATGTATTGCAGCGAGCTCGCATCGAACAGATGCTTGATGTCGAGCGAGTCGAAACCGACGGTGCCGTTCAACTGCACTTTCGGATAGAAGTCGCCGACGGCGACGCCGATGTTGGCGGTCGCGGCATGCAGCTGATCCTCGGCGGCACGGATGTCGGGACGCCGGCGTGCGAGTTCGGAGGGAATGCCGAGCGGGATTCGCGGCGGCCCGATCCGCACCGACGTCCGCACGCCAAGCTCGGACTTGAGCGCGCCCGGCGGCTGATCCAGCAGCAGGCTGAGCGCATTGATGTACTGCGATTCCTGCTGCTGCAGCTGCGGAATCTGGGCGCGGATTGATTCGACCTGGGCCGCGGCATTCTCGACATCGAGGCCGTTCTGCAATCCATGCTGCTGGCGATCCTGCACGAGCTGCAGGATATCGCGATCGACCTTCAGATTGTCGTTGGCGATTCCGATCTGCGTCTGCACGCCGCGCAGCTGCAGATAGTCCCTGGCAAGTTCCGCCAGGCTCGAGACCAGCGCATCGCGGCGCTGGTCCGCCGCCTGATCGACCTGGGCGTCCGCCGACTCGACCCCCCTGCGCACCCGGCCCCAGAGATCGAGCTCCCATGACGCATCGAAGCCGGCATAGTACTCGTTGAGCGGCCCGGGCGCGACGCCGCCGCCGGCCGACGGCCCGAGCAACCCGCTCAACAGGCTGACGATGCCGTTCTTGCTGTATTGCTCGCGGGTATATTTGTCGTCGGTGTTGAGCGAGGGGAATTCGGCGGCGGCCGCGACGCCGCGTTGAAAACGGCTTTCGGCGAGGCGCACCGTCGCGGTGCGGACGTCGAGATTGGCCTCCGCCACGCGCCGCTCGAGATTGGTGAGCACGGGATCGTGGAACACGTTCCACCAGACAGGATCCGTCGGCGCCGGCACATGTGCCATGGCCGCTGGCGTCCCGTTGTCGCCAAGGAACGACTGCTCCGGCAGATGGGAATTCGGCTGGACGAAATCCGGGCCCACGGTGCAACCCGCGAGCAGAGCCAAGGCGCCGACAATCGCAAGCCAATCCCTGAACGCCCCGACATTCATTCAATGGGCTCCGCCAGCACCGCCGCCGGTCTTTGGCGAGAGCAGGAAGCAAAATGGGACCACGACGAAAGCGACGATGGAGCAATAGTAGAACACGTCGGCATAGGCCAGTACAGAAACCTGCGCGCGAAAAGCCGCATAGACCTGCCCTACCGCGACATTGTGCACGGCCGCGCCGGCGCGTCCCATCGAACGCAGGCTGTTTTCGTAGGTGGCGATCAGCGCCTCGTAGGGCTGATGGAACGGGCCGGCCCATTGCGACAGATAGGTCTGATGAACCTGCGAGCGTTGCGTCACCTGCGCGGTCGAGAGCGAGATTCCGATTGAGCCGAACACGTTGCGGAACATCGAGAACAAGGCGGCCCCATCGCCATTGAGGCGGCGCGGCAGCGTCAGATAGGTGACGGTGCTGATCGGGACGAAGAGAAATGCGAGACCGGCGGTCTGCGCCGTCCGCATCTTCACCAGCGTTTCGAAATCGATGCCCGGCGTGATCGTGCTGGAATAAAGCAGCGCCAGGCCCATGATGGTGAACCCGATGGCGATGACATAGCGGGTCTGGATCACCGTCATCAGCCTGCCGACGATCGGGATCAGCACGATCACCGCAACGCCGCCGGGCGACAGCACGAGGCCCGCCCAGGTGGCGGTGTACGAAAGGTTCTGCTGGGCGAATTGCGGAATGATGACGGCGCTCGCATAGAGGATCGCGCCCATCGCGCCGATCAGGATGCAGCCGGCCGCGAAATTGCGGTCCTTGAACACGTTGAGATCGACGATCGGCTTTCTGGCGATCAACAGCCACCCGATCGCGCCGAGGATGCCGAGCAGGGCAATCAGCGCCATCAGCCAGATGAAGCCGGATTCGAACCAGCCCTCGTCCTCGCCGCGGTCCATCATGATCTGCAGCGCGCCGAGCCCGAGCGTTATCAGCGACAGCCCTATGTAATCGACGCCGCGGCTTCTCCTGCTTTTCACCCACGGCGGATCCTCGACCAGGATCGAGACCAGAAATACCGCGAGCACGCCGACCGGGATGTTGAGAAAGAAGATCCAGCGCCAACTCGCCTGGTCGGTGATATAGCCGCCCAGCGTCGGACCGAGCACGGGGGCCACGACAGTGGCGATCGCCGTCACGCCGAACGCCGCGCCGCGCCTGGCGGGCGGGAACGTGTCGAGGATGATGGATTGCTGATTGGGCTGCAATCCGCCGCCGAAAAAGCCCTGCGCCAGCCGGTAGATGATGAGCTGGCCAAGGCTGGTCGCGGTACCGCACAGGAACGAGCACACCGTGAACATCGCGATGCAGATGATGAAGTACCGCTTGCGGCCGAACAGATCGCCGAGCCATCCCGAAATCGTCAGCACGATGCCGTTGGCGACGAGATAGGAAGTCAGCGCCCAGGTCGCCTCGTCGCTGCTCGAGGAAAGACTGCCGGCGATGTGCGGCAGCGCCACGTTGACGATCGTGGTGTCGAGAATTTCCATGAATGCCGCAAGCGTCACCGTGACCGCTATGAGCCAGGGATTGTACGCCGGCTTCCAGGCGGCCTCGGAGCGCTGGCCCGCGGCTTCCACAGCGCTCATCTCACTGTCACCGTCGGCTCGGCCGAGATCCCCAGCGGCAGCGGAATATCCGGATTGAGGCCGCTGTCGATCACGATCTTGACCGGCACGCGCTGCACCACCTTGACGAAGTTGCCGGTGGCGTTCTCGGGCGGAAACGCCGTGAACTTAGAGCCCGACCCCAACTGGATGCTGTCGACATGGCCGCGAAGATCGAGCGAGGGATAGGCATCGATCCTGATCCTGACCGGCTGGCCCGGACGCATGTCGGCGAGCTGGCTCTCCTTGAAATTCGCGGTGATCCAGACCTCGGGCGCGACGATCGAGAAGATCTGCTGGCCGGCGGTGATGTAGTTGCCGGCCTCCACATTCCGCTTGGTGATCCAGCCATCCTGCGGGGCCTTCACCAGCGTCCACGACAGATTAAGGTTGGCCTGGTCGAGCCTCGCCTGGGCCTGCTCGACCTGCCCCTTCAACTGCCCGACCTGGGCATCGGTTTCGCCGATCCGCTGCGGCACCGGCGAATTCTGCGTCACCTGCGCGTCGGCGAGCGCGACCTGCGCCTGCGCCTGCTTGAGCGCCGCGGTCGCGGCGTCGACCTCCTGCTGCGACGTCGCCGGCTTCGGCAGGCTGCGCTGGCGTTCGTAATCGGCCTCCGCCTTGACGAGGTTGGCCCTGGCGTTGGTGAGCTGCGCCTGCGCCTGCTCGAGCTGCGCCGGAAAGTTCTTTCGCGCGACCTCGGCGCCGAACTGCTGCCCCTCATACTGCGCCTTCGCCGTCGCCAGCGCGCCCTCGGCCTGGTCGCGGTCGTTGACGTATTGCCGGGGATCGATGTGGATCAGCAACTGGTCCTTCTTGACGAACTGGTTGTCGTTGACCGCAAGGGACAGCACGACGCCCGACACCTGCGAGGCAATGGTGATGGCACGGCCGTCGGTATACGCATCGTCGGTGCTTTCGAGGTTGCGGGTGGTGAGCCAGTAATAGAGGCCGCTGGCGATCAACAGGAGGACGATGACCACGCCAATCGAAATAACCAGCGGACGACGCTTCCGGCGCGCCTCTTCGTCGGCCTTTTCTTCTTGTTTGGCCTTGTCGTCCTGGATGGCCTTGTCTGCTTTGGCCTTGTCTGCCTCGACCTCGTCGTCTTGGGTCCTGTCGCCCGACGGCTCGGGGGCCTTGCCTTTGCCGCCGTCGTCCGCGCCGGTGTCTTCCCTCGCGGCCGACTGCCGATTGCCGTCGCTGGAACGCCCGGCAGGATCGCGATGTGCGGAGTCCGGCTCGGTATCACGATCGGTCATCGACATCCCGCTCTGTGGGTGCAGGCGTCCGAGTCGGCCAAAGACACCGGAGACTTAAGCGAACTCTCTGCTTCGAAACACAAACCGAACTCACCGTTTCGAAATATAAAATGGGGTCGCGCCGAGTCAACCGAAGCCGCTCGCGGCGAAAAGCCAAAGCGCGAGACGCGCGCTAAAGTTCCTCGCGGCAAACGCAGCGGATGGAACTCGCCAATGTCGGCAAGCGTACGCTCTCGACGCGCGGCCGTCCTCCAAGCGCGAGCCGCCACGCCGAAGCACGCTCTGACATTCATTTTAATGGTGCCGGCGAATTGGCGGCCTACATCAGCTTCATCAACCGACGTTCTCGCCGAACAACCATGGAGCTTCGCCATGTCCAATACTTCAGCAAAAATCGCTGTCGCAATGCTGCTGGCCTCCGCGCCGCCAGCCGCCTCGTTCGCCCGGATGGCGGGTGAAGCAGGATCGGGAAACGTGCCGATCAGCGGCATCCCCCCGGGGCCGGCCAATGTCGGGGGCATGAACAATATCAACGTTGATCCCAGCGGGATCGGCAATGCCGCCAGAGTGCCGCAGCTGCCACAGCCGCACATCACGGTCCCGACGATTCCGCACTTCAAGTAGGAAAACTTTAAGTAGGAAGACTTTCAAGTTCGCACGGGTATGGCGGCGGGTGTTTCGGCAAACGTCAGACCGGAGATTGGGATACCGTGGAACCTAAGCGCGGCGGCGCCGTTGGTAGCCGTTCCATTCTGGTTCCCCGGTGCCATCTTTGGGTCCCCGATGAATATCCTTGATCCGCAAGGTCCGATCGGAGCCGCCAACAAGACCATCCTCATCGACTCGGTCGCGATCATGCTGGCGATCGTGCTGCCGACCATCGTCGCGATCTTCGCGTTCGCATTCTGGTTCCGGGCATCCAACACCAAAGCCCACTACTGGCCGGACTGGGAATATTCGGGTCGGATCGAACTGGTGGTCTGGTCGATCCCGGCGCTCACCGTCATCCTGCTCGGCGGCGTCGCCTGGATCGGCTCGCACATGCTCGATCCGGCCACGCCGGTGGAGGGCACGGGCAGTCCGGTCCGGATCCAGGTCGTCTCGCTGGATTGGAAATGGCTCTTCATCTATCCGGATCAGCGGATCGCGACCGTCAACACGCTGACCGTGCCCGCCGGTGCGCCGCTGCGCTTTGAACTGACCTCCGGCAGCGTGATGAACGTATTTTTCATCCCGCAGTTCGGCAGCATGATCTACACCATGAACGGCATGGTGACGCAGCTGCACCTCCGCGCCGACAACGAGGGCGACTATCAGGGTCTCTCGGCGCATTTCAGCGGAGACGGATTCCCCAATATGCTGTTCGACGTTCACGTCGTATCGCCGCTGACGTTCCCTGACTGGGTAGCGAAGACGGCGCGCAGCGATCTTGCTCTGAACCCGGAAAGCTATGAGAAGCTCGCCCGGCAGACGGTGGAGCCTACCACGCTAACCTATCGGCTCGACGATCCCCTGCTTTTCCACGCCATCGCCACCCAGGAAATTCCGCCTGGCCCGGGGCCGAAGATCACCACGGAGGCCGCGCAATCCTATATCGGAGCGTCCGATGCTCGGTAAGCTCAATTGGTCGGCGATCCCGATCGATCAGCCGATTCCGATGATCACATCGGGCGTGGTAGTGCTCGGCATTCTCGGCATTCTCGGCTGGGTCGTGGTCAAGGGCCACCTGCCCTATCTCTGGGAGGAATGGATCACCAGCGTCGACCACAAGCGGATCGGCGTGATGTACACGCTGCTCGCCACGGTGATGCTGCTGCGCGGATTTGCCGACGCCATCATGATGCGCGGGCAGCAGGCGTTCGCCCTTCATTCCAACGGCTACCTGCCTCCGGAGCATTTCAACCAGATTTTTTCCGCCCACGGCACCATCATGATCTTCTTCGTGGCGATGCCGTTCGTGATCGGACTGATGAATCTCGTCGTGCCACTGCAGCTCGGGGTCCGTGACGTGGCGTTTCCGACCCTGAATTCGGTCGGCTTCTGGCTCACCGCCACCGGCGCGCTGCTGGTCAATATTTCGCTCGTGATCGGCGAATTCGCACGCACCGGGTGGCTGCCCTACCCGCCTTTGTCGGAACTGACCTATTCGCCGGGCGTCGGCGTCGACTACTATCTGTGGTCGCTGGAAATTTCGGGCGTCGGCACGCTGGTCGCCGGCATCAATCTCGTCACCACGGTGCTGAAGCTGCGCACCAGGGGCATGACCCTTCTGCGCATGCCGATGTTCTGCTGGACTACGCTGGCTTCGAACCTGTTGATCATCGCGGCATTTCCGATCCTGACCGCAACGCTGGCGATGCTGATCCTCGACCGCTATTTCGGCTTCCATTTCTTCACCAACGAGGGCGGCGGCAACATGATGATGTTCATGAACCTGATCTGGGCCTGGGGCCACCCGGAGGTCTATATCCTGGTCCTGCCAGCGTTCGGTGTCTTCTCTGAAGTGGTCTCGACGTTTTCGGGCAAGCCGCTGTTCGGCTACCGCTCGATGGTACTGGCCACCATGGCGATCTGCGTGATCTCGTTCATGGTTTGGCTGCATCATTTTTTCACCATGGGCGCGGGCCCCAACGTCAACGCGATCTTCGGCATCGCCAGCATGATCATCGCGGTGCCGACCGGCGTGAAGATCTATAACTGGTTGTTCACGATGTACGGCGGCCGCGTTCGCTTTGCGACGCCGATGCTGTGGTCGATCGGGTTCATGGTGACGTTCATCATCGGCGGCCTGACCGGCGTTCTGGTCGCGGTGCCGCCCGCCGACTTCATGTTGCACAACAGCCTGTTTCTTGTCGCGCATTTTCACAACGTGATCATCGGCGGCGTGCTGTTCGGCGCCTTCGCCGGTTACACCTATTGGTTCCCGAAGGCATTCGGCTTCCGGCTGCATGAAGGCTTCGGAAAGGCCGCATTCTGGTTCTGGTTGATCGGTTTCTACGTTGCCTTCATGCCGCTTTATGCGGTCGGCATGCTCGGCATGACCCGGCGGATGCAGCACTACGACGTGCCGGAATGGCGGCCCTGGCTGATCCTGGCCGCGTTCGGCGCCCTGCTGATCCTGGCCGGCATCGTCTTTCAGATCCTGCAGCTCGTCGTCAGCATCCGCCACCGCGACGAGTTACGCGACCGCACCGGCGACCCCTGGCACGGGCGGTCGCTGGAATGGGCCACCGCCTCGCCGCCGCCGGTGTTCAATTTCGCCATACCGCCCGATGTACGCGGCGAGGACGCCTATTGGGCGATGAAACAGCACGCGCAGCAGCAGGACATCGGGAAGACCGAGCCGGACTACGAGGATATCGAAATGCCCCGCAACTCGCCGACCGGTTTCGTCTGCGCGTTCTTCGCCACCGTCATGGGATTTGCGCTGATCTGGCACATCTGGTGGATGGTCGCCGCCGGGCTCATTGGCGCGTTCGCGACCTTCGTGGCGTTCGCCTGGCGCGACCACGACGAATACGTCATCCCCGCCGCAGAGGTCGCGCGCATCGACCGCGCCAATCTGGCGGAGCGGCGCGCGCTTCTGGCCGCCGCAGGGAGCGCATAGATGACCGACGTGACCCTGGCGTACGCCCAGAGCGACCCGCATCATGTGCGGGCGGTCGAACACAGCGGTCCCGCGTCCAAGCGTATCGTCACCGCCTATGGCTTCTGGATCTTCATCCTCAGCGACATGGTGATGTTCTCGGCCTTCTTCGCGGCCTATGCCGTGCTGCTCGGGCAAACGGCGGGCGGGCCGAGCGGCGGCCAGCTGTTCGATTTGTCCAATGTGGCGATCGAAACCGGTTTCCTGCTGGCGTCGAGTTTTACCTGCGGACTTGCCACGATCGCCGCCGACGCCCGCAACAAATTCTGGTTCCAGGTCGCCATGGCCGTCACCTGCCTGTTCGGGCTTGCCTTTCTCACCATCGAAGGCAGGGAGTTCGCGAGCCTCGTCGCCCGCGGCGCCGGACCAACGCGCAGCGCATTCCTGTCGGCCTTCTTCACGCTGGTCGGCTGCCACGGGCTGCACGTCTCGGCCGGCATTCTCTGGCTATTGACCATGATGGCGCAGGTTCTCGCCAAGGGATTCCGGGCGGACATTCAGCGCCGCCTCCTCTGCTTCGCGCTGTTCTGGCACGCGCTCGACATCATCTGGATCGCCGTGTTCACCGTGGTGTATTTGCTCGGGAGTGCCGCATGACCAACGGGCACCAGGAGATTGATCAAAATATCGACATCGCACCGGGTGACGAACACCTCGAAGGCGGCATCGGCGAGCGGGTCCTTGGCTACCTGACGGGACTGGGGCTCGCCATCCTGCTGACGGCGACCTCTTTCTTTGTTGCCGGTACCGATCTGGTCTGGCAACCGAGCATACCGGTCGCGCTGGTGGTGCTGGCGATCGCGCAGATGGGCGTGCACCTGGTGTTCTTCCTGCACATCACCACCGGCGCCGACAACACCAACAACATACTGGCGCTGGCGTTCGGGGTGCTCATTGTCTTGCTGGTGATCGGCGGCTCGCTCTGGATCATGGCGAACCTCAATCACAACATGATGCCGATGGATCAGCTGATGCAGATGCAGCGCTAGCGTCGCTGATTCGACGGATGTCGATCACGGCTGCGTGAGCCTGGAGGCCAAAAATTAAGGCTTCTTTCAGGTTTGATTAAGGCTCCATTAAGCACGGAAAATACTAGCTCCGCCAACAGGTTGGGTTGTCACTCAGTGTGGCTGCCAAGTGACAGCTTTTTATTCAAAACTTGTCTAAGTGCGCGCCATGGATGGAGCCGACGCACGGCGCCTCTCGAAAAAGAATCTGTTGGAGACAATAACAATGAAGAAGCTTCTACTTGGTACTGTGGCCCTCGTCGCCCTCGGCGCGACCGTGCCAGCACTTGCCGCCGATCTCGGCGCTCGGCCCTACTACAACAAGGCTCCGGCCTACGTCGCGCCGATCTACAACTGGACCGGTTTCTACATCGGCGGCCACGTCGGCGGTGCGTTCTCGAGCGACAACAATTTCAACGGTCTCGCCACCGGCAACAATTCCAACGGCCGCTTCCTCGGCGGTCTGCAGATCGGCGCGGACTACCAGTTCGCTCCGAACTGGGTGCTCGGCGTTGAAGGCCAGTACAGCTGGCTCAGCGGCAATGTCGGCGCCGTGTTCCCCGGCGGCTTCGCCTACAACAACAACCAGCGTGGGCTGGGCTCGGTGACCGGCCGCGTCGGCTACACCTGGGGTCCGGGCCTGCTGTACGTGAAGGGCGGCTATGCCTATTCCGACAACAACGAATCGGTAACCTTTGGTGGCGTACCGGTCGCGTTTGCGATCAACGGCGACCATCGCAACGGCTACACCGTCGGCGCCGGCCTCGAATACATGTTCGCTCCGAGCTGGTCGGCGAAGATCGAATATCAGTATTACAACTTCGGCAACGCCAACTTCACCACACCGGTCGGGCTGGTTCCGTTCGGCAGCTTCACCACCGACGACCACACCGTCAAGGCGGGCCTGAACTACCGCTTCAACTGGGGTGGCCCGGTAGTCGCGAAGTACTGATCCCAGGCGGATCGCAATTTCGGAAAGGCCGGCCTCGCGCCGGCCTTTTTGTTTTTGCGAGAGCCTGTTCAACCGACGTGGTGGCCGCTGCGCGTCAAGAAGACGCGTCATCACAAACAGAAAAATAGAGCGGGATGACGATTCGAGGAAAGCCATCCCGGTCCAGGCAAGAATTGTAGTCTTGTTGCGCGAAAATCGTGCAATGCGCCCAAATATTCCCAATTTTATTAACCCGGTAACACGATACTGCCGCCAAGGTCCATCCAAACGGATTCAGCGGGCGGGAACGACATGGCGCGACGATTTTCGATCGGCAGGCTTGGCAGGTTGTTTGGCTTTTTGCGGCCGCGTTGGGGTGTCAGGGGCAGCCTGTTCGCCGCCTTCGCCGTCATCGCGGGCATGGCCCTCGTGATCAGCGCCGGCGCCGCCATGGTACTCGGCCATCTCGGCGGCCGCATGGTCGATCTGAGCGGACGGGATATCCCACGCCTTGCCGCCAGCCTGCAGCTTTCCGCCCAGAGCGCGAGCCTTGCCAGCCAGGGGCCGGCGCTGCTCACCTCCGAAAGCGAGGAGGTGCTGAACGAACGTTCCAAAAAGATGAAAGAGGCGCAGAAGGTCACGCTGCAGAAACTCGGCGAAATCATCGAACTCGGCGCCGACAAAGCCGTGGTCGCGGCGCTGACCGAGACCGTGAAGAATATCGACGACAACATCACGAGCCTCGGCGCGGCTGCGAAAGAACGGCTCGGCATCGCCGCCCAGCACGAAAAACAATATGATGCGCTGCGCAGCACGCAGGGAGCTTTCGTTGCCGCCGCGAGCCCGGCGATGATGGACGCGCAATCGCAGATCAACGCCATCCTGCAGTCGGCCAACCTTTCTCCCGACGACGCCGCCGAGGCCGCACGGACCGTCGACCAGCTCGGCAATGTCTTTGCCAGCGGCAATCTGGCGGCCTCCCAGATGATCGCAGCCCTTTCGGCCAACTCCAGCGACACGCTGGACGCGATCGAGAAGGAGTTCAAGCAAGCCCAGGCCCGCGTCAAGTCGAACCTCGAGCTGTTGCCCAAGAACACCGGCACCAAGGGGCTGAGTGACGCGGCCCTGAAACTGCTCGTGCTGGGCGAAGGCAAGGCTGGCGTCTTCAAGCTTCGCCAGAAGGAACTCGACGCCAACGACTACGGCCAGATCATCCTCGACGAAACCCGCAAGCTGAACGTCGGTCTCGGCATCAGCGTGCAGCAGCTCGTCGACGGCGTGCAGCGCGAGACCAACGCCTCGACCTGGCAGGCGCGCCGCGAAATATCCTATGCGACCATCGTGATGCTGGCGCTCGGCGCGCTGACCCTGATCGGATCCGTGCTGTTCGTCTGGCTGTATGTCGGCCGCAGCATCCTGCGCCGGATTCGCGCGCTGCAGCGCTCGATGCAGCTTTTGTCCGACGGCGACCTCGAATCGGAAGTCTATCGCTCACACCAGCACGACGAAATCGCCGCGATGGCGAATTCGCTGGAGGTGTTCCGCCAAAGCATGATCGAGGCCCGCGCGCTCTCCGCCGATCAGGACAAGGACCGCGTCGCCAAGGCCGAACGCGCTTCCCGCATGGAAGCGAGGATCGTCGAATTCGAAACCACCGTCCGCGCCGCGCTGGACAGCCTGCAGGGGTCGGCCAATTCCATGCAGACCACGGCGCAAAGCATGTCCGCGACCGCCGATCAGTCGAGCGCGCTGGTGAGCGCGGTAGCCTCCGCCGCCGAGGAAACCTCGGTCAACGTGCAGACGGTGTCCGCGGGCACCGAGGAATTGTCGTCCTCGATCGCGGAAATCAGCCGCCAGGTGGTCTCTTCGGCGGAGATCGCCCGCAAGGCCGTCGAGGATGCCGGCGCGACCGACGCCACCATGCAGGGCCTGGCCGAAAACGCCGGGCGCATCAGCGTCGTGGTCGACCTGATTCAGACCATTGCTTCGCAGACCAATTTGCTCGCCCTCAACGCCACCATCGAAGCCGCACGCGCCGGCGACGCCGGCCGCGGCTTTGCGGTGGTCGCCTCCGAGGTAAAGAGCCTCGCCAACCAGACCGCGAAGGCAACCGACGAAATCCGCTCGCAGATCGCCAATATGCAGCAGGTGACTTCGTCGGCCGTCGGCGCGATCCGCAGCATCACCAATACCATCAGCGAGATCAACGACGTGACCACCGCGATCGCGGCGGCGGTCGAGGAGCAGGGGGCGGCGACCCGCGAGATCGCCCGCAACATCCAGCACGCCGCCGGCGGCACTTCCGAGGTTTCCAGCAACATCGTCGGCGTCTCCACCGCTTCCGCCCAAGCCGGATCGGCCGCCGGTGAGGTGCTGAGCGCCTCCGACGCGCTACGCCGCGAGGCCGACGTGCTGCGCGCGGAAATCGACGCCTTCCTGTCCAATATCCGGGCGGCGTAGCCGCAGTCATTCCCCGATGCGCAATTGCGCATCGTAGTTCCACGCGGAGCCCGTGATCGGGCCGAGCCCGTTGGCATGACCCGGGAATGACGGCCTAATTCAAGCACCCATGTGTTTTGCCCAAAGCCGCATCTGTTTTTTCGGCTGGCGCTGCGGCGTTTGTGCGGCTAAGCCGATGTCAAATCATTGCGACGCGAAAGCCATGCATTCGAAAACAGACACGGTTCAGTCCTCGGCCGAGGCGCTGCGGTACCCCTGGGAGAATCATCCCGGCGAGGACCAGGTCGTCGAGGTGATGCCGGGGGTTTTGTGGGTCCGGCTCAAGCTGCCGTTCCGCCTCAACCATGTAAACATCTATCTGCTCGCCGACGGCGACGGCTGGGCGATGGTGGATTCCGGCTTCGGCAACGAGGAAACGATCGCGGCGTGGACCGCGCTGTTCGAGGGCCCTCTCAGCCATGTCAAGGTCACGCGGCTGATCGTGACCCACTCGCATCCCGATCACGTCGGCCTCGCCGGGTGGATCGTCGAGCGGTTCAACTGCCCGCTCTATATGTCGCAGGTGGAATATCTGCAGTCGGTCTATCATCAGAACCGCGGCACCGAAGAGCGGAAGATGGCGCAGCGGCTGTTCTTCCGGCGCCACGGCATGGACGAGAACCTGACCGACAAGCTGCTCGGCCGCGGCCAGGATTATTTGAAGCGGGTGTCGATCCTGCCGCCATCCTACCGGCGCATTTCGCATGGCGACGAAATTTCCATCGGCACGCGGCGCTTCAAGGTGATCACGGGCGGCGGCCATGCGCTGGACCAGGTGATGCTGTATTGCGCCGCCGACAAGCTGTTCCTGTCCGCCGACCAGGTGCTGAGCAAGATCTCGCCCAATGTCAGCGTCTGGGCGGTCGAGCCCGACCAGAATTCGCTCGGCGAATATCTGGCGTCGCTGGCAAGCCTGACCACGACGTTACCTTATGACGTCATCGTGCTGCCCGGCCACGGCGTACCGTTCTACGGCCTCAAGACGCGCATCAAGCAACTGGCCGATCACCATGAGGACCGCTGCCGGTTGATCGCCGAGGCCTGCCGGGAAACGCCGCAGACGTCGAAGGAACTGGTGCCGGTGGTGTTCCACAAGCACGTGCTCGACGTGCATCAGATGGGCTTCGCCGCCGGCGAATTGATCGCCCATGTCAATTACATGCTGGTCGAAGGCCGCCTGACGGCAGAGGAAGCCGACGGCGTGCTACACTTCAGGACCACGTGAGCCTGTAGACCCAGCTCTGCCGACCGAAGCCTTTTTCAGGATATTTGCAGTTTCGAATGTGCACGATTCGGCGCCGCGTAGCCATTGTCTGCCGGCTAATCCGGAGCGATATCCTATCTGCAATGCCGGTCCGTTCCGACTCACAGCGTATTGATCAGGATCAAGATTCAGCCCGCGTGCGATGCAACCCGGCCCGTCACATATAAGGTTTCCGACGATCCGATTCCGGCTCGACAGCAAAGCCGGAAACGCTTTAAAAAGGCAGCTATCTCGTGGGCCGGCCGCCCGGCCCCAGCTTCACTGACAGGCAGTTTTGCGATGGATTATAGCCAGTTCTTCAGTGCCGCCCTCAACCGCCTGCATGACGAGCGGCGCTACCGGGTTTTCGCCGACCTCGAGCGCATCGCCGGTCGCTTCCCGCACGCGGTGTGGCACTCCCCGAAGGGCCCGCGCAATGTCGTGATCTGGTGCTCCAACGACTATCTCGGGATGGGGCAGCACCCGAAAGTGGTCGGCGCCATGGTGGAAACCGCCACCCGGGTCGGTACCGGCGCCGGCGGCACCCGCAACATCGCCGGCACCCATCACCCGCTGGTGCAGCTCGAGGCCGAATTGGCCGATCTGCACGGCAAGGAAGCGGCGCTGCTGTTCACCTCGGGCTACGTCTCGAACCAGACCGGCATCGCAACCATGGCCAAGTTGATCCCCAATTGCCTGATCCTGTCGGACGAGCTCAACCACAATTCGATGATCGAGGGCATTCGTCAGTCCGGCTGCGAGCGCCAGGTGTTCCGCCACAATGACACCGCCCATCTGGAGGAATTGCTGCGCGCCGCCGGCCCCGACCGGCCGAAGCTGATCGTCTGCGAGAGCCTCTATTCGATGGACGGCGACGTCGCGCCGCTGGCCAGGATCTGCGATCTCGCCGAACGCTATAACGCCATGACCTATGTCGACGAGGTTCATGCGGTCGGCATGTACGGCCCGCGCGGCGGCGGCATCGCCGAACGCGACGGCGTCATGCACCGGATCGATGTCCTGGAAGGCACGCTGGCCAAGGCGTTCGGCTGCCTCGGCGGCTATATCGCCGCAAGCAGCGACATCATCGACGCCGTGCGCTCCTATGCCCCCGGCTTCATCTTCACCACCTCGCTGCCACCGGCGATCTGTTCCGCGGCAACGGCGGCGATCCGGCATCTCAAGACCTCGAGCTGGGAGCGCGAGCGCCATCAGGACCGCGCCGCCCGGCTCAAGGCGATCCTCAATGCCGCCGGCCTGCCGGTGATGTCGAACGACACCCATATCGTGCCGCTGTTCGTCGGCAATCCCGAAGCCTGCAAGCGGGCCTGCGACATCCTGCTGGAAGAGCACAATATCTACATCCAGCCGATCAACTATCCGACGGTCGCCAAGGGCACCGAGCGGCTGCGGATCACGCCCTCGCCCTATCATGACGACGCGCTGATCGATCAGCTCGCGGAAGCGCTGCTGCAGGTCTGGGAACGTCTCGGCCTGCCGCTGCAGGAAAAGTCGCTGGCCGCCGAATAACGTTAACCTTCGCTGCTGGAGCAAAATCCCGCTTCCTGGCCCGGCGAAGCGTCGTGCTTTGCCAATTTATTCCGGCTATACTTCCCTGGCGACGTCGGTCGTCCGCGGCAGCGCGGGCAAATCGCGCGCGGAACGTACAGGGAGCAAGCAGCGATGCTGCACGACTGGGGCGTGATCGCAGCCGCCTTCGGCTACATCGGGTTCCTGTTTCTGGTGGCGAGCTATGGCGACCGCCTGTCGCCGACGCAGCGCGGCCGTGCCAGCGCGCTGATCTATCCGCTGTCGCTGGCGATCTATTGCACCTCCTGGACGTTCTTCGGCTCGGTCGGGTTCGCCACCCGCACCAGCGTGGATTTTCTCGCGATCTATATCGGCCCGGTCCTGATGATCGGGCTGTGCACGCCGCTGCTGCGCCGCGTGATCCAGCTCGCGAAATCGCAGAACATCACCTCGATCGCCGATTTCATCGCCGCCCGCTACGGCAAGAGCCAGGCGGTTGCCGCAACCGTCGCGCTGATCGCGATCATCGGCTCGGTTCCCTATATCGCGCTGCAGCTCAAGGCGGTGGCCTCCTCGCTTGAAACCATCCTGAGCGAGGACCAGGCGTTTTCCCGCATTCCGATCATCGGCGACATCGCGCTGATGGTCACGCTGGCGATGGCGGCTTTCGCGGTGCTGTTCGGCACCCGCCAGAGCGACGCGACCGAACACCAGCACGGCCTGATGCTGGCGGTCGCCACGGAATCCATCATCAAGCTGGTGGCCTTTATCGCGGCCGGCGCCTTCGTCACGTTCTGGATGTTCAGCCCTCACGAACTGATCGAACGCGCGATGAAGACGCCGGAGGCGGTGCGCGCCATCGACTACGCGCCGTCGATCGGCAACTTCCTCACCATGGTGCTGCTGTCGTTCTGCGCGATCATGCTGCTGCCGCGCCAGTTCCACGTCAGCGTGGTGGAGAATTCCACCGATGCCGAGGTCGGCCGCGCCCGCTGGCTGTTTCCGTTCTATTTGGTCGCCATCAATCTGTTCGTGATTCCGATCGCGCTCGCCGGCCTCATCATGTTCCCGTTCGGTGCGGTAGACAGCGACATGTTCGTGCTGGCTCTGCCGATGGAGGGAAATGCTCCGCTGCTCAGCGTCGGCGTCTTCGTCGGCGGCCTGTCGGCGGCAACCGCGATGGTGATCGTGGAATGCGTGGCGCTCTCGATCATGGTCTCCAACGACATCATCGTGCCGCTGGTGCTGAAGCGCGGTCCGCAATCGGCCGCGCGCCAGACGGATTTCGGCGACTTCCTGCTCAAGGTGCGCCGCTTTGCGATTTTCGGCATCATGGCGATGGCGTATCTCTATTATCGCGCGCTCGGCAACACCCAGCTCGCGGCGATCGGGCTGCTGTCCTTTGCCGCCATCGCGCAGCTCGCGCCGGCGTTTTTCGGCGGCCTGTTCTGGCGCCGCGCAACCGCGCGCGGCGCCATCGGCGGCATGCTGGTCGGCGGCGCCGCTTGGGTCTACACGCTGTTTCTGCCGAGCTTCCTCGAAGGCAATACCGCCGGGCTCCTGATGCTGCAGCACGGCCCGCTAGGCATCGAGGCGCTGCGTCCGCAAGCCCTGTTCGGCGCCGATCTGCCGCCGCTGCTGCACGGCGTCCTGTGGTCGCTCGCGCTCAACGTCCTGACCTATGTGGCGCTGTCGCTGGCGCGCCAGCCGTCCTCGATCGAGCGCGTGCAGGCCGACCTGTTCGTGCCGAGCGCGCGGGCGCCGATGACGCCGACATTCCGGCGCTGGCGTACCACCGTGACGGTGCAGGACATCCAGAGCACGGTGTCGCAATATCTCGGCCCCGATCGCGCCCTTCATTCGTTCGAAGCTTTCGCGGTCACCCGCGATGCGCGACTCGATCCCGCCGCGCCGGCCGATTTCGAGCTGCTGCAGCACGCCGAACATCTGATCGCCTCCTCGATCGGCGCGGCATCCTCGCGCCTGGTGATGTCGCTGTTGCTGCGCAAGCGCACCGTTTCGGCGAAGGCCGCGCTGAAACTGCTCGACGATTCCCACGCCGCGCTCCACTTCAACCGCGAGATATTGCAGACCGCGCTGAACCACGTGCGGCAGGGCATCGCCGTGTTCGACGCGGATCTGCAGCTGATCTGCTCGAACCGGCAGTTCGCCGAGATTCTCGGCCTTCCCCTGCACCTCGTCCAGATCGGGATTCCGCTCCGGGAAATCCTCGAATTCATGGGAGCGATCAGTCCGCCGGGCTTCGGCGATACCGACCACGACGCGTTGCTGGAAAAGCGCCTTTCCGCCTATACCACCGAAGGCGAGCCCTATCTGGAACGCCTGCCCGACCGTCACCTGGTGATCGAGGTGCGCTCCAACCGGATGCCCGGCGGCGGACTGGTCATCACCTTCTCCGACGTCACGCCTTCCTTCGAGGCGGCCGAAGCGCTGGAGCGCGCCAACGCCACCCTGGAAAAACGGGTGCGCGACCGTACCGAGGAACTCACGCGGCTGAATTCCGAACTGGCACTGGCCAAGAGCACCGCCGAGGACGCCAACATTTCCAAGACACGGTTCCTCGCCGCCGCCAGCCACGACATCCTGCAGCCGCTGAACGCCGCGCGGCTCTATGTCACGAGCCTGGTCGAACGCCAGGCCGGCGGCGAGGATTCCCGGCTGGTCGAAAACATCGACGATTCACTGGAGGCGATCGAGGAAATCCTCGGCGCGCTTCTGGACATATCGCGGCTGGACGCAGGGGCCATGACGCCGTCGATCACGAGCTTCAAGATGAGCGACCTGATGCGCTCGCTGGAAATCGAATTTGCGCCGATCGCGCGCGCCAAGAGACTGAAGCTGACCTTCGTGCCCTGCTCGCTGCCGGTGGAATCCGATCGACTGATGCTGCGGCGGCTGTTGCAAAACCTGATTTCCAACGCCATCAAATATACGCCGCGCGGCCGCGTGCTGATTGGTTGCCGCCGTCACGGCCAGAGCCTGCAGATCGGCGTCTACGACACCGGCGTCGGCATCCCCGTCCTCAAGCGCGGCGAGATCTTCAAGGAGTTTCACCGGCTGGAGCAGGGCGCGCGGATCGCGCGCGGCCTTGGGCTCGGCCTGTCGATCGTCGAACGCCTCGCACGCGTGCTCAACCACGGCATCGCGCTCGAGGCCACCAGCCGCGGCGGCTCGGTGTTCTCGGTGATGGTGCCCACCGCGAAGGCGATCAACTACACCGCGGCCGTCACCACCGCGACACCCCTCTCCCGGACGCCGATGAGCGGCTCCCTGATCGTTTGCATCGAGAACGACGCGGCGATCCTGGACGGCATGCGAACGCTGCTGAAGGCCTGGAACGCCGAGGTCATCGCGGTGGCCGATCCGGATGCCGCCATCGAGGCGATCGAGGCCGCCGGCCGGCCGGTTACCGGGCTTCTGGTCGACTATCATCTCGATCGCGGCAACGGCGTCGCCGCGATCCGGGACATTCGCCGCCGCTTCGGCGAGAACATTCCGGCGATCCTGATCACCGCCGACCGCAGCCCGCATGTGCGGGCGGCGGCCCGCGACGAGAATATCGCGGTGCTCAACAAGCCGGTGAAACCGGCCTCGCTCAGGGCTCTATTGGGTCAGTGGCGCACGCAGCAGATGGTGGCTGCGGAGTAGAGGCAGCGCGGCTTGCCCACGTGAAAAGCGCGACAGGCCAGTTCGCGATGGCCCGTCACCAATTCATTGTCGTTCCGACCAGTTTCACCAGTTCCGGGTCGTCGAAGGTTTTGGCCGTCATGGCAGCGCCTGCGGCGACCATGTCGGCATGGCCAAGGCTCGTACGTATGCCGATGGTCGCAATGCCCGCAGCGGAGGCGGACTGGACGCCGGAGCGAGAATCTTCGAAGGCGAGTGACAAATTCGCTGCCGCATTCACCGCGCGCAATCCCTCCAGATATGGCATGGGATGTGACTTGCCGTGCGCAAGCTCGTCGCCGATGACGAGAGCCGTGAAGCGATGCATGATCCCCAGCCCGGAGAGCAGCATTTCGGCATTCAGCCGGGGCGCGTTGGTGACAGCCACCATGGGGATGCCTGCGCGATCCGCGAGAGCCAATAGCGGCATCAAACCGGGCACCGGCTGAATCTTCCCGGCAATGAGCTTGCGGAAGGCTGCTTCCTTTTCGCCAATGATAGCCGCTTTCCGCGCTGGCGGTTCCCCCGCCAGAAATCGCGCGCCGATAGAGGCATTGGAAAAGCCCTGAAGCTCCCGGGTGAAGCGGGCGTGGTCAAAAACCTGACCACGGGGACCAAGGACCTGATTGAATGCTTCCAGATGAAGCGCATCGGTGTCGGCGAGGGTGCCGTCGATGTCGAACAGCAGCGCCTTCCCTGATCCTGGCAACATCGGCGAGTTCTTCGCTATTGCGCCGACGGCGTGCCCTGCCGCCACTGGCCGCCGGCGATTTTCGCCGCGGCGATCACCGCCTGCGTCCGGCTCTCGACCCCGAGCTTCTGCAGGATCGCCGATACATGGGCCTTGATGGTCGCCTCCGACACGCCAAGCTCGTAGGCGATCTGCTTGTTGAGCAACCCCTCCGACAGCATCATCAGCACCCTTACCTGCTGCGGGGTCAGCGTCACCAGCCGGTCGCGCAGGCGCGTCATGTCCGGATCGGTCGCAGCGGAAAGATCGGTATCCGGGGGTATCCAGACGTCGCCATCCATCACCTTCACGATCGCGTCGCGCAGCGTATCGACCCCGAATCGCTTGGGAATGAACCCCGAGGCGCCGAAATCCAGCGACCGGCGGATGGTACCGGCATCGTCGCTGGCCGACACGATCACCACCGGGATCGCCGGATACTGCGCGCGCAGATAGATCAGCCCGGAGAATCCCGAAATCCCCGGCATGGTCAGATCAAGCAGGATCAAATCGACATCGGAATCCTGCTCGAGCAGCGAGGTCAGATCCTCGAACGACCCCGCTTCATCGATCTTCGCCTGAGTGACGACGCTGGCGACCGCCTGTCGCAAGGCGTCGCGAAACAGCGGATGGTCATCGGCAATGACGAGATGCGTGGTGGCGACGGAGGTCATTTATTTCTTGCAAGAGGGTTGCGACAAACCTGTGATCCTACCGATTGGCCTGTCAGGCGAATTTTTTCTTGTGTTGTCAATTGTCCCCCGATGGGGGCTGGCATGCAAGCGCACAATTATGCCACGCCGCAACGCAGTTAATCCGCGCGATTTGTGCGTCGCAATACGATCCGCGCGCGCCCCGCGCGAACGACTCCCAAGGTGCGTCCGGAATGTCACCGTCTCAGAGATAGAAGTGCGAAGGGCCAAAAGTCTTATTGGGTGAGGTTTCACGCCGATGTTACCTTAGCACGAGACCCATAACTAATCCGGCTTAGTTCGGCGGGTGGGCGAACTTTGCATCAACGATCTCGGGGAGCGAATCAAAATGTCCACATTGGCTGCAACATCGACCAGAATAGGCGGAATGACGAAGGACGAACGGTTCGTCATTCTCGCTTCATCGCTAGGCACGGTTTTCGAATGGTATGATTTCTATCTTTACGGATCGCTAGCCAGCATTATCGGCGCGCAATTCTTCTCGGCCTATCCGCCGGGGACGCGCGATATCTTCGCGCTGCTTGCCTTCGCCGCCGGCTTTCTGGTGCGCCCGTTCGGCGCTATCGTTTTCGGGCGCATCGGCGACATCGTCGGACGCAAATACACGTTCCTCGTCACCATCCTGATCATGGGTCTGTCGACCTTCATCGTCGGCCTGTTGCCGAACGCCGCGACCATCGGCTTTGCCGCGCCGGTCATCCTGATCGCGTTGCGTCTGGCGCAGGGCCTCGCGCTCGGCGGCGAGTATGGCGGAGCCGCCACCTACGTGGCCGAACATTCGCCGCAGGGCAAGCGCGGCTACTATACCTCGTTCATTCAGACCACCGCCACGCTGGGCCTGTTCCTGTCGCTGCTGGTGATCCTGTTCACCCGCACCGCCGTCGGCGAAGCCGACTTCGCCGCCTGGGGCTGGCGTATTCCGTTCCTGGTATCGGTCGTCCTGCTCGCGATCTCGGTCTGGATCCGGCTGCGCCTCAATGAGTCGCCCGTGTTCCAGAAGATGAAGGACGAGGGCAAGAGTTCGAAGGCCCCGCTGACCGAGGCCTTCGCCAACTGGAGCAACGCCAAGATCGTGTTGCTCGCACTGCTCGGCGGCACCATGGGTCAGGGCGTGGTCTGGTACACCGGCCAGTTCTACGCGCTGTTCTTCCTGCAATCGATCCTGAAGGTCGACGGCTACACCGCCAACCTCCTGATCGCCTGGTCGCTGCTGTTCGGCACCGGCTTCTTCATCGTGTTCGGCGCGCTGTCCGACAAGATCGGCCGCAAGCCGATCATCCTGGCCGGTTGCCTGATCGCGGCGCTGACCTTCTTCCCGATCTTCCGCATGATCACGTCCAACGCGAACCCGGCACTGGAAAAGGCCATCGAAGCGGGTAAAGTCGAGGTGTTTGCCGATCCCGCGGGTTGCGGCGATCTGTTCAACCCGGTCGGCACCCGCGTGTTCACGGCACCCTGTGACACCGCCCGCGCGTTCCTGGCATCGTCTTCGGTCAAGTATTCGACCTCCTATGGTCCCGCGGGCTCCGGCGTGAAGGTGATCGTGAATGGCAAGGAAGTGCCGTACACCGACGCGAAGGCCGGCAACCCGGCGGTTGCCGCAGCGGTGGCCGCTGCCGGCTATCCCAAGGCGGGCGACGCCGGCATCGTCAAGATGTCGAACCCGTTCGATATCTTCCGTCCGCAGGTCGCGGCGATCATCGGGCTGCTGTTCATCCTGGTGATCTTCGTCACCATGGTGTACGGACCGATCGCGGCGATGCTGGTCGAACTGTTCCCGACCAAGATCCGCTACACCTCGATGTCGCTGCCCTACCACATCGGCAACGGCTGGTTCGGCGGACTGTTGCCGGCCACCGCGTTCGCGATCGTGGCTTCGACCGGCGATATCTACGCCGGTCTCTGGTATCCGATCATCTTCGCATCGATCACCGCGGTCGTCGGCTTCTTCTTCCTGCCGGAAACCAAGGACGTCGATATCAGGACCAACTGACCATTCGGCCCGCGGCGAAAGCCGCTGGACGGACTTGCGTAACGCCGGCCGCGGATCGCTCCGCGGCCGGTTTTGTATTATTGCGGGTTTGTCTTATTGAATGGCGCCCACAAACTGCAGCACGATTTCCCGGCGATGCGCCCGTGCGCGATGCTCGATCAGGTAGATCGCCTGCCACGTTCCGAGCGCGAGTTCGCTTCTGAGCACGGGAATATGCAGCGAGGTCGCCGTCAGCAGGGTCTTGACATGCGCGGGCATGTCGTCGGGGCCCTCGGTGTCATGGCGCCATCCGGCATTCTCCGGCGCGAGGCGATCCAGCGCCGTCGTCAAATCGACCAGTACCGTCGGGTCGGCATTTTCCTGGATCGTCAGCGACGCCGAGGTGTGGCGGACGAACAAGGTCACCGCGCCCTCTGTCGCACCGGCGTCTCTGACGAATTTCGCGACATCGGCGGTGAGATCGGTAAAGCCACGCCCCGGCGTTTGAACCGTCAATAGCGAGGAAACTATGGTGGTGCCGCCGACGATGGATAGCGGAGAGCGTGACAGCGATTTGGGTGCAGTCATGGGCGATCTCTCAACATGGTCGTCCCGGCGAGGTTCTCAAATCTTGCCGCTGACGTCCTTCTGCATCCGGTTGGCCATCTCGACCAGCCGCCGCCACGCCTGCTCCAGAAACGACATCATGCGATCCATGTCGCGGTCGCTAGGCAACGGGATTTCGATCTTGCGTTCGCCCTCGGCGATCTTGGGCTCGGGCTTCTTGAGCGAGTCCGCTTTTGGCAGCGGCTCATCGAGCTTGCCGGACACCGTCGGCTCGCGCGCGGATAGTTGCCCTTTCAGGTTTTCATTCTCGGCCTGCAGCCGGCCGATTTCCGCATCGAGCGCGGCGCGTTCATCGGGCACCGCATAGCAGGCCCAGCCCGCACCGCTGTTGCTGCAGGTCGAAACGCTTCCGGTCCTGGTATCGAGCCTGATCACGCCGTCCGAGACCGGTGACAGCACGTAGCGGCCGTTCTCGCCGTCGGGCATCGGCTCGGCGCGCGCGCCGCCGATTCCGCCGAGGCCGCACAATACGGCCAAGCCCACGCCGAAGGCCGCGACCGAGGTAGAGGGTTTCGAAGGCGATGCCACCGTCACCAATGTCGCTGTCACCATGGGACTACTCCGCCTCAGAGCCGATCGAGCCTTCTCCTAATCCTACACCTGCGAACGGTAGGGCGCGCGGCCTGATTTCAACGCGTCCGCGAGCAATTCGATCCGATCCTGTCCCCAGAATACCTCGCCGTCGAGCACATAGACCGGCGAGCCGAACACGTCGGCGGCCAGCGCATCCTGGCGGTTCTTCTCGTAGGCCGCGCTGATCTCCTCCGATCCCGAGCGCTCGACCAGTTGCTTGCCGGGCAGTGCGGATTCGTCGGCCAATTTGATCAGAGTCGCGGGATCGGTCATCTTGAGCTGGTCTTCCCAGACCGCCGCAAATGCCCGCCGCATGAACGGCTCGGGGTCGAGGCCGGCTTCGGTCGCTGCGATCACCACACCATCCGCGAGCCGCGCGTTGAACGGCCAGTTCTCCGGCTGGAGATGGAATTTCAGTCCACGCCTGTCGCGCCACCGCTGCAGTTCGACCATGCGGTAGCGCTGCCGTACCGGGTGGCGCTTCATCAGCGGCAACCCGCCGGTCTCCGAGAACAGATCGACCAGGACCACCGGCTTATAATTCACCTTGAGATTAAAGGTGCTCGCAGTCTCCTGGAACGCCCTATGCCCGATATAGGCCCACGGCGATTGGAACGAAAAATAGTAATCGACCTGGCGCGGCATGTGGGCTCCCGGGATCCGCTTGATTGCGATCATCCCAACAGACCCGCCGGAACGATGCAAGGTCGATCCTCGCGAGCTTTTGAGCCGAATTGGGGTGTTACTCCGCGGGCGCAGACAGGCGCGACGCGCGCCGGTGGAAGCGGCTTGCCGAAAATGTCAACGATGTTGTCAGGATCTCGCGGCCACTTCCTCGAGCCTTCCCAGGATGCGCGGCCAGCCCCCGCCCATGCCGCGATAGCCGGCTTCATCCTGCGGCCGGAACCCGGATTGCTCCATTCGGACCTGCGTTCCGTTCTCGCCTTGCGTCAGCGTCCATGTCACGATGGTCTTCAGGCCACCGGGCGCCTGATCGCCGGAAGCGTTCCAGCTATATACAAGGCGTCGACAGGGAATGATTTCGAGAACCTCGCAATCGGTAACGCCATTCCAACCGTGGATGGGCGTGGCGCGGAAATTGAACCTGTGGCCGAAGATCGGCTGAAAATCGTTCTGCATCAGCCATTCCTCGATCAGCGGCGCCTGCGTCAGCGCGCGCCAGATCTTTTCCGGCGGATGCGGCATCACCCGTTCGACGACGAGGCTACGCATAGCGGCAACAGATTCGGTCATCGATCCATCCTGTTCAGCAGGCTTTGCAGCGCATCAAACCGGTCGTGCCCGCGCTGCGGATACAATTCCATAACCATATGGTTATGAATTCGTCAAGCGGCCCCCGAACGACCGTCGAGATTTTGCCGATCGCAGGTTGAGCTATTGCAGTGCGGCGGCCGTGCCCACGACGGACTTGCGGCACTTGGCGTAAATGAAGCTGAATCAATTAGTTAGATGGTTATGACGCAATCTTGACTTGCTCAGATGCGGTCAGTATGGTCCGCGCGGCTTTTGAGGGTAACGGGGCGTCATCTCCATCAACGCAAGCTTCTTTCGGGTCTGTGCAGCATGGCTGAAGGCACGAATAACAGCGAAAATGGAAGTCACGATCAATCGTCCTCCGATGAAGCTGCGCTTTCCGCAAGGCTCGGAAGTCTGGATCACCGGTTGTCCGAAATTCAGGGCAGCCGAAAAATCCGGACTGACCAACCCGGAGATGGAAGCGGAGACGGAGCCGCCAGAGCTTCTGCGATGGCGCTCGGTTTCCGGCTTTCCTCGGAGTTGGTCGCGGGCGTTGTCGTCGGAGCGGTGATTGGCTGGGGGTTCGACCGCTTGCTGTCGACATCGCCGTTCGGTCTCATCGTGTTCGTCCTGCTCGGCTTTGTAGCTGGCGTGGTCAACGTGGTGAGATCTGCGGGCGTAGCTCCAGGCAAGCGCTGAACGCTGACGGGAAGTCACGACATTTGAAATTCAGATTGCCGGCGAGGCCGGTGGACAAGAGCCGCGCGGATGAAAATCGACCCGATCCACCAGTTCAATATCGAACCTCTGTTCACGATCGGCCATATCGGCAATCAGACGATCGCCTTCACCAATTCGTCGCTCTATATGTTCCTGGCGGTAGCGCTGATCTCGATCCTGATGATCGGCGGCGTCGCGGGGCGGCAGCTGGTGCCGGGGCGGTTCCAGTCGATGGCCGAAATCTCCTACGAGTTCGTCGCCACCACCATCCGCAGCACCGCCGGCGCGGAAGGCATGAAGTTCTTCCCGCTGATCTTCTCGCTGTTCATGTTCATCTGTGTTTCGAACCTCGTCGGCATCATCCCCTACACCTTCACGATCTCGAGCCACATCATCGTCACCGCGGCGCTGGCGCTGCTGGTGTTTTTCACTGTCCTGATCTACGGCCTCTACAAGAACGGCCTGAAGTTCTTCAAGATTTTCGTTCCCAGCGGCGTTCCGATCTACATCCTGCCGCTGGTCATGTTCATCGAAATCCTGTCGTTCTTCCTGCGCCCGGTCTCGCACAGCGTGCGCCTGTTCGCCAACATGCTGGCCGGCCACATCGCGCTGAAGGTGTTCGCGGGCTTCGTCGCCATGCTGGGCATTTCCCTTGGCGCGGTCGGCTGGATCGGCGGCGTGCTGCCGCTGGCGCTCACCGTCGCGCTGACCGCGCTCGAGCTTCTGGTCGCGTTCCTGCAGGCCTATGTGTTCGCGATCCTCACCTGCATCTACCTCAACGACGCCATTCATCCGGGACACTAAACCGTCCGGGGAATTTCCACCCACCCTTTGTCTTTCTTCTCAAGGAGCTCTAGAAAATGGAACCGGCAGCAGCAAAACTTATCGGCGCGGGCATCGCGTGCATCGGCATGGGCGGCGCGGGCGTCGGCGTGGGCGTCATCTTCGGCAATTACCTTGCCGCTGCAGTGCGCAATCCCTCCGCGGCCCAGGGCCAGTTCGGCAACCTGATCTTCGGCTTCGCCGTGACCGAAGCGCTCGGCATCTTCTCGCTGCTGATCGCGCTGCTGCTGCTGTTCGTTCCGCTCTGAGCTGCACCCCGTCGCGCTGCCTTCCCGGGCGGCGCGCATGACAGCAAGAGGAGAACCCCGTGGCTGAAAGTCATGGCACCCCAAAGGGCCAGAGCACCGGCGCCCACACCGAATCCGAAGGTGGCCACGGCGGAGGATTTCCTCCGTTCGAGTCCTCGACCTTCGCTTCGCAGCTGGTGTCGCTGGCGATCGCGTTCGTCGCGCTCTATCTGATCGTGTCGCGCATTGCGCTGCCGCGCGTCGGCAGCGTGATCGATGCACGCCAGAACGCGATCGAGGGCGATCTGGCGGAAGCGCAGAAGCTGAAGGACGCCTCCGGCGCGGCGCTGAAGGCGTACGAAACCGAACTGGCTTCTGCACGCTCCCGCGCCCAGGCCATCAGCAACGAGACCCGCGAGAGGCTGAACGCGGCCTCCGAAGCCGAGCGCAAGAAGCTGGAAGACCAGCTTTCCGTCAAGCTCGCGCAGGCCGAGAAGACCATCGCGGCAACGCGCGAGACCGCCATGAGCAACGTGCGCGGCATCGCCGCGGACGCGGCCAGCGCCATCGTGCAGCGGCTCACCGGCATGCTGCCCGACGGCAGCGCGGTGAACAGCGCTGTCGATGCGTCGTTGAAGGGATAATCCGATGTTCCTGGAACCTGAAACCTGGGTTGCCATCGCCTTCGTGATCCTGATGGTTCTGTTCGCCTATCTCGGCATCCATCGCACGGTGCTGAAGGCGCTCGACCATCGCGGCGAGCGGATCAAGGCGGAACTCGACGACGCGCGCCGCCTCAAGGAAGAGGCCGCCAAGCTGCTGGCGGAATACAAGGCCCGCGGCGCCAGCGCCGAACGCGAGGCGCAGGATATCATCGCGGCGGCGAAGGCCGAAGCCGAGCGCATCGCGGCCGAGGCCAAGACCAAGATGGAAGATTTTGTCACCCGGCGCACCAAGACCGCCGAGAGCAAGATCGCGCTGGCCGAGGCGCAGGCGCTGGCCGATGTGCGCGCGGCCGCGGCCGACGCCGCGGTCACTGCGGCTTCGACCATCCTGTCGCAATCGGTCAAGGGCGGCATCGCCGACGATCTGCTGGCCAAGGGCATTGCGGAAGTTCGCGCCAAGCTGAACTGAACAAATTCCGGTCACCGAGACCAAAGCCGGCGCGAGATGATCGCGCCGGCTTTTTGTTAATGTCATCATCCGCGAAAGCGGACGTCGCCGGTTGCACGGCAGGCGACGGCGACCAGACTACTTCTTCTTCCGCGCCGCGCGCGGCGCGGGCTCGGGCTTCAGCGCCTGCGGATCGAAGCCGATATAGAAGATGTAGGCATCGCCGGTGGAACCAGACGGCACCGGATAGACCACGTCTTCCGCCACCAGGCTGAACGGCACGCTGCCCTGGTCGTTCATCGTCACCGTCGTCCTGAACACCTTGGTGGTGATGGTTTTTTCCTGCACCCCGCCCTGCACCACGGCGACGCGCAGCGGAACCTCGACCGTCGGCGGAGCTCCGGCAGGTCCGGCGATGACGCGGCCGAGAATGCCGATCCGCGCGGTGATCTGGCCGCCGTTCCGGGTGCAATCGCGCGCGGTGCGCGTGATCGAGGCCTGATAACGCAGATCGTTGCCGACCGCCTCCTTGCCCGGTACTCCCACCGCAAAGGTCGATGCCCCGGCGCGAATGGTGACGGGTGGACAGCTCAGCTCATTCTCTGCCGGCGGCGGCGGGGTCTCGCCGACGGCTTGCGACTTCGAGCCGAACAACTCGCTGAACCGGCTGGAGATCGAGGGGCTGGAACTGGAATCCGACGAGCCGCCGAGTATGCCGCCGCCGCCGCACCCCGAAAGAGCGGCTCCCGCAACGGCAAGCGCCAGCGCCATGAGCAGACGGCCCCCTTGGCCCATCGTCCGCATCATCAGCCCGTTACGCATCATCCAGATGTCCCCAAAGGTCCCGCAATATGGCGCGCCCAAAAAAGCGGCGCGTGGCCGGCGGGTTATAACAGCGCAATGACGGCGAACCCAAGGCGGGTGCCACAATCCCACAATCGACGGTTAACCGCGAAAATCCTCGTGCAGAAGGCCGAACAGCAAATGGTCCTGCCAGACGCCGTTGATGCAGAGATAGCGCCGCGCCAGCCCCTCGCGTGTAAAGCCGCATTTCTCCAGCACCCGGATCGACGGCGCGTTGGAGGGAATGCAGGCGGCCTCGATGCGGTGCAAATTCAGTTCGCCGAACAGCGACGGCAACAACACACGCAGCGCCGCCGTCATGTAGCCGCGATGCGCATGGGGCTGCCCCACCCAGTACCCGATGGTGCCGGCCTGCACGATGCCGCGGCGGACATTGGCGAGCGTGATGCCGCCGATCATCGCGCCGTCGATCTCCCGGAAAATGATGAAGGGATAGGAGCGGTCGGCGGCGATGTCTTCCGCATAGCGGCGCAGCCGACGCCGGAAGCCGGAGCGAGTGAGGTCGTCGGAAGGCCAGATCGGCTCCCATGGGGTCAGATATTCCCGGCTGTATTCGCGCAGATGCGCCCATTGCATAAAGTCGGACATCTGCGGCGCGCGCAGCAACAGCCCATACCCGCGCGGGGCAAGCGCGGCCGGTCCGCTGGATGGAAGCCGAAACAGGGCCATATCTGTTACCCCCCGCTACCCGATTCCTGGTCAACCGCGAGCCGCCGTCAATGCAGCAGCGACTTCGCTTTCGACCGGGTCAATCCTTCCGCAAAAGACACCGCCGTGTCCAGACCTCTTCCGCTGCCAAGTGCGACAACCGCCGGCCGGCTGCGCGACAACAAGCCGCGCGCGGCGTTGCGGGTCGATTCCACGCTGACGGCGTCGATCCGGTCCACCAGCTCTTCCACCGTCAGCGGCCGGCCATAGGCCAGGATGTGGCGCGCCAGCTGCTCGGCGCGCGAAGAGCAGCTCTCCAGCGCCATCAGCAGCCCCGCCTTCATCTGCGCCTTGGCGCGGGCGATTTCGGCTTCGGTGAGGGTTTCCACCGCGTCGTTGATGACGTCGACGATCACTTCCATCATCTCGGGCGCATCCTCGGGGTCGGTGCCGGTATAGAGCCCGAAAAACCCGGTGTCGCTGTAGGGTGCGTGGAAGGTATAGATCGAATAGCACAGCCCGCGCTTCTCGCGCACTTCCTGGAACAGCCGCGACGACATCCCGCCGCCGAGCGTGTTGGTGAAGACCTGCAGGGAAAACAGCGACAGGTCGGTCTGCGGCACGCCCTCCAGCGCCAGCGTCAGATGCGCCTGCTCGAGTTCGCGGTGCACCACGCGGGAGCCGCCCTTGCCGAACGTCGCTACTTGCGGTTTTGGAGCGGGCGTGGCGTCAAAACTCTTGAAGCGCTCGGCGACCTCTTCCACCACCCGTTTGTGATCGACCGCGCCGGCCGCCGCCACCACCATGTCGGGGCCGCGATAATGCGTCGAGAGATAGCCGCGCAGCGTATCGCGATCGAAACCCTTCAGGGTTTTCGCGGTGCCGAGCAGCGAGCGGCCCATCGGCTGTTCCGGGTAACACAGCTCGTTGAGATGCTCGAACACCACGTCGTCGGGGGTGTCTTGCGCTGCGCCAATTTCCTGCACGATGACATTCTTTTCGCGCTCGAGTTCGTCCGGCACGAAAGAGGGATTGGCGAGAATGTCGGAGAGCACGTCCAGCGCCAGCGGCACGTCGGCCTTCATCACCCGCGCATAATAGGCGGTGGTCTCGGTCGAGGTGCCGGCATTGAGATCGCCGCCGACCGCCTCGATCTCCTCGACGATTTCGCGCGAGGAACGCAGCGTGGTGCCCTTGAAGGCCATGTGTTCCAAGAGATGCGAGATGCCGTGTTCGTCCGGCTTTTCGTCGCGGCCGCCGACGCCGGCCCAAACCCCGAGCGCCGCGGTTTCCAGATGCGGCATGGTGTCGGTGATCACCGTGAGGCCCGAGGGAAGCTTGGTGACATCGACGCTCATCCGCTAACTCCTTGCTTCGCCGCACGGCTGACCGAGCGCACGAACCGTTCGACTTCGACCTGATCGTTGGCCATGACCTTGATGTGCTCGGGCTTGGTCATCAAACCCTCGAGCCAGGCCGGCAGTTCCGGGCGCACGCCGCAGGCGGCTTCCACGGCGTCGGGAAATTTCGCGGCATGCGCGGTCGACAGCACGATGTTGGGAATTTTCGAACCCGCGGAGTCGCGATCGGCCACGGCGAGTGCCACCGCGGTATGGGGGTCGACGAGATCGCCGGCCTCGCGCCAGGCGGCGCGGATCGCCGCAGCGGTTTCGGTCTCGTCGGCGCGCCCGGCATCGAATTCGGCGCGGATCGCCGCCAGCGTCGCGTCGGGGAGAACAAAGCGGCCGGACTGCTTCAGCGACGCCATCAGCCGGCGAACCTCCGCCGCATCGCGGCCGCTGGCCTCGAACAACAGCCGCTCGAAATTCGAGGAGACCTGGATATCCATCGATGGCGAAGCCGAGGCGTGCACCTCGCGCACCTCATAGATGCCCGTTTTAAGCGTGCGTGGCAGGATGTCGTTGATGTTGGCGGCGATGCGCAAGCACCGGATCGGCAGCCCCATCCGCTTGGCGACGTAGCCGGCAAAAATGTCGCCGAAATTCCCGGTCGGCACGGTGAAATCCACCGTGCGCGCGGGCGCGCCGAGCGCCACCGCTGAGGTGAAGTAATACACCACCTGCGCCACGATCCGCGCCCAGTTGATGGAGTTGACGCCCGACAGCGCGACCTCATCGCGAAATCCGTGATGGTTGAACAGGCCCTTCACGATCGCCTGGCAGTCGTCGAAATGGCCTTCGATCGCGAGCGCGTGCACATTGGCGGCGCCCGATGTCGTCATCATCCGCCGCTGCACGTCGGAGATGCGCCCGTTCGGGAACAGCACGATCAGATCGACATTGTCGAGCCCCGCGAACGCATCGACCGCGGCGCCGCCGGTATCGCCCGAGGTCGCGACCACGATCGTGGTGCGCTCGGCGCGCTTGGCCAGCACGTGATCCATCAGCCGCGAGATCAGCTGCATCGCCACGTCCTTGAACGCCAAGGTTGGACCGTGAAACAGCTCCAGCACGAATTGACCGGGACCGGTCTGGTCGAGCGGAACCACCGCGGGATGGCGGAACGTGGCATAGGCCTCGTTCGCCATGCGGCCTAGATCGGCATCCGAAATCTCGCCCGCGACAAACGGGCGGATCACTTCGACCGCGACCTCCCAATAGGGCCGGCCGAAGAAGGCGGCGATAGTGTCAGGCGAAAGGCGCGGCCAGGTTTCGGGCACATAGAGGCCGCCGTCGCGGGCAAGCCCGGTCAGCATGACATCGCAGAAACCTAAGGCCGGGGCCTCCCCCCGGGTCGAAATATACCGCGTCAAACCACCCTCCAAAGGCGAGGCATACCGCCAAGCCTTTGATGTTGAAAGATAATCTGCATTTGCATATAGCAAAGCCGGTCGGCACCATAAAGCGTTTCGGGTTAATGGGAAATGCAACAATGACGGAACAGGTGGGCGCCCGGCGACCCGCTTAGCTGTCGTACCCCGCGCAAGCGGGGTATCCGGTACGCCGCGCCTTATCGATTTCACTACGGACGCCTCTGGAATACCGGATCGTCCGCTTTCGCTGATGATGACGACCGAGAGTGTGGCGCGCGCTCGTCCTGCAGCCGTTATTCCGAGCCAGCGGGTTGCGATGACGATTTCCACACACGCGTATTACTCTCGCGGCGCGGTGCGCCCGAGGCATTGAGAAGCCTTCGCCCAAAGAGGGCGTGGGGAATGCCGGGTGCCCAGTGCACCCGCAGCCTCGTGTGCGAAGTGGTAGTGCAAAATGCACACGAGTATTCACAGCGGTCGCACCGGAAATCACCCGGCATCCCCGCACGCAATGGCTTTACGGCTTATGTCGTACTCTCCCCGGCGATCGGGCTTTCTTGTCACCGTCGCTTGCGAAAATCGCTTCCCGCAAACTTGACGCCGGCGTCGAGGCGTCAGGACCACACGATTTTGCCGTCCGCACGCAAAACGCTCTCGTCAGAAGCGCCGCCTGCGGCCACCGCATCCAGCCCCGCGTTCGTGACGATCGCGATACGCCCCTCGAGTGGGGTGGACGGCTGGGTTATAAAAGTGATTTGGGGTTTCGGAAAACCAGAATATTTTTTCAAACGGGACTGGACAGGTAGAAACAGCTTGATCTGGTTCAGGAAATTAGATTTTAGGCGCAAGTCCTAGGCACGGGTAAATCTCCCTAGCCGCCGGGACAGGCCAAAATCAAACAGGAAGCCGTCGGTTGCCTTCACCTCGGTACCGGTTTCCCCTGCGGGTACGACCCGTCAGCCTCGGAAGCTATTTGACGACGCCGCTCGATAGCCCGACGCAACCATGCACCGGTATCTTCGGCGCGCTGTTACTCCGCATTCCTCCAAATCCCGGCTAGATCATTGCAATCAATTTTATCCCGGTCCCGCTCCATCTGCGCCGCTCCATCTATCAATGATGAAAATGCCGCGTGAAAAATTCGACTGGCAGGAATAAATGTCGGAGGCCTGCCGCCACTTCCCGCATCAGCTCCCCGGATAATGCTTTTGCATTTCGGCGAGGCACGCCTTGCAATACGCGCGATAGATCAAGGTAAGAAGTGCTGACATGATCGAACTCCATTGTTGATCATCGAGCCCAGTTTGACCGACGTTCGTTTCCTGCCGTTTTCGCAAGCTGGCCAAAATGGTTTCATGGACGAGGAAACTGGTTTCGTCGGAACCCGTCCCCGGCGACGTCGTCGCGCCATCGCGTCTGTCGCGGCTTGCAATTCTTGCGCGCAAGCCGCGGACTCACTCGTCACCGGACCCGGCACGGTAACCAATCGGGATCGCGCCTGCGCTTTGGACCAGTATCCGGATGTTGGCAATGGCGATGTTGGCATCGTCAATGAACACCAGATCCGTCGCTCCGGGATTCAGCGGTTCGAGCATGACCGATCGATCGCCGCGCGCCTGGACATTCACGACATTGGGATCGCCGATCAGAACCGTCTTGAATGCCCGCTCAAGGACGAGCGCCGATCCGGCACCGAGGCTGAGGGTGATCGTCCGGTCCGCCGCCCATGTGGCCGAATTCGCGGCCAAGAGGAGTACCAGCGCGAGCGCAACGACTCGCGCACCAAATTTCGCGGTCATCGTCATTTTCCTCCGACGCGCTCAAAACGAAACGCGCCCCTCACAGGACTGGCCCTCGGCCGGATTTCGGCCGAGGACCGCCGGCTTCAGGCCGGGGTGATCGGTGCGGAAATCACCGTGCGCTTTTTGAAATTGGCGATGGCCGTTTCCGGGAGGCCGAAATTATTCGCCAGCAGATGTCGCGGCGCCTTCGTCAACCAATCGGACAAGGTGCTCTCGTGGTAGGTGCCGCTGTCCAGCACGCCGACGATCTCGGCGTCTTCCGGACCGATGCTCTGGATCGAGTGTCCGCAATTGCGGGGAATGTAGGCGCACTCGCCGGGTGAGAGCTCGGCTATGGCGACGCGCTTGTCGGCCGCAAAAAGCGTGACCCGCGTTCGTCCCTTCAGCACATAGTGCCATTCATTGGCGTCGCTATGCCAATGGGGCTCGTGCATCGCGCCGCGCTTCAATTTCAGAACCATCCCCGTCAGCGTCGTCGACATCGGAAATTCCTTTGCGGATGCGATATGGAGAGAACCGCCGGCGGTGCTCACTCTCGGCTTCTGCGCCATCAGGGCATAGCGATGCGTTCGCGCGTGATCCAGCTCGCGGGCGGAACGTGCCTGCGGACCGTCCAGGGCCAGCACTTCACCCTGCATGATGTAGGTCTCGGCTTTGGGGATCTGCGCGAAAGCTTCCGCCGAGACTCCGAATGCCTGCGAGAGCACGCTGGTATCATAACGGCTCATCCAGTCGCTGATGCCGAACGTGCCGTGCTCCGAATAGAGCCCATCGTCGAAAGCCAGAATCGCATGACACGGCGCCGGGCCGAGGGTCTGGATGGCGTGGCCGTGACCCTTGGGGAAATACCAGAGATCGCCGGGACCAAGATTGACGACCTCCGCCAGGCTGTCGGGGTCGACCACCGTCACCTGGCAATGGCCATCGACGATGTAGGCCCACTCGGCCGAATTGTGCCAATGCATCTCACGGGCGCCGCCCGCATTCATGAACAGATGCGCGCCCGCGATATCGGTGGCGATCGGAAGTCCGCGCGCGGTGATTTCACGCGCCCAGCCGCCGGAGGTGGCCTTGATCGGTCCCCTGTCGAGGGAAGCCGTGAAGACGACGGGGTCACCCGGCTTGCGCGGGACCGTCTTCAGGTAGTCCGACGCGGCGGAAACGTCGTATCCCGCGGCGTGTCCGTCGCTGCCGGCAGCGAATGATTGCGAGGTTGCGAGTGCGCCCGCGCCGATCGCAACTGACTGAAGGAAAAACCGGCGATTTGCTTCAAACATGATGCGTGCTCCAATGTCATGGTGATGTCGAAAAGCCTCCAACCTGACGCAATGCGAAACAGCTCAAGCAAAACCGGGACGGGTCGTTCGGGCGCCGCGTCGGTAGTCTCAGAACCAGACGCCCTGCACACCGCAGCTCACCGCGATCAGCGTCACCGCCAAGCCGATTCCGCTGAACAGCGCCACCGCGCGAAAATCGTCGCTAAAAAACCCGGCCGGCTCTTCCAGTTTGACGGCCATTTTGATGAATGTCGGCATAGTATCCTCTTGATATTGTCGCCTTCGCCGAAGCGGGCGCAAACGCCAGCCTCCGAACTCATCTTACCAGTCTGGTTGTCTTGCAATGTGAGATCGTTCACAATTCGAAAACGAAGGTAGGTCGAACGATGACAGGCGTCATCGTCAATCAGCGTCAATAATTGGCGCGCCGGTTTTGACGATGACAGCACTCAGCGCCGAAATGTTATCGTTGTAATGTTGATCGTCCCTTCGCCGGCTCCCGTGGCGAAGCCCTTGGACAAGACAGATCTCGACGGGCAACACGCAATGGCTGGCCACATCACGATAAATATCCTGGGCCCATTCGAGGTTCTCGGTACCGGGGGCGAGAAGTTGGCGATACGCAGCCGGCGGTCGCGGGCGCTGCTCGCGTGCCTCGCAATGGAGACCGGCGAAAGCTGGACGCGATCGCGGCTTGCAACCTTGCTTTGGGACAAGCGATCCGAACAGCAGGGGCGCTCCAGTCTTCGCCAGGAACTCGTCCAGCTGCGGAAGGATTTCGGACTCACGTCGCCTGGCGAATGGGGGCAGGATCCCTTCGTATGCCTGCCCGGGCAGATACGGACCGACGTCGAGCTTTTCCGGTCGGCGATATCAGGCGATGACGGGTTACAGGCCGCGTCGATCTGGCGCGGGGATCTGCTGCAGGGAACGGAGATGACCGAAGGGCCATTTGCGGATTGGCTTGCGCTGTCCCGTTCGAGATTGCGGGTGGCCGCGGGCAAAAGCTTCGCAGCCGCCATGCGCATGCTGGATGATGGCGGCGATGCTCTCTCGTTCGAGGACATGGCCCTGAAACTGGTGGCGCTCGATCCGCAAAACGAGGAAGCGCACCGGTGCCTGATGCGCAGCGCGGCTTCGCGGCACGATCTCGCCGAGGTGATCGAACGGTATCGCATCTATGTCGCGAACGGCGGCCGCAAGACCGGCAGCGTTCCCTCGCCGGGGATGAAACGGTTGCTGGATGAGACGATAGCCGCCGCCTCGCGCAAGGGGATCTCGTCGCAGTCCGGGTTTTCGACGCACTGGATCGCGCAAATCAACTGCCAGCATCGCGTTGCCGCAGCCCCGCAACCTGTCCGTCTTCTCCCGATAGAGACGGCGACTGCCCTGGCCGTCGTTCCGTTTGTCGATCTGAGCCCGGGAGCCGTGTCGAAGACGGCCCTGGCGGACGGATTGACCGAAGAGACAACGACGGCCCTGGCTCGCATCCCGGGCGTATTCGTCACGGCCCGTCAGTCCACGATGGTCTACAAGAATGCCAAGATCGATGCGCGCACGATCGCTTCCGATCTGGGCGTCCGATATCTCGTGGAAGGCAGCATCGAAGTCAGGGGCAAGTCCGTTCGGGTCAACGCGCGCCTGATCGATGGCCGCTCGGGGCTTCATATCTGGGCGAACAACTACGATGAGCAGTTCAGAGATTTCTTTGCGGTCCGGAACCGGATCGTGCTGGCAGTTGCCAGCCAGCTTCAGCCGGCTCTGATGATGGCCGATATCGATCGCGCGCTGGACGCAGGTCCGAACAATCTGGACGCGTGGACGCGGCTGCAGCGCGCCAATGCGCAGGTTCTCTTCAACCGCAGCGCCCAGGGCCTCTTCGGCGCGATCGTCGAGCTCAAGCAGGCGCTGGCGATCGATCCCGATTATGCGATGGCGCAGGCGCTTCTTGCGGCGGTCTATACCTGGCGCGCAGTCTGGTCGACCTCCACACGGATCGGAGCCGAGCGGGCGCTCGCGCTCCAATATGCGGCGCTCGCGCGCAAGACCGACCCCAGAAACTCGTTCGTTCTCGTCAACTGCGCCGACGCCGCGATATACGGCGCGGGCGATATCGATCTGGCGCTGGAGCTGCTGAACGAGGCCGTGGAGCGGAGCCCTTACGACCCGCAGGGATTGGCTCTTCTCGCGAACGCTAATCGCGTTGCGGGAGGCAATCCTGCCGATAGCCTGCGCATGATCGGACGGGCCATTCGGATCAGCCCGCGCGACCCCCGAAGCCACCGATGGTTTCATTATGCAGGCTGGTGTCACTGGAAATTGGGGGAACTGGACAAGATGGAAGGCGCGGCCCGCAACGCGATCGAACTCTACAGTGATGCTCCCGCGCAATGGGTCGAGTTGACGTGCGCGCTGGGACTTCAGGGAAGGAACGTCGAGGCGAAGGCGGCGGCGAAGGTGCTCAGAAAGCTGTCGCCGGCCTTCACACCTGACGCGTTTTTCGAGATCGCGAAGCGATTTTACGGCAAACGTTTCGCAGGACCCGTCAAGGCTGATTATCGGACGCTGTGCTCGACGCTGCAGCGCGCCATGTAGGCAATCGGCAACATCGCTGTTGGAACATTCGGCGATCGTCGGTCGGATCAAAACGGGCCGCCGTCCGAGAACCAGTGCCGTCCCTTGTAGGTGATCTCGTTGGAGCCGTCGGTCTGGTCGACGTCGACGACATCGACCTTTTCACCCTTCTTGATCAACACGCAGCCCTTCCACCGCACCTTGTAGGGCGCGCGGCCGTTGTTGAGGCTCGCCAGCGTGCGTTCATGCGCCTCCGCCCAGCTTGGACAGAACCGGCCATCCTCGGGCATCGGTTTTACCTCGGCCACGGCCGCTCGCCGACAGCAGGACGGCCATGAGCGTTGGGCGCCGGCGCCTCCGCCGTGGCGACATTGGCGCAAAGGCCGCAAATGACCGCTGCCAGCACGGCAGGGAGGGCCTTGTTCGGATGCAAGGGGGCACGCTCTCTCGTTCTCGGCGGCGAAACGACACCGTCCGGCTTGGGTCGCCGTTTGAACGCTCAAGGTTCAATGCCGACGAACCGCGGCTGGCCGTCCGATCTCCGGTTTAATACGGGGCCGGATATTCACCAGCTGGCATGATATTCGCTTCATCATCCTTGCCGGGCGTCCCCTTTTTTGGAGATAAAATGGGAGAAGTCGTAAAATTTCCGAAGCCTGACCGAGACCGCGACGTGGCTCGTCTTATTCAACAGGCGCGCGCACTATACGAGAGCGTGTTTCCGACTGAAAAATGTCCCGCCGACGGACAGCAGGACACGCCCGCACGGACTTAGAGCTTCGTTCTGACGGGATCAGAACCGAGGCCCCGGATCCTTTTTTGCGACCTGTTCGCTGGTGACGGGCGGCTTCACCGCACTATCTTATTTCGGCCCGCTTATTTCGGCCCGGAGTCATAGACCTTGATCATTGAACGGACATCGGCGCGGGCAAGCTCAAGTCTGGCAACAACCGAAGGCCAGAGCATCCCGCGCTGTTTCTTGGCGCGCTTGATAAGTTTGCGCAGCTTTTCCTCGAACACGTCGACTGCCGGTTCCGTGGTCTTCAGTTCACCCATTTGGGCCGATCCTCCTCCCGGACAAGGAATGCGGACAAGGAATGCGAGATATCATGCCCCGCCCGGTCTTCATGTTTAGCAGATTCGCAGGGTCCAGCAGGTCGTTTGTCGACTATCATCAAAAGCAGCGACCCGCCTTGGGCTAAGCGACAACCGATCGCGTCGGAGACGGTGGCGCCGGAATATGGCGATATTTGTGCTCCGGCGACAACACCAACCGATAGGCCTTCAACTTGGGGGTCTGCCAGGATTCCAAGAGCTCACCGCAGACCGAGCATTCCGCCTGGCCTGGACTTCCCTTCGCCGAAAATGATTCGGCAACCTCATACACGGACTGGCAGTTCCGGCAGGTAAAGTCTGAGATCTTCATGGTTGAGTTCTAAACGTTCGTTGAACGCATGAAGCGTCTCAAATCAATGCGGCGCCAACAAGGAGGCCTTCGCGCAAAATAATTCAGGCTGCATGTAAAACTCGCGAGCGTTAGCCCGGCTCTGCCCGACGTTCGGCAGTCTTGTCCTCCAACATTTTGATTCTGCTGTAGCTGGCGTTTCCCGTCACTTCGCGGCCGACCCAATCAGGCAATTCCAGCACCCGCTCGGCGCGATCCAATTCCATTCGAGCCGTGCAGGATGCTCAATCTGCCGTGGGTAACGGGAAAAACGACTGATACAGGTCAATCCGGCTCCCGTCCGGTTTTGACCGCCGGCGCCGCAGGTTATCGCTCCTGCCTTCGGTCAGACGTCTTGATCCCGGAATGGCTGTGCAAGCCTTTGCGCGCGCCACCAAACCGCGAATGCGATCAGCACCGCGCCTGCGAGCGCGAACCAGGTGATGGCGTATTGCATGTGGTCGTCCTTCAGGTGGACGTCGAGCGGACCCGGCTTCGGGATGCCGTTGGCCGGCAAAGGCTGCTCCAGGTCGATATAGAACGGGGCAACCTCGCCCCAGCCGAGCGCATGCGCCATGGCGAGATGATCGCGGGTGAACCACAGCCGTTTTGCCAGGTTTTCCGCCGGCGTCAGCGTGCCCGCGGTTTCGGGAAAGCGGAGATAGCCGGTCAGCGTCACGGGCTCGCCGGTGAGGAGCGGCTTGACCGCGCGATCCTGCTGATCGCGATCCTGCATCGTGTTCTGCACGAAGCCGGTGTTGATCACGACGGTCTCGCCAGTGGCCAACCGCGCCGGCAGGAAGGCCCAGGTGCCGGGGCCGGAAACATCGTCGCGCACGGCGGAACCGGAGCTGTAGACCATGGCGTCGGGCCCCGATGCATAGGTCGCGGCAAAACGCACGCGGCGGAATTCATCGCGCGGGGGCGTCAGAGCGCTCCACTGCGCAGGCTGCGGCAGCGCAGCGGGCGCCGCCGCCAGCCGCTCGGTCAGCGCCGCGATCAGCGCGTGCTTCTCGACCCGGCGCTGCAACTGCCAGACGCCAAGGCCGATGAACACCGCCAGCATCGAAAACGTGAAGATGCCGAAGGTAGTGCCCCGTTTCCGAAGTTCGTGCATCATCGCGGCGACCTCTTACACGAACTTCGGAAACATAAGGGGCACTACAAAAGTTATTCTTCTAGTGCCGCTTTTCGATTTGAAGTTCCTGACACGGTCTTGCGGCAACCACTGCAGGAACTTCAAATCGGCGGCACTAGCGCGATTGCGCCGTCGTCCCGTCATACCGATCATTTCGGCTCTCGGTCGATCAGCCGGCCGGGTGCGGCCTTGTGGTGGAACTGCAGCGCGATCAGAAGCGACTTCATCGCGCGCAGCGGCAGCAGCGTGGTCGCCAGGATCAGCGGCAGCCACAGCACCGCGTGCAGCCAGAACGGCGGCTGGTATTTCACTTCCACGATGAGCGCGCAGCCGACCACGATGGCGCCGGCCAGCATGATGATGAAGATCGCGGGGCCGTCACCGGTGTCGATAAAGGTGTAATCGAGCCCGCAGGATTCGCAATTCGGCCGCAAGTTGAGGAATCCCGCATAGAGCTTGCCCTTGCCGCAGCGCGGACATCGGCAGGCGAGCCCGCGCAACGCGCTCTCGGTCACCGTGGGGATCGGCTGGTCCGGCATGCGATAGCCTTTCGCGTTTCGCGAAACAAAAAGGGCGGCCCCAAGGCCGCCCCTTGTAACACAATCAGCCGGCGCTAGTGCGCCACGACTTCGGCGCCGTGGAACCAGACGTAAATGCAGACGAACAGGAACAGCCAGACCACGTCGACGAAATGCCAGTACCAGGCGGCGAATTCGAAGCCGAGATGCTGGGTCGGCGTGAAATGGCCGGCATAGGCGCGGATCAGGCAGACGGTCAGGAAGATGGTGCCGACCAGCACGTGGAAACCGTGGAAGCCGGTCGCCATGAAGAAGGTCGCGCCGTAGATGTTGCCGGCGAAGCCGAACGCGGCATGGCTGTATTCATAGGCCTGCACGCAGGTGAAGGTCGCCCCCAGGAGGATGGTGAGGATCAGGCCGTATTTCAGGCCCTGGCGGTCGTTCTCCAGCAGCGCGTGATGCGCCCAGGTCACCGTGGTGCCCGAGGTCAAAAGGATCAGCGTGTTGAGCAGCGGCAGATGCCAGGGATCGAAGGTCTCGATGCCCTTGGGCGGCCACACGCCGCCGAACAGCGCCTCGCGGGTGGCGTGGACGGGGTCGCCGGGAAACAGCGCGGAGTTGAAGAAGGCCCAGAACCAGGCGACGAAGAACATCACCTCGGAGGCGATGAACAGGATCATGCCGTAGCGGTGGCTGATCTGCACCACGCGGGTGTGGTCGCCCTTGTACTGCGCCTCGCGGATCACATCCGCCCACCAGCTCGCCATGGTGTAGAGCACACCGATGGTGCCGGCGCCGAAGATGATCGGGGCGGCCGCCGTCAGATGGTGCATCCAGGTGATGGCCCCGACCGCCATGATGAAGGCCGAAATGGAGCCAACGACCGGCCAGGGGCTCGGATCGACGAGGTGGTAGTCGTGATGCTTGACTTGCGCCGTAGCCATTTCGGTCTCTCTCCGTTAGCGGTGCCTATTCGGCACGTATTCTCTCAAAAATCAAACTCCAAGATCATGGGGACCCCTTGCCGGTCCCCGATCTAAAGCGCTCCCTTGCGTTTGTCCGGCTCGCTCGCGGCCACCGGCTGCGGCGCCGGCTCGCGCACGGGGTAGAAGGTGTAGGACAGCGTGATGGTGTTCAGTCCCTCATTGTCGCTGTCATTGACGATCGAGGGATCGACATAGAACACCACCGGCATCTCGCGCTTTTCGCCCGGCGCCATGGTCTGTTCGGTGAAGCAGAAGCAGTTGATCTTCTGGAAATAGGCGCCGACCGTCAGCGGCGCGACGTTGTAGGCCGCCTGCCCAGTCGTGGTCCGCGCCGACTGGTTGGTCACGGTGTAGTACACGGTGACGACCTGGCCGATCCTGACCTCGATCTCGGTCTGCTCCGGCTCGAATTTCCACGGCAATCCGCCGGCGACGTTGGAATCGAAGCGCACGGCGATCTTGCGCGACAGCGGCGCTGCTGACGGCGCCGAAGTCGCGACCTGGGTGGTGCCGTTGAAGCCGGTGGCGCGGCAGAACCAGTTGTAGAACGGCACGGCGGCATAGGACGCGCCGACCATCAGCACCACGACGAAGCCGCAGATCGCCGCCACCACCGCGTCACGGCCGAGCCGCGGCGCAGCCTTCGGGCCAGCCGCGGGGCTTTGCTTCGGGCTTGCGGCCGGCTCTCGCGGCATCGTGGGCTGGTTGTCCATGTCGATCACATCATCCGGTCACATCTTGAGGTCACATGGGCCGCACGAGCACGCCCGGCCCCTTGACCATGGTGACGGCGAAAAACAGCACGACGAGGATGCCGAGCGCGAGCGCAATGGCGATCGACCGCTGGCGACGGCTTTTCTTCTGCGCCTCGGTGAGGACGATTCCGTCTGGCTGCTTTTTGTCGGCCATTGCCTCGCCATGCGCCCCCTACCAGATCGATGGTGCGATGGCGTGGGCGACAACCTCGATCAGCAAGGTTGCGAACAGCGCGAACAGATAGAAGATCGAGAACGCGAACAGTTTTCGCGTCGCGCGCGACGCTTCGACACCTTCCCGGCGGCGATAGACGTTGATCGCGAGGACCATCATGCCGACGCCGAGCACCAGCGAGGTCACGCCATAGACCGCGTCAAAATAGCCGAGCGGCCATGGCGCGAACGCGGTCGCGACCAGCACGATCGTATAAAGCAGGATCTGCAGCCGGGTCGCGTCGGGACCGGCGACCACGGGGAGCATCGGCACGCCGGCGCGCGCATAATCGTCGCTGCGAAACAGCGCCAGCGCCCAGAAATGCGGCGGGGTCCAGAAGAAGATGATCAAGAACAGCAGGATCGGCTCGACGGAGAGCGAGCCGGTCGCCGCCGCCCACGCCACCACCGGCGGCAGCGCGCCCGCGGCGCCGCCGATCACGATGTTCTGCGCGGTCCAGCGCTTCAGCAGCAGGGTGTAGATCACGACGTAAAAGAAGATCGTGAATGCCAGCAGCGCGCCGGCGATCCAGTTGACGAGGATGCCGAGCGTCATCACCGCGAAGAACGCCAGCGTCATGCCGAACGCCAGCGCTTCCTGCCGGGTGACGCGGCCGCGCGGGATCGGCCGGTTGGCGGTGCGCGACATCAGGGCGTCGATATCGCCTTCGAGCGCCATGTTGAGCGCGCCGGAAGCACCGGCGCCGACGGCGATGCAGAGGATCGAGGTGAACGCCAGCACCGGATGGACGTGGCCCGGCGCGATCGCAAGGCCCACCAGTGCGGTGAAGATCACCAGCGACATCACCCGCGGCTTCAACAGCGCGATGTAATCACCAACCTCGGCCTCGGAAATCCGGGGCGACGACAGCTCGATGGCGTTGTTCTCGGCAACCGACAAAACAGGTCTCACTTTGTCAAGATCATGATCCGATTGGATCGGATCATGATCCTATTTCTTCGTCTGAGCATGATCCTCTCGGAAAACCGGTTCCCACTTTTCCGGATCATGCTCTACAGCAGCGCGGCGCGAGGTATGCGCCGCGCATTGGATTACTGCACGCGCGGCAGCACCTCGAACTGGTGGAACGGCGGCGGCGACGACAGCGTCCATTCCAGCGTGGTGGCGCCCGCTCCCCACGGATTGTCGGCCGCCTGTTCCTTGCGCACGAAGGCATCGACCACGCCGTAGATGAAGATCAGCACGCCGAAGCCGGAGATATAGGAGCCGATCGACGACACCAGGTTCCAGCCGGCGAACGCGTCGGGATAATCGACGTAGCGGCGCGGCATGCCGGACAGGCCGAGGAAATGCTGCGGGAAGAACACCAGGTTGACGCCGATGAAGGTGACCCAGAAGTGCAGCTTGCCGATGGTCTCGTTGTACATGTAGCCCGACATTTTCGGGAACCAGTAGTACCAGCCGGCGAAGATGCCGAACACCGCGCCGAGCGACAGCACGTAGTGGAAGTGCGCGACGACGTAATAGGTATCCTGCAGCACGCGGTCGACGCCGGCATTGGCCAGCACCACGCCGGTGACGCCACCGACCGTGAACAGGAAGATGAAGCCGATCGCCCACAGCATCGGGGTCCGAAACTCGATCGACCCGCCCCACATCGTGGCGATCCAGGAGAAGATCTTCACGCCGGTCGGCACCGCGATCACCATGGTGGCGGCGACGAAATAGGCCTGCGTCGCCGAGGACATGCCGACCGTATACATGTGGTGCGCCCACACCACGAAGCCGATGCCACCGATCGCCACCATCGCATAGGCCATGCCGAGATAGCCGAACACCGGCTTCTTCGAAAACGTCGAGACGATCTGGCTGACCATGCCGAAGGCGGGCAGGATCAGGATGTAGACTTCGGGATGGCCGAAGAACCAGAACAGATGCTGGAACAGCACCGGATCGCCGCCGCCCTCGGCGGAGAAGAAGGTGGTGCCGAAGTTGCGGTCGGTCAGCAGCATGGTGATGGCGCCGGCGAGCACCGGCAGCGACAACAGCAGCAGGAACACCGTCACCAGGATCGACCAGACGAACAGCGGCATCTTGTGCAGGGTCATGCCCGGCGCGCGCATGTTGAAGATCGTGGTGATGAAGTTGATGGCGCCCAGGATCGACGAGGCGCCGGCCAGATGGAGCGACAGGATCGCGAAATCGACCGCCGGTCCGGGATGGCCCGAGGTCGACAGCGGCGCGTACATGGTCCAGCCCGCGCCGACGCCGTTGGCGCCCGGTTCACCCTCGACGAAGGTGGAGATCAACAGCAGCGCGAAGGAGGCCGGCAACAGCCAGAACGAGATATTGTTCATGCGCGGGAACGCCATGTCCGGCGCGCCGATCATCAGCGGCACGAACCAGTTGCCGAAGCCGCCGATCATCGCCGGCATCACCATGAAGAAGATCATGATCAGACCGTGCGAGGTCACGAACACGTTGTAGGTATGAGTTTCGTGGAAGATCTGGACGCCCGGGTACATCAGCTCGGCGCGGATCGCGATCGACATCGCCGCGCCGATGATACCCGCGATGATCGCGAACACCAGGTACATCGTGCCGATGTCCTTGTGGTTCGTCGAATAGACGAAGCGCCGCCATCCGGTCGGATGGTCGTGCGCATGATCGTCGTGCACGTGATCGTCGTGTGTCGCTGCGGAAGTTGCCATTTTCAAATCCTGCCTTGCAGTACCCTTGCAGGGCCCTTGGACCTTGCGGTCCTGTAGCCCTTGTCCTGTCGGTTGCGCGCCTTAAGCCTGAAGGCTTACTGCGCGGCTGTCCCCACCGAGGCGAACGAGTTCGCCGGGTTGGAGGCAAATTTCTTTTTCGCGGTCTCGACCCAGGCCACGAAGTCCTGATCGCTCACCACCCGCACCGCGATCGGCATGAAAGCATGATCCTTGCCGCACAGTTCCGAGCACTGGCCGTAGAACATGCCGGTCGTGGTGGCCTTGAACCAGGTTTCGTTGAGCCGGCCGGGGATGGCGTCGATCTTGATGCCGAACGCCGGCACCGCGAAAGAGTGGATCACGTCGGCGCCGGTGGTCTGGACCCGGATCACCTTGTTGACCGGCACTACCATCTCATTGTCGACGCCGAGCAGCCGGGGCTGCTTGTCCTGGGCCATCAGCGAATCGAATTCGAACTTGCCGTTATCGGGATAGGCGTAGCTCCAGTACCACTGCTTGCCGGTCGCCTTGATGGTCAGATCGGCCTTGGGAACGTCGAGCTCGAGGAACAAGAGCCGGAACGACGGCACCGCGATGGCGACCAGGATCAGCACCGGGATCAGCGTCCAGGCCACTTCGATCAGGGTGTTGTGGGTGGTGCGCGAGGGCACCGGATTGGCCTTGGCGTTGAACTTGACGACGATCGCGACCAGCAGCCCCAGCACGAACAGCGTGATGATGCTGATGATCCAGAGCAGCATGTTGTGGAACCAGGTGATTTGCTCCATCACCGGCGATGCCGCTCCCTGCAGCCTGAATTCCCACGGCGCCGGCTGTCCCAGTTCGGCAAATGCCGCCCCGCTCGCGGCCAGCGCCATGCCGCCCACCGCTAACCCCAGCAACCGCCGGCCGATTTGGCCCTTCGACATCTTCATGCCGCTCGCGCTCCCTTGATAGAACCTCTCGGCATTCCGCGCCCTGGCGGGAGATGCCGCATGATCCGCCCCCTGACAAACGGCCTTGGGAGGTACTTTGCGAAGTACCGGGGCCAGATCGCTAGAACGCGTCGAAATCCAGCCTCTCAAACCATAATTCTTCATCTATCGCAATGCAGTCGTGGGCCACGGCGCGCAGCGCAGCCAGCCAAATCGCCGACGTCACATTTTCCCGTGAATTCCCGTGAAATCAGCCAATGGCGCGGGTTTCACAGGCCAAGGCCGCTTGACAGAGGGATTGCCCGATGTAGGCACAGGCAGGGTGCTCCACAGGAACCTGATTCGCTGGCTCGGGAGTAGCCATTGCGGCGCGAGGGCTGGCGAAAATCGCCTTCAAGGCGCCGTCATTGCGTATCAGTCCCCTGCGCGGACCGATAGTTCTAGGGAATATCATGGGATCGACCCGGATGGGGCCTTCGAAATACAGGGCGAGAAACAGCGCAGGGCGCGGCAGCCGATCTGCGGGCCGCCGACTGGGCGCTGGCCTCACCGCGAGCCTTGCTACGCTGAGCCTTGCTACGCTGAGCCTTGCGGCTGCCTGCTTTCTCGGCATGACGGCGTCCGCCAGCGCGCAAGGCGCGGTGCGTTCGGTTCACGGCGACTGGCAGATCCGCTGCGACACCCCGCCGGGCGCGCAGGCCGAGCAATGCGCCCTGATCCAGAGCGTGGTGGCCGAAGATCGCTCCAATGCCGGCCTCACCGTCATCGTGTTGAAAACCGCCGACCAGAAGAGCCGGCTGATGCGGGTGGTGGCGCCGCTCGGCGTGCTCCTGCCCTCGGGGCTCGGCCTGAAACTCGACAATGTCGATGTCGGCCGCGCCGGTTTCGTCCGCTGCCTGCCCAATGGTTGCGTCGCCGAGGTGGTGATGGACGACAAGCTGCTCGGTCAGCTGCGCAGCGCCAAGACCGCCACCTTCATCATCTTCGAAACCCCCGAAGAAGGCATCGGCTTCCCGCTCAGCTTGAACGGGCTTGGCGAAGGCTACGACAAGTTGCCGTAAGGCGCCGCCCCTAGAACAGCACTGCCATGCAGATCACATTTTCATAGATGCCGTCGACGTGAACGGCGTCGCGTTGCAACCCTTCGACCACAAACCCGGCTTTCCTGTAGAGTGCGATTGCGCCGGCATTGGTCTCGCGCACCGTCAATTCGACCCGGTGCATTCCGGCCCTCCGGGCGGCGGCGAGCACCGACCAGATTAACTTGGTGCCGATCCCACGCCCCCGGAACGGTGGCAGAAGGCCCATTCCGAGAACGCCGCCATGGGCATAAATCGGCCTTTCCTTCGGGGTCACATCGCACCAGCCGACCACTTCGCCTGCCGTTACAGCAACATATTGGGGATAGCGGCATTTGATGTTGTTCAGCACAAAAGCCCGCGTCAGCTCGATCGGCGGCGCTTCGAGGAACGACAGATACCGCCGCTCCCGGGCGACAAAATCGAGGGTCCGATGGAAGCTCTCGATATGGCCCGGCGCCATCGGAACAATTTCGACCATATCGATGTCAAACTGAGACAATCTGACCCGCCCCTCGCGAAATGACCGGAAAACACCTATCTTGAATTTAGCTCCCCGACAACGGACCGGAACCCCATGACCCCTACCGCCTCCCTGCTCGACCGCGCCAACCTCGATCGCGATTCCGTGCGCCACCAGATCGGGCGGGGGCTGCAAGGCGCCGACGACGGCGAGTTGTTCCTGGAATACAGCCAGACCGAAGCGCTGATGTTCGACAATGGCCGGCTGAAGCAGGCCACTTACGATACGTCCCAAGGTTTCGGGCTGCGCGCGGTGAAGGACGACGGGGTCGGCTACGCGCATTCATCCGACGTCTCGCTGCCGGCGCTGATCCGCGCCGCGGATGCGGTCGCGGCCGTCCGTGGCGGCTATAGCGGGAATTTCGCGGCTGCGCCCGCGCGCACCAACGTACGGCTCTACGGCGACGAGAATCCGCTCGATGCGCCGGGCTTCGAATCCAAGATAAAGCTACTCGCCGAGATCGACGCCTATGTCCGCGACAAGGATCCGCGGGTGCGGCAGGTCACGGTCAGCCTCGGCGCGACCTGGCAGGTGGTGGAAATCCTGCGCCCCGACGGCGAAAGCTATCGCGACATCCGCCCTTTGGTGCGGGTCAATATTTCGGTGGTCGCCGGACAAGGCGACCGGCAGGAAAGCGGCAGCAAGGGCTATGGCGGCCGGGAGGGCTATGCGCGCTTCATCGAGACCAAGGCATGGCGCGAGGCCGCCGACGGCGCGATCCGCGAGGCCATGGTCAATCTGGAATCCGTGCCCGCGCCCGCCGGCGAGATGGATGTGGTGCTGGGCGCCGGGTGGCCCGGCGTGATGCTGCATGAGGCCGTCGGCCATGGGTTGGAGGGCGATTTCAACCGCAAGAAGACCTCTGCTTTCGCTGGCTTGATGGGCCAGCAGGTCGCGGCCAAGGGCGTCACCGTGGTCGATGACGGCACCATGGCCTCGCGCCGCGGCTCGCTGTCGATCGATGACGAGGGTACCCCGACCAACCGCACGGTGCTGATCGAGGACGGTGTCCTCGTCGGCTACATGCAGGACCGCCAGAACGCCCGGCTGATGAACATGAAGCCGACCGGCAACGGCCGCCGCCAGGGCTACGCCCATGTGCCGATGCCGCGCATGACCAATACCTACATGCTGGCGGGCCGAAGCGATCCGGCGGAAATTCTAGCGTCGGTCAAGAACGGCATCTATGCCGCCAATTTCGGCGGCGGCCAGGTCGACATCACCTCGGGCAAATACGTGTTCCAGTGCACCGAGGCGTACAAGATCGAGAACGGCAAGATCGGCGCACCGCTGAAGGGCGCGATGCTGATCGGCAATGGCCCGACCGATCTGCATCGCATCACCATGGTCGGCAACGATCTCGCGCTCGACACCGGCATCGGCACCTGCGGCAAGAACGGCCAGGGTGTGCCGGTCGGCGTCGGCCAGCCGACGCTGCGGATGGAGCGGATTACGGTCGGAGGTACCGGCGCATGAGCATCAACAACGAAACCATCGTGCCGAAGACCTCAACCTGGCGCGGGCAGTTCGTGCAGCTCGCCGGCATCGTGCTGGCGGTGTTCCTCGCCAAGGGCGCGCTCGCCGAACCCTTCTACGTGCCGTCGGGCTCGATGGAGCCGACGCTGCAGATCGGTGATGCCTTGCTGGCGTCGAAATACGCCTATGGTTATTCGACCGCGTCGCTGCCGATCCAGATCAATCTGCCCGAGACCGGGCGGGTGTTCGGCGAGACGCCGAAGCGCGGCGACGTCGTGGTGTTCCGCTGGCCGGGCGACCGCTCGCAGGCCTGGGTCAAGCGCGTCGTGGGCCTGCCCGGCGACCGCATCCAGATGCGGCAGGGCCAGCTCTTCATCAACGACCAGCCGGCGCAATTGAAGCCCGACGGCGTCGGCCAGGCCGAGGATGACAACGGCAGCGTCGAGCCGGCCTACCGCTTCGTCGAAACCCTGCCGGGCGGCGTCAGTCACCAGATCTTGAAGCTGCGCGACAACGGCCGACTCGACAACACGGCCGAAATCACGGTGCCGCCGGGCCGGCTGTTCGTGATGGGCGACAACCGCGACAATTCCGCCGACAGCCGCGTGCCCGTGCGCGACGGCGGCGTCGGCATGCTGCCGATGGACGATTTGGTCGGCCGCGCCGACGCCGTGGTCGCCTCCTGGGATCTCGGCATCCGCCACCAGCCGGTCTCGACCTGGCTGTCCGGTTTTCGTCTGTCGCGGTTCTTCACGTCGGTGCATTGAATCGTAGCAGATCGCAGGGTGGGCAAAGGCGCGTCTGCGCCGTGCCCACCTCCGGATGTTTAAACTCCGGTTGCGTTGGTCGGTGGGCGTGCTTCGCTTTGCCCACTATACGAACGATCCTACCGCACCACCCCCGAGATAAACCCGGCCTTGCGCCGCGGCGGCTTTATCTCCTTCTTCAGAAAGCAATGCGCTTCCTTGCCGACATAGCCCGGGCGGGCAAACGTCCAGGCGCGGCATTTGTTGTCGTCGGTACAGGCCGCCTTGCAGGCCTCGCTGCTCTCGCCGGGCTTCAGGCTGAAATTGCGGTAATCGCCGCCGAGCCGGTCGATCGAGGTTTCCACCCCGCCATTGCGCAGCTCCACCACGCCGGCGCCGCGCACGCCCGAGACGCAGCAATCATCCTGAACGCGCGGCGGCACGCTGTTCTTCAGCCAGCACAGGGCACCGCCGGCGACATCGGTCGGGTAATTGAAGCTCCAGGCCCGGCAGCGGCGGTCGCGCTCGCACACCAGCGCGCAATCCGCCGGGTCGCCCGAGGGCACCGGCAAGCTGAGATAATCACTGCCGGGACGATCGAAATTGGCCTGCGCCAGCGCCGGTCGCGCGGCGGTAACGGCCGCCAGCACGGCGAGGGTCGCCAAACACGCTCTGAGCAGGCGGCCTCCCCACATTCGCGATTGCTTTCAATTAATTAGTCGCCCCGCTCGCGCGGATGGCCATTTGATCGCCACGAACCTGTACGGCGGATGAACGGCGCCCGGCCGGCGGCTCTCAAAAGGCCCGCAAAGCATGATCCGGAAAAGCATGCCCTGGGGCTACGACCCGATGGGTGGGTACCGGTTCAATCGGACCACGATCTCGTCGGCGCAGATGCCGGTCAGAACGCGTATTCGTCGTAGGCCGGTTCCACCGAGCCATGCCAGGCGCCGTGGAATTTCTCCAGCATCTCCTCGGCCGGCGTCCGCCCGGAATCGATGATCCGCTCCAGCGGCTGGAGATGACGGCTTTCGTCGCGACCGAGATGATCGGCGCGACCGCGCCGGCGCAGGCCGGAATGGGCCAGCGCCAGGCATTCCTTGGCGATCTCGAACAAATAGCGATCCCTGATCCTGGCCTTGAAGCCGAGGCGGGGCACATCGTCCCGTAGGGCCTGGCGCTCATGCGCATTCCAGTGCTTGGCGATGTCCCAGGCGGCATCCAGGCTGACATCGTCGTAGAGCAGGCCGACCCAGAACGCCGGCAGCGCCGGCAGCCTATCCCACGGGACGCCGTCGGCGCCGCGCATCTCCAGATAGCGCTTCAGCCGCACCTCGGGGAAGATCGTGGAGAGATGGTTGGCCCAGTCCGACAGCGTCGGGCGCTCGCCGGGAAGCGAGTTATTCCTGCCCTCAAAAAAAGCCCGGAACGACGATCCGGCGACGTCGATATATTGATCGCCGCGCTTGACGAAGTACATGGGAACGTCGAGCGCGTAATCGACCCAGCGCTCGAACCCCATGCCGTCCTCGAACGCCCAGGGGATCATCCCCGCGCGGCCGTTGTCGGTATCGCGCCAGATCTCGGAGCGGAACGACAGGAAGCCGTTGGGTTTGCCTTCGGTGAACGGCGAATTGGCAAACAGGGCGGTCGCCACCGGCTGCAGCGCCACCGATACCCTGAGCTTCTTGACCATGTCGGCTTCGGAGGAGAAGTCGAGATTGGTCTGCACCGTGCAGGTCCGGTACATCATGTCGAGGCCGTATTGGCCGACCTTCGGCATGTAGTCGGTCATGATCTTGTAGCGGCCCTTGGGCATCATCGGGATCTGCGCCCGCGACCATGACGGCGTCATGCCGAGCCCGAGAAAGCCGATGCCGAGCGGACTGGCGATCTCGCGTACCTGCGCCAGATGCGCCATCAGCTCGGACTGGGTCTGGTGCACGTTCTCGACCGGCGCGCCGGACAATTCGAACTGCCCGCCGGGCTCCAGCGAGATCGCGCCGCCGCCGGTGACGTCGTAGAGCCCGATGATGTTGCCGCGCTCCATGATCGGCTCCCAGCCGAGCAGGAGCTGCATGCCTTCGAGCAGCGCGCCGATGCCGCGCGCGCCCTGGTAAGGCACGGGACGATGGCCCTCGAGGGTGAAGGGCGTCTTCTCGTGTTCGGTGCCGATCCGAAACTCGGAAGGCGGCTTCACGCCCGCTTCCAGCCACGCCACCAATTCGGCGCGCGATTGCAGCGGCGTCATATCGATCTGGTCACGCGCCATGAAAATTCCGGTTGAAAGGCGCTTCGACGGAATGCGCGCGGTGTCGGGAGTATCCCCGAACCGACCGGTCCGCGGATGCGAGAAGTACAAATAATATCATCGGGCGGGCGCGCCGTCTCTGGCGGCGAGCGCCTGCGTCTCGCCGCAAGAGCAGCCCAGCCGGTCGAGCAGGCCGCAGAGCTTGGCGGCGTCTGCATCGCACAGTTTCGAGCCAACGTGCTTTTCGATCGCGGCCGAATACGCGCCCCACATCTTCTTCTGCAGTTCGCGCCCGGCCTCGGTGATTTCGACGAACTGGCCGCGCTTGTCGATCTTGCATTCACGCCGCGCCGCCAGTCCTTCATCGACCAGCCGGTCGATCAGCCGCGAGGTCGAGTATTGCGGGATCAGCATCTGCTTTTCCAGCTCGACCGGGCGCATCTCGCCGGACGGCGCGCGCGACAGCTCGAGCAGCGCGTCATACCAGGCGAGCGGTGGAAAGCCGGCCTTCTTCAAATCCTGCTCGACGCAGTCCAGCACCCGGCTCTGGACCCGCATCAGGCGGATCCAGGCGGCGGTCGCCTCGGTCGATGGTTTGCGTTTCATGTCCCGGCCCGTAGATAACGCATACAGTGTAGCCTACTAAATGCAGCTGCATCAATCTTGACTATTTCATGCAGATGCATTTAGTCATCCGTTGGCGTTTTCGAGCGCAGCGGATACCGCTTCGCATGAAGAAAACGTAACGAAATCGAGATTTGGAGCCTGATCGGTTCTGGTCCGCTCAGGACCGGCCGGGCTCAAGCGCCCATAGCCAAATAGTCCAAGGGAAGGAAAATGCCAATGAAACTTTATTATTCGCCTGGAGCCTGTTCGCTTTCTCCCCATATCGCGCTGTGCGAAGCCGGCCTGCCCTACGATCTGGTCAAGGTCGATCTCAAGGCCAAGAAGCTCGAGAACGGCGACGACTACCTCAAGATCAATCCCAAGGGCCAGGTGCCGGCGCTGGCGCTGGACTCGGGCGAACTCGTCACCGAAGGCCCGGTTATCGTGCAGATAATCGCCGACCAGGTGGCGGCCAAGAACCTCGCGCCCGCCCGCGACAGCGCCGAGCGCTACAAACTGCTGGAGTGGCTCAACTTCATCACAGGCGAGCTTCACAAGAATTTCAGCCCGCTGTTCAATCCGGCGATCCCTGACGAGGTGAAGAACTTCTTCAAGGACCGCATCATGGGCAAATTCAAACATGCCGACAGCCAGCTTGCCGGCCGCGACTACCTGATGGGCAAGCAGTTCACGGTCGCCGACGGCTATCTCTACACCATGCTGCGGTGGGCCGACGGAAACAAACTGGACCTCTCCGGCCTGAAGAACCTGATGGCCTACAAGGACCGCGTCGCGGCGCGGCCGACGGTGCAGCAAGCACTCACCAGGGAAGGCCTGATGAAGGCGGCGTGAGGTTTTGCAGGTAGCGATAGACAAAAGGGCCGGATCGATGATCCGGCCCTTTCTTGTAGTCGTCATTCCGGGGCGATGCGAAGCATCGAACTACGATGTGCAATTGCACATCGGAGAATCTCGAGATTCCCCGATGCGCAATTGCGCATCTGAGGTCTGGTGCTAACGCACCATCCCGGAATGACGGATAAAGACCCTACGCCGCGGCGAGCTTCTTCGGCGGGAAGCGGCCGTAGAAGGTCTCGCCCTTGGCGGCCATTTCCTCGAGCAGTTTTGGCGGGGTGAAGCGCGAGCCGTATTTGGCTTCCAGTCTGTGGCAGAGATCGACGAACTTCTTGGTGCCCATGAAGTCGATATAGGACAGCGTGCCGCCGGTGAACGGTGCGAAGCCGAAGCCGAGGATCGAGCCGACATCGGCCTCGCGCATGTCGGTGATGACGTGATCCTCGACGGTGCGCGCGGCTTCCACCGCCTGCACGACCAGAAAGCGCTGCTTCAGTTCCTCGATGTCGAGGGTATCCGGGTCGAGATGCTCCGGCTGCAGGCCCGCCAGTCCCGCCCACAGGCTCTTCTGACCCTTGCCCTTCTCCGGATAATCGTAGAATCCCTTGCTGTTCTTGCGACCGAACCGGCCCTGTTTTTCCACCATCTCTACCATCAGCTTCTTCTGGTCCTGGTTGATGGCGTTCGGGCCGAGGTCGGCTTCGGTCGCCCTCATGATCTTCAGGCCGAGATCGAGCGCGACTTCGTCCGACAGCGACAGCGGTCCGACCGGCATGCCGGCCATCTTGGCGACGTTCTCGATCATCGCCGGCGGCACGCCTTCAAGGAACATCTCCGTGCCTTCGGCGATATAGCGCATGACGCAGCGGTTGGCGAAGAAGCCGCGGGAATCATTGACCACGATCGGCGTCTTGCCGATCAGGCGCACGTAATCGAGCGCGGTGGCGAGCGCCGTGTCATTGGTGTTCTTGCCGACGATGATTTCCACCAGCATCATCTTCTCGACCGGCGAGAAGAAGTGGATGCCGATGAACTTGCCCTGGTCCTTGAATTCTTCCGCCAGCGAATTGATCGGCAGTGTCGAGGTGTTGGAGGCAAAGATCGCGTCGCCCTTCAGCAGTGGCTGCGCCTTGGCGTAGGTCTCGGCCTTGACCTTGCGATCCTCGAACACCGCTTCGATGACGAGGTCACAGTCCTTCAGCACGGTGTAATCGGCGGTCGCGCTGATGCGGCCGAGGATCGTCTCACGATCGGTTTCCTTGGCGCGGCCCTTCTTGATGAGATCGTCGATCACGGATGCGGCGTGACCCTTGCCCTTGTCGGCGCTTTCCTGGTCGCGGTCGATCAGGACCACGTCGATGCCGGCGCGCGCCGAGACATAGCCGACGCTGGCGCCCATGAAGCCGGCGCCGATGACGGCAAGCTTTTTCACCTTCGTCGGCGGCACATTTGGCGGGCGCCGCGCACCCTTGTTCAGTTCCTGCATCGACAGGAACAGGCTGCGGATCATCGCGGCCGCTTCCTTGGAGCGCAGGATCTGGGTGAAGTAACGCGATTCGACGCGCAAAGCGGCGTCGATCGGCAATTGCAGGCCTTCATAGACGCAGCTCATGATGGCGCGCGCCGCCGGATAATTGTCGTAGGTCTCGCGGCGATAGATCGCGTTGCCGGCCGGGAACATCATCATGCCGGCCTTGGAAAACACCGGACCGCCCGGCAGCTTGAAACCCTTCTCATCCCAGGGTGCCACCGCCTTGCCGCCGCCCTTGATCCAGTCTTTTGCCGCCTTGATCAGGTCGGTGGCGGGAACGATGGTGTCGACCAGCTTCAGCGCCTTGGCCTTGTCGAGATTGATCGCCTCGCCCTTGAGCAGGAGTTGCATGGCGTCCTGCGGCTGCACGATGCGCGGCACGCGCTGGGTGCCGCCGGCGCCGGGGAAAAGCCCGACCTTGATCTCGGGAAGGCCAAGGCGCGTTTTGGGATTCTGCGCGGCGACGCGGTAGTGGCAGGCCAGCGTCAGTTCAAAACCGCCGCCCAGCGCCAGGCCGTTGATCGCGGCGGCCCAAGGCTTGCCCGAGGTTTCGATATTGCGGAACACCTGCGAGAACCTGCGGCTCTGATCGAACAGCACCTGGTTGGCGGCGACTTCGCCCTTGGCTTTCAACATATCGGCGTACTGATGGCTCATACCCTCGAGCATCGACAGATCGGCGCCCGCGCATAGAGCTTCCTTGCCCGAGGTGATGACGACGCCCTTCACCGCGGCGTCGGCGGAGGTCTGCTTCACGATTTCCTCGAGCTCGGTGACGGAGGTTTCGTCGAGCACGTTCATCGAGCGGCCCGGGGTGTCCCAGGTCACCAGCACGATGCCGTCGGCATCGGTTTCCAGCTTGAAATTCTTGAAGGCCATGTTGGTCGCTCCCTCGATGCCGACAGCCCCTGGGCGCGGCGGTTGTCTCTGAAATCGTAGGGTGGGTTAGCGAAGCGTAACCCACCATTCCCAATGCTGCGATGTCGGCGGGTTACGCCTTCGGCTAACCCACCCTACGGCTCTGCGCGTTAAACCCGCTCGATGATGGTCGCGGTGCCCATGCCGCCGCCGATGCACAGCGTGATCAGGGCGGTCGACTTGTTGGTGCGCTCGAGTTCGTCGAGCACGGTGCCGAGGATCATCGCACCTGTCGCACCCAAGGGATGGCCGAGCGCGATCGCGCCGCCATTGACGTTGATCTGGGCGGGGTCGATGTCGAAGGCCTGCATGTAGCGCAGCACCACCGAGGCGAAGGCTTCGTTGAGCTCGAACAGATCGATGTCCGATTTCTTCATGCCCGAACGCTCGAACAGCTTTTCGGTGACGTCGACCGGGCCGGTCAGCATCATCGCCGGCTCCGAGCCGATATTGGCGAAGGCGCGGATCTTCGCGCGCGCCTTCAGGCCGTGTTTCTTGCCGGCTGCTTGGCTGCCGAGCAGCACCGCGCCGGCGCCGTCGACGATTCCCGAGGAATTGCCGGCGTGATGGACGTAGTTGATGCGCTCGATTTCCGGATGCGACTGGATCGCCACCGCATCGAAGCCGCCCATCTGTCCCATCGCCACGAAGGACGGCTGCAACTGGCCGAGCGACTGCATGGTCGTGGTCGGGCGCATATGCTCGTCCTTGGCCAGGATGGTCAGCCCGTTGACGTCCTTGACCGGGACGACCGAATTCTTGAAGCGGCCCTCGTCCCAGGCCTTCGCCGCGCGCTGCTGGCTCTGCACCGCATAGGCGTCGACGTCGTCGCGCGAGAAGCCGTATTTGGTCGCGATCAGGTCGGCGGAGACGCCCTGCGGCATGAAATAGGTCGGCACCGCGATCGAGGGATCCATCGGCCAGGCGCCGCCGGAGGCGCCGATGCCGACGCGGCTCATCGATTCGGCGCCGCCGCCGATGGTGAGTTCATGCTGGCCGCTCATGATCTGGGCCGCGGCGAAATTCACGGCATCCAGGCCCGACGCGCAGAAGCGGCTGATCTGGATGCCGGGGACGGCTTCGCCGAGGCCGGCGTTCATGGCCGCGAAGCGCGCGATGTCGGAGCCGGCCTCGCCGACCGGATCGACCACGCCGAGGATGACGTCGTCGACCACGTCTTCGGCCAGATTGTTGCGCTCCTTCAGCGCCCTCAGCGGTGCGGTGGCCAGCGCCACCGCGGTCACCTCATGCAGCGCGCCATCGGGCTTGCCGCGGCCGCGCGGGGTGCGAACGTGATCGTAGATGAATGCCTCAGGCATGACGCCCTCCTGGTATGAGGATCATAATATATAGGCGGATTGGCGAAGATGTCGCGGGTTGGTTTTCGGGCCTTGAAGAAGAATTTCTCCGATCAGAACGCTTCCGCGGCCAATTCCATGGTGGTCGCGCATCCGGTCTGGATGCGCGCGAGGTGAACCGTCGTTTCCGGCAGCATGCGCTCCATGAAGAAACGGCCGGTCACGAGCTTGGTGGTCAGATAGGGCGTGGCGCCGCTGCCTGCAATCTTGTCCACTGCGACTTTCGCCATCCGCGCCCACATATAGGCGAAGGTGACGAGGCCGAACAGCTGCATGTAATCGGTGGCGGCGGCACCGGCATTGTCGGGCTTCATCATCGCATTCTGCATCAGCCAGGTGGTCGCCTGCTGCAGATGACCGAGTGCGGCGCTCATCGGCGCGACATAGGGCTTCATCGCCTCGTCGCCGCCGTGCTCCTTGGCGAAGCCCGCGACCTCGCCGAAGAAAGCCATCACCGCCCGGCCGCCGTCGCGCGGCAGCTTGCGGCCGACCAGATCCAGCGCCTGGATACCGTTGGCGCCCTCATAGATCATGGCGATGCGGGCGTCGCGCACGAACTGCTCCATGCCCTGTTCGGCGATGTAACCGTGCCCGCCATACATCTGCTGCGCCAGCACCGCATTGGAAAATCCGACATCGGTGAGAACGCCCTTCATGACCGGCGTCATCAGGCCCATGTGATCGTCGGCCTCCTGGCGGTCCTTGGGATCGCTGGAGCGGTGGGCGACGTCGCTCTTCAGCGCCGTCCACACCACCATGGCGCGCGCCGCCTCGTTGAAGGCGCGGATGGTGAGCAGCGTGCGGCGGACATCGGGATGCACGATGATCGGATCGGCCGGCTTGTCCGGCGCCTTCGGCCCCGACAGCGAGCGGCCCTGCAGGCGGTCGCGGGCATAGGCCACCGCGTTCTGGTAAGCGACTTCGGACTGCGCCAGTCCCTGCACCGCAACGCCGAGCCGGGCCTCGTTCATCATCACGAACATGCCCTGCATGCCCTTGCTTTCCTCACCGATCAGCCAGCCGGTGGCGCCGTCATAATTCATCACGCAGGTCGAATTGCCGTGGATGCCCATCTTGTGCTCGATCGAGCCACAGGTGACGCCGTTGCGGGCGCCCAGCGAACCGTCGGCATTGACCAGGATTTTCGGAACGACAAACAGCGACACACCCTTGATACCGGCGGGCGCGCCCTCGATGCGGGCCAGCACCAGATGGATGATGTTGTCTGCCAGATCGTGCTCGCCGGCGGAGATGAAGATCTTGGTGCCGGTAATTTTGTAGCTGCCGTCGGCCTGCTTGGCCGCCTTGGTGCGCAACAGGCCGAGATCCGTGCCGCATTGCGGCTCGGTGAGGTTCATGGTGCCGGTCCATTCGCCGGCCACCATCTTCGGCACGAACATCTTCTTCTGTTCGGGCTTGCCATGCACCATCAGCGCGGCGGTGGCACCCATGGTCAGGCCGCCATACATCGAAAACGCCATGTTGGCCGAGCACTGGAATTCGTTGACCGCCTGGCTCAGCGTCACCGGCAGGCCCTGCCCGCCATATTCCGCCGGCGCGGACAAGCCCAGCCAGCCGCCTTCGGCGACCTGCTTGTAGGCTTCCTTGAAGCCTTTCGGCGTCGTCACGCTACCGTCGTCATGCCGGGTGCAGCCTTCGAGATCGCCGGTGCGATTGAGTGGCTGCAGCACTTCCTCAGCGAGTTTGGCGGCCTCGCCCAAAATCGCCTCCCGCACGTCGGCGGAGGCATCGCTGAAGCCGGGAAGATTGTCGTAGCGGTCGATCTGAAACACGTCGTTGAGCAGGAAATTCACGTCTTCGACTGGGGCTTTGTAAATTGGCATGATGTCCTCCCGGCTGGCTGGCGGCTCCTTTAGGGGAGTTCATCCAGCGCAGCAATTACTCAGTTCCTGAAATGGACCTTAACCGGTTCCGGCGGTCCGACGCATTCCTTAAGTCAGTTCGGTATCACGTCGGCGGCTGCGACCTTGCGCCGCCGGTATCGCCTTGCGTCATCGCCAATTGCTCGCCCATCAGCCGATGCAGCAGGTTGATCGCCTTGAGCGGACGCACCATCACCTTGAAATGCGTGATGCGGCCGTCGTCGCTGAAGGTGATGATGTCGACGCCGTTGATGGTGATGCCGTCGATTGCTTTTTCGAACTCGAGCACCGCGCCGGTCGCGCTGCGCCATTCGCCGACATAGGCGAAGCCCGGACCGCCCAGCACCTTTTCCGCGCTCGACAGATATTTGAAGGTGATGTCGCGGCCGCGTTGCGGCGTGTGAACGACGGGGCTTTCGAACACCGCGTCCGGATGCAGCAGATCCCACAGCGCCGCACGGTCATGGGACTTCATGTAGCCGTACCATTTGTCGAGGCCGGTCATGCTCATCGGACGTCTCGTGTGGCTGAAAACGCGTTCGGACGGGTGCAGGGGCAGTCATCGGTCAAAACGATATGCACATTGACGCATATGCGCCTTTATGCATAAAGTCAAGGATGGAGCTTCGCAAGAGGAGGCCGCGTCGTGGCGCTGGGTGACGCAATCCTTGCCTGCCTGACCGAACGTCCGATGACGGGCTATGAGCTTGCCAAGACGTTCGATTCGTCGATCGGGTTCTTCTGGAAAGCCAATCATCAGCAGATCTACCGCGAACTCTCGCGGCTGCGGGACCGTGGCCATGTCCAGGGCCGCGAAGTCGTGCAGTCGGGCAAGCCCAACAAGCTGGTCTATACGCTCACCGGCGAGGGCCGGGCTGCGCTGAAGCACTGGGCGGCGAAGCCGAGCATCCCGCCGTCGATCAAGGACGATCTGCTGGTGCGGCTATGCGCGCTCGACAGTATCGACATCGAACCCTTGCGCGCCGACCTGATGGCGCGGCAGGAATACCACCGCGACCGTTCCGCCCGCTACGAACGCATCCTCAACAAACTTTTTCCTCATGGCGCCGCCTCGCCCGCCGACACCGGCAAACTGCTCGGCCTTCGCATCGGGCTGCGCCACGAGCGTCTGGTGGCGGAGTGGTGCGAAGAGGCGCTCGATGCCTTGTCCGCCGCCAGTCGGACGAATGTCGTGCCGCTCGACGAGAGCCAGCGCGACAACAACGGACGAGCCGACGCATCCTGACGAATTAGGACGGCGCGGGGCCGGCGTATTGCCCGGGCCGGAATGCCGTCGATTCGGCGCCTCGCCAACTTTACTTCTCGGCAACTCAAATCCTTAACCCGTTATTTACCGTAAGGGGAAAAAGTCAGGATCTGAGGCAGACGACCTGCGCGGATTCCGCTTGTCTTTCGAGCGGGACGCGCGGGGAGGCTGAAGGCGCAGGTGGAGCGCCGAAGTCTGGAACCGGACGGAAGCATGAATTCGCGCGTATCGTGGAGTGTTGAAGGCATCGATCCGTCCGTCCGCGAGAGGGCCGAGGCCGCCGCGCGGCGCGCCGGCATGTCGCTGAACGACTGGCTCAATTCCACCATCGGCGATTCCGCGCCTCCGAATTTCCGCAGCCCCCCCGAGCAGCACTTCGTGGTGCCGAGCCAGGAAAGCCGCGATGTCGCCGATATCCATCAGCGGCTGGATTCGATCACCCGCCAGATCGAACAGATTTCGCAACCCAGACCGCGCAGCGATATGCCGCGCAGCGATACTCTGCGCAACGAAATGCCGCGCGGCGACGCGCCGCGCAACGACGCCGCCCCCCGCAGCGAGCAGGGCGTCGCCAGGCAGTTGAACGACGCGATCTCGCGCCTCGACGCGCGGCTGTCGCAGATCTCGAACCCGCAACCGCCGCGGCAGGCCCCCCAGGACAAGCAGCGCCAGACCGAGATGGTCGAGCGCGCCGCCGCCCAGGTCTATCGTCCCTCGCCGCCGCTCAGCCCGGCCTCGTTCGATTTCGCGATCGCGGAAATCGCCGCGCGCCAGAATGAGCTCGATGCGCCGGCGCCGCGACAGATGCCGCCGCGCAGCGCGCCGCCGATTGCACCCCTGATGGCGCCCGCGATGGCGCCGGCCCCGATGGCACCGGCCCCGATGGCACCGGCAGCGCCTCCGAGCCCGGATTTTTCCTCGCTCGAACGCCATCTGCTCAAGATCACCAGCCAGATCGAGGCGCTGCAGCGCCCCGACGGGATCGAGCAATCGATCGCCGCGTTCCGCAGCGAACTCACGGAGATCCGCCAGGCCATCACCGAGGCGATGCCGCGCCGGGCGATCGAATCGATCGAAAACGAAATCCGCTCGCTGTCCCGCCGCATCGACGAGACCCGCCAGAACGGCATCGACGCCAACGCGCTTTCCGGCATCGAACGGGCGTTGAGCGAAATTCGCGAAGTGCTGCGTTCGCTGATGCCGGCGGAGCAACTGGCCGGCTATGACGAGGCGATCCGCAATCTCGGCACCAAACTCGACCTGATCCTGCGCAGCAATGACGATCCCTCCACGGTGCAGCAGCTCGAAGGCGCCATCGCAGCACTTCGCGCCATCGTTTCCAATGTCGCTTCCAACGACGCGCTGGCCCGGCTCAGCGACGACGTACACACGCTGTCGTCCAAGGTCGACCATCTGTCCCGCGCCGGCGACAACAGCGATTCCTTCGCGATCCTCGAACAGCGCATCGCGGCGCTGACCTCGACGCTGGAAAGCCGCGAACGCCCGGCGCCGGCCGAAAACACCGACCAGATCGAAGGCGCGCTGCGGGCGCTGTCCGACCGCATCGACCGCCTGCCGGTCGGCACCGACAACGCCTCCGCCTTCGCCCATCTTGAGCAGCGCGTGTCCTATCTGCTCGAGCGGCTGGAAGCCCTGGCCGATCAGCGCCCCTCGGTCGACCTCGGACGGGTCGAGGACGGGCTGCATGACATTCTGCGCCATCTGGAAAACCAGAATACGACCGTCTCCGCGCTGGCGCAGAGCAGCCGCGACGCAGCCGAGCCCGCTGACAAGGGCCTGATCGATCTCGTCAAGCGCGAATTGTCCGACATCCGCTTCAGCCAGACGGAAACAGGCCGCCACACCCAGGATTCGCTCGAGGCCGTCCACAATACGCTCGGCCATGTAGTCGACCGGCTGGCGATGATCGAAGGCGACCTGCGCGCGGTCCGCACCCAGCCCACCGCACCCCCGCCGGAAGCAGCCGCCCCGCAGGCAGCCGCCGCTCGCGTCGCACCGCCGCCGCAGCCCAAACCCGAATTGCCCAACCCCGCCGCGGCACAGGAACACTTCACCGCGGCGCCCCGCGAATTCCAGGCCGCGCCACCGCCGGTACCGGCCGTGACCATCGCGGCGCCGCGCGCCATCAGCGAGATCCTCGAGCCGCACACGCAGACGCGCACCCCGATCGAGCCGAGCCTGCCGCCCGACCATCCGCTCGAACCGGGTACTCGGCCGACCGGCCGCACCGCGTCGCCGTCGGAGCGCATCGCAGCTTCCGAAAGCGCCATCAGCGAGATTCCGGCCGCCGCCCTGAAGAGCGGCGAAAAGGTCAGCACCTCGAGCTTCATCGCCGCCGCCCGCCGCGCCGCGCAGGCCGCCGCGGCCGCGCAACCCGCTGACGGCAAGGCCGGCCGAGGCTCGATCAGGACCACCGCCGGCGACAAGGCCAAGGAGGGATCGACGATCACCTCCAAGATCCGCTCGCTTCTGGTCGCCGCGAGCGTGGTCGTGATCGTGCTTGGCACCTTCAAGTTGGGGATGTCGCTGCTCGATGGCGGCAGCGCGCCGCCGACTGCCGCGATCGAGCATTCGAGCGAGTCACCGGCCGCGGCGCAGCCGCCCGCGGAAGACAGCGCCAGGCCGGTGGTGCCGGATCCGGTGACGCCCTCGATGACTTCGCCGACCCCGATCGGCCGGCAATCGCTCAACAGCGCCGCGCCGAGCAGCCCCGACGGCGCCTCGGTCGCGATCCCGCAAAGCCCGGGCTCGCCGGTCACGTCCAACGATATCACCGGCGCGATCCCGGCTGCGCAGCCGTCCTCGGCCGGCCGAAAGCTCGGTCAGGTGCAGGTCCCGCCGAGCGAGAACTTGCCGGATGGCATCGGCGGTCCAATGCTGCGCGCGGCCGCGTTGAAGGGCGATCCCACCGCGGCCTACGAGGTCGGCGTGCGTTTCGCCGAAGGCAAGGGCGTGGCGCAGAATTTCGACGAAGCCGCCAAATGGTACGACCGCGCGGCCCAGGCCCGCGTAGTGCCGGCGATCTTCAGGCTCGGGACTTTCTACGAGAAGGGCCTGAGTGTGAAGAAGGACATCGATATCGCGCGGCGTTATTACCTGCAGGCCGCCGAGCGCGGCAACGCCAAGGCGATGCACAATCTGGCCGTGCTTGACGCCGATGGCGGCGGCAATGGCGCCAACTACAAGAGCGCCTCGCAATGGTTCCGCAAGGCCGCCGATCGCGGCGTCGCCGACAGCCAGTTCAACCTCGGCATCCTCTATGCCCGTGGCATCGGGGTCGAACAGAACCTCGCCGAATCCTTCAAATGGTTCAGCCTGGCGGCGGCGCAGGGCGATGCGGATGCCGCGCGCAAACGCGACGATGTCGCCAAGCGGCTCGATCCTCAATCGCTGGCCGCGGCCAAGCTGGCGCTCCAGACCTTCACGGCCGAACCCCAGCCCGACGACGCCATCAACGTGGCAAGTCCGGCCGGCGGATGGGACGCGGCGCCGGGGCCGGCACAGGTCCAGGGTAAACCCGTCAAGCCCGCGGCCAAGCCGGTTGCGACCAAGCGAACCGCCTCCGCCCATTGACGCATCCGGCGGTATCGCCGTCATATTCCTCCTCGACAATGCCGCATAGACAGGCTCGTCATTGACTGCGCGCGCCCGGAGGCTCGACGTCCGGGACAACTCGAGTTGCCGAGAGGATCATTTGTCTTTCGATGATCGTCAGGACGGAAGCGGCGAATTCCAGAGGTCCCCGACCGGGCCCCGGGTCGCACCGCCGCGCAGGCCGGCCGGGCCGCCCGCGGCGCCGCCACCCCGACCCACCCGAAGCAGGCGGCCTCTGTGGTCGGCCGTGCTCTTTATGCTCGTGGCGAGCGGCATCGGCATCCGCGCCTACCGGGACCTGTCGAGGCCGGAGGCCTGGGCCTATTGGAGAGATCAGTATTTCGCCCCGAGCATGACGTCATCGCCGGTTGCAAATGCCGACATCGATGGTGAAGGCCGCGGCCGGCCGGCCTTGTTCATCAGGGGGAAGATCGGCGCCGCCGCCGCAGGCTGGTTCCGCGACAGGCTCGATGAAGCCCATCTCGCACCCGGCGACACCATAGTGATGTCCTCTCCGGGCGGCGATCTGAACCAGGCCATGATCATCGGCGAAATCATTCGCTCGCGCGGATTGGACACCGCCGTCGGCGTCGTCGACGGCTCCGGCCAGGTCAGGCCTTCCTATTGCGCGAGCGCCTGCGTACTGGTCTACGCCGGCGGCAAGAGCCGTTACGGCATCGAAGGCTCGAAGCTCGGGGTCCATCGGTTTGTGACATCCGTGCCCGGGCACGACCCCGTCGCCGAGACCCAGCGGACCACGGGAGTGGTCCTGAGCTATATGACCAGGATGGGGGTCTCCTCTTCGGTGGTGGAGGCCATGTCCGAAACCAGCGACATCCGCTGGCTCGGCGTCAGGGAAGCCGCGGCGATGAAGCTCGTCACTGAGCCTGCCCGGACGCCTTGAGCCAGACACGTTGATCTGGCTCGTTAATCTGAATTATTCACCCCATCCGAAGCTGCGCGGCGGGCCGCGTCAAAATAGCCCGCTGGCAGCGGATTCTTTAGTCCCTCCCGGAAGCGAATTCGGTTATGCAGGGGGTGTCGATCCGCGTTCGCGCGCGCTTGTCGTGCAAACCGAATCCCACTTGTTCGATTTTTAGCACCAAGCCGAACGCGGTCCCGGCCGGGCGCACGGCTCAATCAAAAAAAGCGGACGCGCGTGCAGCTGTACCTCCCGATCGCCGACCTGCCGGTCAACGTTTTCCTCATCCTGGCGATGGGCGCGGCGGTGGGTTTCGTGTCGGGCATGTTCGGGATCGGCGGCGGGTTTCTGATGACGCCGCTCCTGATCTTCATCGGCATCGCGCCCGCGGTCGCGGTCGCCTCCGTCGCTAGCCACATCGCGGCCTCGTCGTTTTCCGGCGCGCTGTCCTACTGGCGCCGCCGCGCCATCGATCCGGCGCTGGCCATGGTGCTGCTGAGCGGCGGCACCGTTGGCACCATGCTCGGCGTCTGGACCTTCACGCTGTTGCGCTCGCTCGGCCAGCTCGACCTGATGATCGCGCTGTCCTATGTGGTGCTTCTGAGCAGCGTCGGCGGACTGATGTTCTGGGAGGGGCTGCGCGCGCTGTTGCGCGTTCGCCGCGGCGTGGCGGTGCCGTTGCGCCGCTCGGGAAGCCATGGCTGGATTCATGGCCTGCCGCTGAAGATGCGCTTCAAGCGCTCCAAGATCTATCTGTCGGTGATTCCGGTGATCGTGGTCGGCACCATCATCGGCTTTATCGGCGCGGTGATGGGCGTCGGCGGCGGCTTCATCCTGGTCCCGATCATGATCTATCTGTTGCGGGTGCCAACTGCGACCGTGATCGGCACCTCGATGGTGCTGACGCTGGTCACCATGCTGTTCGCCACCCTGTTGCACGCCGTCACCAACCATCTGGTCGACGCCGTGCTGGCGCTGATCCTGATGGTCGGCGGTGTCACCGGCGCGCAGTTCGGCGCCCGCGCCGGCCAGAAGATCCGCGGCGAACATCTGCGGCTGTTGCTGGGACTGTTGGTGCTCGCGGTCGGAATCCGCTTTGCGATCGAGCTCGTGATCCGGCCCGACGATCTCTTCACCATCCGGGAAACCGGAGGCGCCGGATGAGCGGGCGCGCCTCACTCGCTGCCGTCGTCGCCGCGCTGGTGCTGGGCGCGCTTTTGCCGGCACCGCCGGCGCGCGCGGAGCGGCTGATCGTGTCGGTGTCCAACCACCGGGTCACGGTGACGCCGAATTATTCCGGCGAAGAGCTGGTGCTGTTCGGCTCGGTCGAGAAGGACGCCGCGACGCCCGCGACCCGCAACGCCTACGATCTCGTGGTGACCGTGAGCGGGCCGCGCGCGGACATGGTGACGCGCCGCAAGGAACGCAAATTCGGCATCTGGATCAACACCGACTACCGGCAATTCCTGCAGGTGCCGACCTATCTCGCGCTGTTTGCCAACCGGCCGTTCGACGCCATCGCGTCGCCCGAGGTCGAACGGCGCCAGCAGCTCGGCCTCAACAATGTGCTGCTGACCCAGCGCGTCGGGCCCGATTACGCCGACGTGGTGCCCAACGACGCGTTCCGCAGCGCCTTCGTGCGACTGCGCCGCGAACACGGCCTCTACCGCGAGGATACAAGCGCGGTCACCTTCCTGACGCCGACGCTGTTTCGCACCGGCATCCCGCTTCCGGCCGAAGTGCCGATCGGCACCTATGACGTCGAGATCAAGCTGTTTTCCGACGGCGCGCTGGTGACCAAGACCGACACCGCGTTCGAAATCGTCAAGGTGGGATTCGAACAGTTCGTCGCCACCACCGCGCGCCAGAACGGCCTGATCTATGGCCTAGTCACCGCCTGCATGGCGCTGATGACCGGCTGGATCGCCTCGATCGTGTTCAGGAAGGATTGATTCGGGAAATCCTCATCCTGCGGAGTCGTGAGTATATCTCGGACCTCATCCCCGCGTAACGGCTTCGCCGTTATCGCGGCGGGAGCGGCCCCTTGGCCGCGTCTCGAAGGATGGATGTTCGCACGTCAGCCTTGCCTGGTTTGTTATGCTCGGGCCGCCCCTTCCCAGCATTCTATTGCTGGAAGGACAGGAGCACGGCCGGACCATCCCATTACCGGACATTGAGTCTGTTCAGCTTTTTGACATCGTTTGTGACCATTTTTCATTCGTTGCCCGGCAGCAAAGTGCTAGGCTTTACGTATTGAACAAGGGTGATCTTGCGGGAGGCACATACGGCGGCGTGAGTTCATCATGCTTCGTGGCGGTGCAGCGCTGTGCGTCACCGATCGTCGCGCGCGAGCCCAACTATCCCATCGTCAGCAAGCGATGGGCTTTTGTAATTGAGTTGATCCGATGCAAACGTGGGTCCTAAAGCTCGTCGCGATTGTCTTGGCACTCACTTCATTGAGCGCGATCTCCGAGCGAGTGCGCGTACATGGCGTGACCGACACTGAAATTCGTATCGGCAATCTCATGCCCTATAGTGGAAATTTGGAGGTCTTCGGGGCGATTGGGAAAGCCGAAGCAGCGTATTTTGAGATGATCAACGAGCGCGGCGGGATTAGCGGCCGTAAGGTGCAGTTTATCTCATATGATGACAAATCCAATCCGGTGATCGCCCTAGAGCTTACGCGCCGTCTTATCGAAGAAGACGACGTCTCGTTGATGTTCGGCTCTTTCGGTACTCCGGGCAACTTTGCCGTTCGCACATACTTGAATGAAAGGCAAATTCCTCAACTTTTTATCGCCTCCGGAGACGATCATCTGAGCGATCCATCGATGTTTCCGTGGACAATGGGTTGGCAGCCCTCATTTCGGGAAGAGGGGCGCATTTACGCCAACTATATACAGGCGTTCTACCCTAGAAGCAGGATTGTAGCTCTTTGGCAGAACGATCAAGTCGGTCGGGAAATAATCAAGGGGTTGGAGGACGGGCTCGGTAACGTCGCCCGTATGATCAGGGTCGATATCGCGTACGATATGGCAGATGAGCATCTGGACACGCACGTATCGATCTTGAAGCAATCAGGAGCCGAGATTTTGGTATTTGCGGGAGCGCCTGAAAACGCAGCAAAAGTACTCCAAATAGCGGCGGAGTTAAATTGGCACCCTCTGTTCATTTTTAGCCATATGGCTTCATCGATTGCGACGGCGCTAAGGCCTGCTGGCTTGGAGAATGCTGTGGGCGTGATGACAGCCGCCTTCTTGAAGGATGCAAATGATCCAGCTTGGAAGGACGAACAAGCCAAAAAGGACTGGCAGTCATTTGTTGACAAATATAGTCGGGCCGGAGGCAAAGACGACGGCGCCGCCGTCTTCGGCTACGCGGCCGCCGAGACACTGGTGCAAGTGCTCAAGCAGTGCGGCAATGACCTGTCTCGCGAGAACGTCATGAAGCAAGCCGCGGCCCTTAAGGACTACCAAGGCTCCGTTTTGCTACCTGGGATCAAAATCAGCACGGGACCTTGGAATTTTCGGCCGATCAAACACCTGCGGCTAATTCAATTCGATGGCCGCACGTGGCAACCAATCGGTGATGTCCTCGAAACGGCTTTCTCCAACGTCGACCGGTAGCTGAAAGCCCACCGAGGCCGCCGCCTTCAGTTTTTCCAGATCAGTTTCGAGAAAATGGTTGGCGACGATCAGCGCCTTGACCGCCTCGCGAGCGTCACCGCCACAGGCCGCGACAGCCTGATCGGCGGGCGCCTCTAGCTGGTCGGTGTCGGATTGTGGGTTGGGGGCTGATGACATTCTGGCAAACTCATCGGCAGATTGGGACGTCAGGGAGAATGTTCACTTTTTGTTTCCATGTCAATTTCGGTGCTGGCCCCTTTCCATCCCTCGGATAAGTGACTGGTCCGTTTTGATTTTTGTGGTGGTCCTTTTGGTTGATGAGAACTCCGTATAACTCCGGAATGTCGTCTTAGCGACATAGAAACGTTTCGGGATCCGGTGTGTATGTGTTGCCCTAAATCCGCTATGATCACTTTTATACATTCCGCCCGGAACGATCTCCCCCATTCAGCGTCAAGCGTTCGCGCTGAGAAACCACGGGGAAAATCAGTGA